>JAGSHB010000214.1 GCA_023954815.1 Myxococcales bacterium | reverse complement strand
TGAGGTGCGAGACCTTCTTGGCGCGGTCGTAGACCTGTAGCGCCGCCTTGCCGCCGATGACGATGTCGCCGGAAGGCAGGGTCAGCTCGACGAAGACCTGGGTCAGATCCAGGGAGCGAATCGCTGGGACGCCGTACTCCGGGCGAATCATCGGCACCTTGGCCTTAAACGACCCCTTGATCTTAAACTTAGCCGGGGCCACCCACGACAAATCCACCGTCGCGGTGTTGTTGGGAAAGAACGGCTTCATGTGCGGGATCAGCGCCGTGCTGCGGACGGTGGCGCCGGCGGGCACATCCCACGACGTCTCTTTGCCATTGGCGGCCGCCCCGTCCAGGTCGAGCTTGAGCCCTTTGGCGCCGTGGGTTGAGACCACGAGCACCGTCGGGCGGGTCTCGATGAGCCCCTTGGCGTTCATCGCCTTGCCGAAGGTGATGGTAAACGGCCCAACCTTGATGGAGGCCTGAGGCAGCGGCGCCACGAAGTTGTACTCCGGCGTAGCGGAGAGCACGCCAGTGCCGCTGTTACGCGGCCACACTGCAAAGACATGGGATTCGAGCTTCACCTTGGCGTTGCCCGGTAGCTTCACGGCGGCGTTGTTGGTGAGTTCGGCGGTCAGATCCAGCCCCTTCGCTGAGGCAAAGGGCACGCTGAGGTCGAGCCGCCCCGCTTTGTTGTCGACGGCAAATACCCCAGCGCCAATGCTGGCTTTGACCGGCTCCACTGTTGGCCAGGTGCAGGAGGTTTGGCCGGCGTTGCACGACTGCGGCAGCAAGAGGCCGCTCAGAATCAGGCGATTTGGACTCTTTGGGTCGACGGTACCGGCGACCTTGGCGATGACCTTGAGCGTGGCCCAGCTGTTGCGTGCCAGGGAGAAGCTGGTGTCGCCTACGATGTTGGGAGTCCAGGCACCGTCGGCGCTCAGGCGGCCGCGCACCGCTGGTTTCGTCAGTGAGATCAGAGAAGTTTTGCCGGAAGCTGCCAAGACGATGGCGCCGCCTGTGAGCGCGCTGGTGACCGGGGAGCCAATCTGCAAGACCGCCTTGCCGCCATGGACCCACGCCGCACCCGTGACCGTGCCAAAGACCGCCGTGCGTAGGGCGGTCGGGGCTGCGGAGGGCAAGTCAAAAAACGCCTTCCAAGGCGCAGCGCAGGCTGATCCGCTGCTCGAGCTACAGGGCGCCGCGAGGGTCGTGATGCCGCGGAAGGATGCCCCGTGCTGCCAGGAGCTACCGGCGCCGCATTGGCTCTTCGTCGTCGCCTCTTGATCGACACACACGCCGCCCACCCACGCGTACCGCCCACCGAAACGCAACGCTGGGTTGGCCGCCGCTGCCCGCCACTTCTTATCGGCGGTCATACAGGCGTCCACAGTGGCTGCCGCGGTCTTGCAGAGCCCGCCGACCTCTCCGAGGTGCAGCGTCGTCTGCAGCACTACCGCCGCAGCGTTGCGGATTTGCCGATTCGGTAGATGTAGTTGATGGAGATATCGCTAAATTTCTGTCCAGCCATGCAGCTCTTTGCCGTCACCGCAAGGAAGGTGACGCCCTTGAGCGGCAGCAACGAGCCCGCCTGCGTCGTAGCCGCGCCCGTGAGACAGAGCGCGCCGGTCTTGGGGTCGGTGACCCCCTGCATAGGTACGGCGGCTTTGTTGGGTAGGACGGCTGTGGTCTGGAACGTCAGTGGCGAAAACACCTTGGTCTTCGGGTCAAAACAGGTCTGAACGCTGACCTTGGGCGCCGCGCCACCGCTCGCTGGCCCAGCGTTTGCGACATCCGCACTGAGACACAGCTTGCCGCTGCCCCACTGGCCCGAGAGCTTCGCGGCTCCGGTTGGTTTGGCGTCGACTTGCGCGTTGTACGTGACCGTCGCTTTACCGTCAGTCCAGCACACGGTGACGGTCATATTCGTCAACGCACCGGCCGGTTTGTGTCCTGTATCCCCCGTCACGCAGGCGGTCTTTGCCCCTTCGATGAAATCGCCCGACAGCGCCAGGTTCGTAAACGGGCCGACGGTCGTGTCTTTGGCTGCGATCTCGAGCTTCCACGTCTTGCCCGATTGGCGCTTGGCGCTCACCGCCCACTCATCCGGGTTCGCGCCTGGCAGCGTCAGCTTCTTCGCCCCGAGCGCGAGCGTCGTCGTGGTCTCGCCGCCCTTTCGGCTATGGCTACCCGAGAGCGTCTGCGAGGTCGCACCCACCACTCCGCCGACAGTCTTGCTGCCCGTCTGCGTCGCGAATGCGATGGCGAGCGTCGTGTCCTTATTCGGAACCCACTTGCCCGTCAGCGCTCCCTTGAGTTGCTGGCCCAGGTAGGCGATCGTCACATCTGCCTTGGCGATCGATACGTGCCCTTGCCCCTTCTGCCAGGACAGCGAGACCCCGCTTGCGCTGAGCCCCATGATCTTCAGCGCAGTGGCGTTCATCACCAGCCCGGCGCTCGCACCGACCGAAAATGTGCCCGAGACGCTGCTCTTGCTGCCTTCAATGGTCAGGTCGGCAGCGTACGTGCGCGTGATGGTGCCGGCTGCGTCTTTGCAGATCTTCAGCTGGACCTTGTCGAGCGAAAACGGCGCGCCGGAGAGCTTGGCCGGCCCGGCGAAACACCACGTGGCGGGCTTGTCCTTGGCGGTCTTCTTCACATTGCCTGTCAGCGTGACCTTGCCGAAGGGGCCTGCATCGAAGGTCGCGGTGGCTTCGGTGTCATAGGTGTCGCCGGTGGTCGGTTTCTTCGGTTTGAAGTCCGCCGTACCAGGGGGGAACATCCCCGTGCACGCCGCCTCGTCCGTGCTGCCATCGCAGTCTTCGTCCAGGCCGTCACAGGTCTCCTTGGCCTTCGGATAGACGGTCTTGATGGTGTCGTTGCAGTCGCCCTTTTGCGTCACGGCGTTGGCCGGCGCTTTGCACAGACAACCCAGCGATGCCTGACCGAAGCCGTCGCCGTCCTGATCGCTGTAGTAGTTGACGCAGGCCTCTTTCTTGCCGGCGATGCAGGTGCCGCTGGTGCAGGTGTCGCCGATGGTGCAAGGGTCGCCGTCCTCACAGGTGCCTGGCTTGCCCGCCGCCGCGCAACCGCCGAGTTCACTGCAGCTCGGCGCTTGGCAGCTGTTGCCCGTGTTGCAGAGCGCGCCGACCGGCAGCTGCGTCTTGGCCGGGGCGGAGGTGAGCTTGGCGGAGGTTGTCTCCACCGTGGCCGTACATGCGAGCAGATCGCAGGCCTTCAGTTGCTTGTCCCACACCGCCTTGCCGTCTGCCCATGCGCCGGTATTGAGCCGCCACCGCCACGTCACTTTGGCTTGGGCGGGTGGGCTGTACTTGTCGAAGCTGCACGCGAGCTTGCCGCCCTGATTCTCGATGTGAACCGCGGGTTTGGCGCCGTCTGCACCGCCGCTGTCTGCACCGCCGCCATCTGCACCGCCGCCATCCGCCTGCTCCGCGCCATCCGCCTGCCCTTGAGCAGCGTCGGTCTCAGCCCCGTCGGCCTGAGCCGCGTCTTGTGTTCCTGCCCCACCACCATCCATGCCACCGACATCCGTTGCCGGACCACCATCCGGTGATGCGCTCGCGTCGGGCTTGGCCACATCGTCGGCGCTATCCGGTTTAGCCACCGCCACGTCCTGGGCAGCCGCGTCGTCTGCCGCAGCGATGTCGTCCTCACCGGAGGTGTCGAGCCCGCCGTCGGCGAAGCTGTCCAAGCTCACGTCCAGGGAGACGTCTCCCGCCAACCCAGCGTCTGCCGGTGGGTCCAACTCACCGCCGCCATCTCCGCATGCGATCAGCAGGAGACTGGCGAGCCAAACCCACCTGTGACGAGCGCGCGGAGATAGGAGAGCTTTGGCTTGATTGTAGGGGGGCATCGTTCGACCTCTTGTGGGTCCGGCGCGTATGACGACAACAACGGAGGCCCCCAAAGGAGGCGCCAGGTGGCTTGATGAAGACGCATATTCGAACCTCGTCAGGGTACGTTACGCCGTTTGGTTGTGGCAATCGGCAGCACCTGCGTGCTGCTGTTCGCGCGAGTGCGCTACCGTGCCCACCACCAGCGAACGCAGGTCTCGTCGTCTGTGGCGCTGGCGCCGTGACCGCGGCATCGCATGCTGACACGGGCGAGGCAGCCAGCACTCCCGATGCGGCGCGGATGTCATGAGACCGCCCTGCGCCGTAGATTCTGGTCCATTTTTGGAGGTCAACTGCCTTTCCTGAGCCCCAGGATGCCCGCAGCGCCGTTTCTCAGCCTCGAAGGCATATTAGTGGGGGGTACGGGGCATTGGCCCGTAGGCGGGCTCCTAGGCCATGAGTCGTCCATCAATGAATCGCGACCGCTCGCTTTCCGTTGCAAGCAGACCGACGCCGCGCCAACGGCACCCCTGGTTGCAGCCCCATGCTTGAGAGGTCCATCGTGTCTTCCTTTTCGCCCGGTCATCGCAGCTCACCCCGTATCTCGGCCGCTTTGTTCGCGTTGTCGGTAGCTGCCCTGGTCGCACCGACCCTCGTTGGCGCCGCACCGCGACCTTCCAAGGCCCAGCGTCGGATTCAGCCAGCTGTGCACCGCATGCCGCGCGGCCAGCACCGCCCCCCCCCCCAGCGATCAGAGCGCCTGTGGTTGGAGACCATGGATGGCCACACGCCAGTTGTGTGGCGGCATGCCGACAAGCGATGGCAGCGCATGACGCCGCCTGGGGCACGGGGGCGCTTGTTCGGCTGTACGGGTGGTACAGTACTCCACGTGGCGTATCCCCCGGCCGGTCAACGCAGCTACCGCTTCAAACTGAGCCTGTACAACCGCAACAACAAGCCTGTGGTGACCCTGATTCCCAAGCGTCTACGGTCGCCGGTTATTCAGTCCTGCTCCAGAGACGGCGTCTACGTGACCGACGTCCGATTTTACGGATCGGCCCTGTACCGCACTGACCGCCGCGGTAAGCTCATGCTGGTTCAGGCAGGTGGTAGCGCGCGGGGGCCCTCACGGGGGATAGCCAATCATCGGTTCATGACTGACGGCGCGCGGATTTGGACGCGCCATCCGATGATGGGCGACAAGAGCGAACACCGTGACTTCATCGACTTCTTTCCGCAGCAGCCGGGGAGCCTTTGGTATGCGTCGGCCCAGGGCGCTCGGCGTCGCCTCGTCAGCAACCGTCACGTGATTCGCCCCCGGTTTGTGTCGCAGGGCCGTGGGGTCGTCTATTGGTCCGCTGGTCAGCGAAAAGGCGGCGTCAGCACATGGCGCCTCATGCACGTCGATGTCAACACGGGCAAGATCAAGAAACTGCTGGACTTCACGCGGACCGGCTACGTATCGCGCGCGCCTGGGAAGCTGTTTGCTGACCAGCAGTCCCACGTCGTCGTGGTCACCTCAGGGCAGGAGGTGCTGGCAGGCAAGCGCAGCAGCACGTTTGTGCTCATCGACACCCGCACCGGCCGGGTCAGTGCGCCCATCGCCCCGCCCGTTGAGCGTCCGGCGTTCTTCCTAGACGCAGTGGTCTGGTGGTCGCGTCCTCCCAACGGTGCCGATGGCACGGGATCGCAGGTATCGGGTGAACTGTGGCGGTGGCGCGGCACCGTCGACGGCGCCCAAGCGACGCTGAAACGGGACGTGGGGGTCGGTCGCGGCGCCCTCGTGCGATGGCTGCGCGGGGGAGCGAATCGCGTGCCACCCATCGGCGCGTCGTCCGCTTTGCTGAGTCTCAAGTTGCTCAAATCTACCAAATCGAAAACGGCGGCGCAGCGTGTGGGTCATGCCGCCAGCCGGAAGGCCACGGTTGAGCCCGCGATGTTTCCTCGGACCCAGGCGCGCGCCTGGAGCCGGCGTCCGGGTGTGGCGATGACCCTGCGCTACGACCACACGACACGAACGCTGACCCGTGGGTCGGGCATCGTATTGAATCCGTCCCGCGCGCTCGTCGTATCGTCCAAAGCAGGGCGGCCGACGCGCTTCATCTCGCAGCCGGGAACGCTGTTGACCGGTACCAGCGCCTTGTTGCGTGACCGGGTTAGATAGAGCGGCAGTCCCCAATCAAATCGTTGGTGCTTCGCGTTCGATGCCGCAGTGCTACCCTCGAGCAACATACGATTGCACAGAGAGGGCACAAACCATGGGAAACCGCAGCCGAATTGGACCTGTCGTCTTCGTCCTGGCTTTTCTGGTCGGGGCCTGCGCAGACCCTCCAAGCTCCGCCCAGAGCGGCAGCAAGAACGCCGGCGATGCAACGGCCGACAGCGCCGCCGCAGCACCCGACACCACGTCCCCAGCGGCAGACGCTCAAGTAGCGGCGGATGTCCCTGGAGCGACGGACACAAAGAGCGCTGCCGTCCCAGACGCGCAAGCCACAGGCGACAGCGCCAACGCGCCAGACATCGCCGTCCTACCCACAACCGGCATCAAGAAATGGGTTCGCTTTTCCCACAACGGCAAGGTCCAGTTCGGCCGGCTCGTCGGCAGCACCGTGCACGTCCTCAACAAGAACTTCCTCGCCGGCGGCACCCCCACCGGCAAGACCGTGGCCCTCTCAAACGTCACCGTGTTGGCGCCGGTGGTTCCCGGCAAGGTGCTCGCCATCGGCCTCAACTACACCGATCACGCGGGCAGCAGCTCCACCGCGCCGCCGCCGGCCTTCTTCAAGCAACCGGGCTGCATCGTCGGCCCCGACGCCCCCATCCTGCGGCCCAAAGGTGCCAGCAACCTGCACTTCGAAGGCGAGATTGTCCTGGTAATCGGCAAGGAAGCCGCGGACGTCTCCGAGGCCAAGGCCCTCGACTACCTCTTCGGGGTGACCGCGGGCAACGACGTCAGCGAGCGCAGCTGGCAATCGAGCGATCTGCAGTGGTTCCGCGCCAAGGGCTCCGACACGTTCGGTCCCATCGGCCCAACAATTGTCAGCGGCGCAGACGTGCAGAGCCTGAAGATCGCCACGGCGGTCAACGGCAAAGTCGTGCAGGACTCCAGCGCCAAGCTGATGATCCACAGCATCAAGAAGATCATCTCGTTCGTCAGCGGCGTGATGAAGCTCCAACCTGGCGATGTCATCTTCACCGGAACCCCTGGCAAAACCTTCGCCCTGAGCAATGGCGACAAGGTCACAGTGACGGTTGAGCACGTCGGTTCGCTCAGCAATGTGGTGAAGGCGAAGTAAGGAAACCATCTCATCGGAAACGGGAATCGGGCGCATCATCTCCGCGTTGTGCCCTCCAGATAGATCATTCGCGCTGCTGGCGCGTCGACTCTTGGGTCGCTTGTTCTGGAGGACACTTATGACCGCCGCTATCGTTCGCCTCGCCTCTCCCGCCCCTCTTGTCACCCGCCCCCGCTTCGGTCGGAGTTGGGCGCTCGCCGTCGCGCTGAGTGTCGTTGTCGCTGGCCTCGCCTTCACGCCGAATCTGCGCGCCCAGCCCACAAAACCGGGTGAATCGGTCCAGCTTAGCTTGGCCCGGTACCAGGGGTTGATGCGCAAGGCGAGCGGTCAGTCGTCGCCCACAGCGTGGACCCGCGCCAACGTAGTGGTGACGCTGCCGTCGGCTGGGGGCCGCTTCGCCCGGGCTGTGATCACCGGCACCGTTAAGGCGTCGGGCAAAGGCCCTGCGGAGGTCTTGCTCCTGCCCGGTGACCAGATCTTGGAGTCAGTCACCTCCGACGGCGACTCGCTGCAGCTGCTTCGGCGGGCGGGTGCGCACATGCTGCGTATCGACGACCCCTCCTCGGCCATGGACATCCGCATGGTGGTGCAGGTGCGTGTGCGGCAGTCGGCCAGCGGCAACAGCGCGCTCATTGCCCTGCCGCCGGTGCCTGGCGCTAGCGTTCGTATCAGTGGTCCGGGAGCGAACGCTGCGCGTCTGTGGCCCAGCGCCAAGGCCAAAGGCAACGGAAACTTCGAAGTGCCCGCGACGACGGCGGTGGTGCTCGCGTGGGGGCTGGGTGCCCAATCTGGTGCCGTCCGCAGCGTGCGTTATGTGGTTCGCCCTGACGCCCAGGGCGACGGTGTCGATGTGACGGCGCAGTTCAGCGTCTTGGTGGGTCAGGCCCCAGTCCAAGTGCGGCTCATCGATGAAGCGTCGGCGCTCACCTCGGTGTTCGACGGCAAGCGCGCACTGGTGTCGACGGTGGCCGACGGCTGGCACCAGGTGGCTGTGCGCGGCGCTGGCGAGCACATCATTACCGCCAAGTTTCGGCTCGCGGTCGACCGTACCCACGGTCAGCCGCAGATCGCCCTGCCGCTCTCGCGCGTGCCGATCACCTCTGTGCAGGCTGTGGTCGCGGGTGAGCGCTCCGTGCATTTCGAACCCTTGGCGCCGCTGAAGACGACGGTGCAGGGCAAGGGCGACAAGGCGACGACCACCGCGGTTGGCTACTTGCCGCCGTCCGACACCGTCACGATTCGCTGGACCGAGTCCCGCGCGGCGCCGGAGCAGCTAGTGCGCCTCAACACCGAGACGTGGCAGCTAGTGCGGCTCGATGAGGGCGTGCTGCGCTCGCGGGTGGTCATCGACTACGAGGTGATTCGCGGCAAGCTGAGCACCCTGGCCGTACAGATCCCGAAAGATGTGGTGGTCTACAAGGTCACCGGTGCGGGCGTGGAAGATTGGCGCACCTTCGCCGCTGACAAGGACAAGCCCCGCCAGGTGCAGGTCAGCCTGACGGGCACGGAGTCAGGCAAACGGCGGCTGTCGCTGGAGCTCGAACGGGTCGCGCCCCGCAAGGCCGGCGCTGCGATTGAGGTGCCGGTGGTCAGGCCGCTGGGTGCCTTCCGCGAAAACGGTGCCGTGGCGCTGTTTGACGGCAAAAAGATTGGATTTGCGCCGATAAAGCAGCCAGCCGGCTTCATGCCAGCGGGCCAGGACGCGCTGCCGACCCACGTGCGCAAGACCCTCAAAGACAAGGTCAGCCAAGCGTTCAAGCACGTCGGCGAGCCCGGCAAGCTGACGACTAAGGTGGCGGCGGCCCAGGCCAAGAACATCCGCTTTGACGCCCGCATGACGACGCTCTACGACGTAGGCGAGCGCTCCCTGCGCGGCACCGCAGCGCTGCTCGTGGAGCTCAAGAGCGGTCGCATCGACAAGCTGGTTATCTCGCTGCCGGCCGGGGTCAATGAACCCAAGGTCACCGCGCCGAGTCTGAACAAGGTCCGCGCGGCCAAGAACGCCAAGGCCGGGAAAGGCCGCCGGGCGTGGGAGATCACCTTCACCCAAGCCCTCGAAGGCGCGCTGCAGCTGCAGATCGAGTTCGACATGGTGCTGCCCAAGGAGCTCGGCGCCATCAAGCTGCCCGACGT
>JAGSHB010000205.1 GCA_023954815.1 Myxococcales bacterium | reverse complement strand
TGACATTTGGCGTGACACCTCCGACGAAAAAGCTACCACATCCCTGATGATTTTGACTGTGAAAACGCGACACGACGCTGTGATGAGTGGTGTGGCGACTCCCCAATCGGCGTCTCAGGGAAGCTGGGCAATGGCTCCTTGCACGATGCGGGACTGCATGCTGTGCGGATAGCGTTGATGAAAGGACTGCGCGGCGGTGCGGGCGGCCTTCGTCGCACCACCTTTGGCCAGAGCGACCACACGCAGGGCGGCGCGCTCCTCACTGAGTTGGCCGACAGGGAAGCGCTGGGCGTGGTCTGCCAGTGTACGCAGCGCGCCGCTTGTATTTCCGTTGCCCAAGGCGGAGCGGGCGGCGCGAACCAGGCGCAACTCCTCACGTAAGGTGTTGGTCTTAGGCGCGGGTGCCGTGCCCCCTTGCTGGGGTTTGGGCGCGGGGCGGGCGACCTTGCGATGCCGCTTGCGGCGCGGCTTGCGCCTCGTAGCGTCAGCCTTGTCCGCTTCAGCGGGCGGTGGTTGTGTAGCGTGATCAGCGTTGGCTAGGGCAGCGACTTCCTTGGCGCCAGCAGGGCGCAACGCCTCCTGATTGGCCTCGCCGGCACTATCGTCAGGTGACTCGGATCCCTTGGCGGGGCCTTCCGCTTGTGCGTGTGCTGCAGATGCCGCCACAGCGCGCACCGCGACGCGCTTGGCGACGGGGCCTGCCGCATCATCGGTGCTTGGGTGATTGGCCGCGATCTGCTCCGTCGCACCCGCTGCATGGAGGCCTCTCATCGGTTCCGCGCGCAGGCCGTCGATGTGAGCGATGCCAGCGACCAGCAATGTGCCGACGACCATCGGCGAGACCATCCACAGGCCCATGTTGTCAGGTAAAAGGCCCGGGGGCTGCGAAGGGCGCAACTGCAACGCCCCTTCTCGTGATGCGTGCACTGCAGACTCGGGGCTCATGCCACTCGTCTCACCTGCGGCTTGCTCCGATGGCGTCGTCTCCGCGCCGTCTGAAGCGATGCTCTGCTCCAGTCGTGACCAGAGCCGCGATTGCAGCTCGGCCGATGGGCCGGGCGCCTGTTTCTCTGCCTGGAGCAGCTCGGAGAGCCACGGGTCTTGACCTGGGGGATGGCTCGTCATGGCCGCACCTCCTGGGCGTCCTGCAACCGCAGAACCTCCGCCTTGAACTTCTTACGCGCCAATCGCAGCCGCGAATAGAGCGTGTTGAGGGGCACTTCTGTCATCTCAACGATCTCCGGCATCGACATTCCGTCGAGCTCGTGCAGGACAAAGACGTCCCGCTGCGGGTCTGGCAAGCCGGCCAGCACGTGATGGACCAGGGCACGTGCCTCTGCCGCCTCAGTCAGCTGATGGGCGTCGCGCGCCTCCATGTCTCCCGGCTCACGCGCAAAACCGATGGACACCTTGCGATTGCGGGCTCTCCGCCGCTCACCGGCTGCAACGCGCCAGGCGATTCCCGTCAGCCAAGCGCGGCCCGATCGCGTCGGGTCGTAGGAATCCCAGCGGCGAAATGCGACGAGAAAAACCTCGTGCGTGGCGTCTTCCAGGTCTCGCGTCTGCACCCCGAGACGCCGCAGCGTGTGCCAGACGTCCCGCATGTGGTCGGCGTACAGGCTCTTGAGGGTGGGGTCGGTGGCCATTGATTCCTTCGTCGGGCGCTGAACCTGCGCCCGTTTCTCGTGGTCTGATGGGGTATTGTGCGTTGCTTGCGAAATCCGTCACAGCAATTTCTTCAGAGGCGTGACTTCGGCTGCAAGCGCCCGCCGTCACCAAAATTTCGGCTTGTGTCGACCGACAGGCACAAGCACACTCCCGTGGCTAATGAGCGGAGGACCCGATGAGTCGACTCAAATTTACCCTCACTTTCGTAGCCCTAGCTGCAGCCCTGACGCTGGCTGGATGCGGCACTGACGCCGGTGCGGATGGTGACGATGCTGTCGGCGCAGATGGCTCTGCGAGCCAAGACGGGACGATCAGTGGCACGGGTGACGGCGGCGGAACCGACGGTTCAGGTGGTGGGCCAGCGTCAGTTGACCTGTGCAATGGCACCCCAACTGTCACCGGCGAACTCGGAGACAATGGCTGCTCGCTCGAGAAGCAGGGCACCAAGGGCATGCTGATTATCGGTGATTTGCTGCTTCCTGGCGGTGAGGTGACGGTAGGCGGCGGTGTCCTCATCGAGGACGGAAAGATCACATGCGTTGGTTGTGATTGCGCCCAGAAGGCGACGGATCACAACTGGGTGGTGTGTCCCGAGGCGGTCGTATCCCCCGGTCTCATCGACGCGCACAATCACGTGGGTTGGCTCAATGGGCGCCCTTGGGTGCCAAGCGAGGCGAATGTTGACCCAGCGCTGCGTTGGGAGCATCGGCACGATTGGCGCAAGGGCAAGGGCGGCAACCCCAAAGTTAGCGTCTCCGGCGGCGGCGCGAGCACCGACCAAAAAGCATTCGGCGAGCTGCGCTACATCTTGACCGGTGGCACGGCCATCTTCGGCTCAGGCGATCTCTCCGGCCTGATGCGCGACCTGGACGCGACTGGCAAGGGCGACAACGGACTCGGTCAGCCTGGTGCCCGGTACGACACCTTCCCGCTCGGCGACAGCAGCGGCACGAAATATGACTCGGGCTGCAACTACTCGAAGAAGCCCAAGGCCACCTCCGCCGACGCCTGGGCTCCCCACGTGGCCGAGGGCATCGACGCCTCCGCTCGCAACGAGTTCCTCTGCCTGAGCAACCAGCAAGATGGCGGCACAGACGCCATCGACAGCCACGCTGCGCTGATTCACGGTGTTGGGCTTTTGGCCGGAGATTACGGCCTTTTAGCTGCAAAGGGCGGCAAGCTGATCTGGTCGCCGCGGTCCAATGTCAGTCTGTACGGCGATACGGCACGCGTGACCCTGGCGCACCGCATGGGCGTGAGCATCGGTTTGGGTGTCGATTGGCTGCCCAGCGGCTCGATGAACATGGTACGCGAGCTCGCGTGCGCGGCTTACATGAACGACCACCACTTCAACAAGTATTTCAAAGACTGGCAGTTGTGGGAGATGGCCACCGTTGGCGCCGCACGGGCGCTCGCGATGGATGACGCCATGGGCTCGCTCGCTGTGGGTCAGGCTGGTGATATCGCGGTGTTTCGTCGCGACAAAGGTGTCTACCACCGCGCCATTATCGATTCGAAGCCATCGGACACCATCTTGGTCGTTCGCGGCGGTGACGTACTCGCAGGCAGTGAGAAGATCGCCACGGCGTTGGACACGAGCTGCGAGAGCATCGGTGACGTGTGCGGCTCGAAGAAGGTGGTCTGCGTCAAGAACAGCATCGGCAAGACCTGGGCTGACTTGAAAGCGAAGATCGGCACGCCAAA
Source organism: Myxococcales bacterium (assembly GCA_023954815.1). Taxonomy (GTDB): domain Bacteria; phylum Myxococcota_A; class UBA9042; order UBA9042; family UBA9042; genus UBA9042. The sequence goes on along the minus strand of JAGSHB010000205.1, from coordinate 6,636 downwards.
CTACCCGCTCTTTTCCTGCGAGACACCGAAAGACGAGCCCTCCTGTGTACCCTCGCGTACGTTGAAGGATGACGCGGTGAACGGTTCAGGCCTCTACGCTGGCAAGAGCGACCCCAAGGACACAGACGGCGATGGCATTGCCAATGACGCCGACAAGTGCCCGACAGTTTTCGATCCGGTGCGACCGCTCGACAACGGCAAACAGGCCGACGCGGACAGTGACGGTGTGGGCGATGCCTGCGACCCTTGCCCGCTCGACGCCGATACAGACACCTGCAAGAAGGTCGACCCCGCGGATCTAGACGGCGACGGGATCCCCAGCGCGAAGGACAACTGCCCGCAAAAGGGCAACGCGGATCAGGCGGACAAGGACAAAGACGGCAAGGGCGATGTTTGCGATCCCTGTCCCGACTACGCCAATCCGGGCAACGGTGGCTGCCTGCGGACGATCAAGGACATTAAGACCGACAAGACGCTGATGGACCAACGCGTTGCTGTCGCAGGCGTGGCCGTGTCGGCTGTCGGACCGGTGGGCTACTTCGTGCAGACCGCCGGTGGCGCGACAGACCATGGTGGCATCTACATCTACGCGGGCAGTGAGGGCAAAATGCCCAAACGCGACCAGATCATCGACATCACTGGCGGTACCGTTGGCACCTTCTACGACCAGATGCAGCTCGCTAGCGTCGATTTCAAGGACACCGGCAAGACTGAGAAAGTTGTACCGCGCGTGCTCGATGCCGCGGCTGTGGCTCAAATGACGGGCAAGGATACGTACAAATCGCCGAGTGACGGCTTGTTGATTGCGGTGAAGAACATCGCCGTGACCAATGACAAGCCGCCGCTGGGTACAGGCGCCAAAGACGCAGACAACGAGTTTGAATTGACCGGCGGTCTCCGCGTGGACGACGGCGTGTTCAGTGGTGGCAAGTACCCGAAGGTCAAGACGGGGATGGTGCTGACGGGCGTCACCGGACCAGTGAGCTTCCGCACGGGACTCATGAAGCTGCTACCGCGTGACGAAAAGGACATCTTGCTTGGACCGCCCGAGGTGGGCTCCATCACCCCCGGTTCCGTGTTTCAGTACGAAGGTGTGACCGGCCCGGCGACCCCCAAACCCATCACGATCAACCTCAATCACGCCACAGACACCGACGTGATTATCGAGGTGACGACCGACGACGCAACGATCGCGGAGCCGGTAGGCTCGCCGCTGACCATCAAGGCTGGGCAGCTGTCCACCACCGTCGACATCAAGGCCGGTAAGGCTGGCAAGGCCATCTTCACCGCCAAGGTCAAGGGCGGCAAAGAGAGCAAGACGGTCAAGATTGATATTCTAGCGAAAGACGCGACCCCGGAGGTCGTCAGCGCGGCGCCGTCACCAGTCAAGGCCGCCACGGGCTCGACGGTCAATATCGATGTGACCTTGTCGCTGCCGGCTCCGGCCGCTGGCTTTACAGCGACGGTCAAGGCGGCGCCCGGCGGCAAGCAGCTCGGCGACGTCCCGGCTACGCTGGTGTTCGCCGCTGGAAAGCTGACGGCTACGCTGACCTTCACCGCAGGTGACAAGCCCAAGAGCGGTAAGATCACAGTCGATAAGCTGGAGATTCCGGTCGAAATCGTGGTGCCGAGCGCCCTCAACCTGGACATGGCTGGCTGGCAGTTGATCCAGACCGGCAGCGACAAGACGTTGGTATTCCCCACGGGCACACAACTGGTACCCGGCGGCTTCCTCATCGTGGGTCGCAAGGCGGACAAGGCCGATTTCGAGAAGTTCTGGGGCGTGACGCTCGCTGCAAACGTGACGTACATCACGACCAAGTCGAACTTCCCGCTGATCAACGGCGACGAGACCTTTGCGCTCAAAGACAGCCAGAGCAACCTCGTGGACGGACCCTCGGTGGCGATGCCGAAAGGCGGCGGCAACAGCTACCAGCGTAAGCTGCCCGTCACCAGCGCGGCCGATGCTTCCTCTTGGAGTGTGGTGTCGCCCAAGCCAGGCAGCGCCACCCCTGGGGCGACGGGGACCGCTTCGGCAGGGCGCACCACGCCGTACATCAGTGAGTTCAGCGACGCTACCGGTAAAGGCGCGTTTGACTACGAATTCGTCGAGATTCACCTGCCGCTCAAATAGTCAGGGCGCCCCGTTGCGTCTGTCGGTTTAACTGCCGTGGAGGGCGCCATGGGCGCGACGAATTCGAGCGAAAACCCCGAGAAATCAGGCGTTCAGCGCAAGATCTGGGCCCTCGATGGCAACAGTCAGAAGCTCGACGGCGGCGCCATGTTCGGCAACGCACCGAGGGCGGTGTGGTCGCGCTGGATGACCCCAGACGACCGCGGTCGCATCGACCTGGCCTGCCGAGCGCTGCTCATCGAAGAGACAGGCGGCACAGCTCCAGGTGGCACGGACGTAGTTCGCCGCATCCTGTTGGAGACGGGCGTCGGCGCCTTCTTCCCCCCCAAGCTGCGAGACCGTTTTGGGGTGCAGGAACCCGAACATGTGCTGCTGCGCGAGCTCGATGCGCTGGGGCTCGGTGAGTCTGACATCGACGTTGTGGTGCTCTCTCACCTGCATTTCGACCATGCTGGCGGGCTGCTGACGGTCTACGAGGAAGGTCAGCCGCTGCAGTTGGCGTTTTCAACGGCACAGTTCGTGGTGAGTGAGGGCGCTTGGCAGCGCGCGCTTTCGCCGCATATGCGGGACCGAGCGAGCTACATCAAAGAGCTGCAGCCCTTGCTGGAGCAGAGCGGTCGGCTAGAGGTCGTGGGCGGCGGCGCGTCTGAGGTGCTGGGTTCCGACTATCGGTTGCATTACTCCGATGGTCACACGCCTGGCCTGATGCTCGTCGAGGTGCCGAGTGAGGACGGGCCGGTGATTTTCGCTGGCGACCTGATCCCGGGAATGCCGTGGGTGCACCTGCCGATTACCATGGGCTACGACCGCTATCCCGAGCTGCTAATAGACGAGAAGACGGCGCTGTTGACCGATCTGGTCAGCCGCGGTGGTCGGTTGTTCTTCACCCATGATCCGGATGTTGCCGTGGCGACTGTGGCGGTCGATGAGCGCGGGCGTTATCGCGGCGTGGATGGGCTGAGTAAGCCTCGTGGGCTGCTGCTGTAGGCCGGCAGCTCGCTGTGTGTCCCCCTCTTGGGCGGACCCCACCGACACTCCCCGACTACTGCGCGCCACCAAAGGCGGCCACCGGATTGCCCGCGTCTTCAGCCTCACTGACGGTGACACGCAAAATCTCGGCTGCGATCAAATTCATCTCCAGCTCGCCGCTCATATCCGTGAGCGCCAGGTGCAGCACGCCGTTGGCGAGCGCCCGAATGGTCAGGGCGTCGTGGTCGCCGGTACGACCGCAGAGCAGCAACGCCGCGACAACGTCCAGGTCTCCCGCGTGCGCCTTGTGAAAGCGCTGCGCGAGGCTGGTCATCACGTCGGTCCATCCCTCAGCGTCGAGCTCGGCCTCGTTGTCCGGCAAACCGGCATCCAAGAAGGGGTCGAGCTTCGCCCGGTCGTAGCGCAGGTGCACCAGGGTCGGCTCAGACGCCAGCAGCTGATGCAGCCGGTCCTGGTCGGCATCCATCGCCTCGTCGTCGAAGATCCGCGGAATGTGCGCCTCTTGTACCGTCTGCTTGGGCACTTGGGCCTTGGCTTCGTCGGCTGCACGGCAGCACTTCTTGTACTTCTTACCGCTACCACACGGGCATGGGCTGTTGCGGCCAGGCGCGCTGCCCTGGACGGTGCCCGGCTCGAACATCATCGCGGCGCAGTGCAAGGCCATGAGGCCCAGCTCGCGTTCGCGCTCGCTGTCTGGGTCGTAGCCAGCGGCGATGATCAACTCACGGTCGTGCTTGGATGGGGCAGGGGTGCTCATGATGCGCTCTCGGGAAGGCGGTGATGGCCAGTGGAGGGCTTATCGTCTCTGGGGAGGGGTGGAGTCAATCCTTGGTTGCCGTCGGCGCAGAGCGGCCCGCCCATGCTCAGGCATCATCGGCGGGCGACGTGCCCAGGGGCAGCGAAAAACCAAACTCAGCCCCACCCTCAGGCCGGTTGTGGGCAAAGGCGCTTCCGCCGTGCGCCTCCGCGATGCGCCGCACCAGACTGAGCCCCAACCCCAGGGCCGAGTGGGCCGATCCACCGCTGACGAAGGGGGCGAAGAGCTGCTCTCTCGCCGCGGGATCGAAGCCTGCACCCAGGTCCCGGACGGCAAAGCGCACCTCGGTCTCGCTGACATCGACCGTCAGGGCATCGACCCCGCCGCCGTGTTTACGAGCGTTATCCAGCAGATTGGCAAGGGCCCGCGCCACCAGGGTCGGATCGAGCGGTACCGGTGCGTCGCCATCGCCTGAGACCTGCAGCTTGTCTAACGGCAGCCCCTTGCGGTCTAGGGCGCGCTCAGCGACGTCTTTTGGCGATTGGGATTTGCGCTGAAGCTCCGAGAAATCAAGCCGTGAGCTCGCTAGCAGCTCACCGACGAGGGTGTCCATCTCGGTCAACTCTTCGTGCATGTCGGTCAAGCGCTTGGTCGGGTTTTCGTCGTCTTCGGCCATCTCCAACAGGATGCGCATGTGGCCCAGCGGCGTGCGCAACTCATGACTGACCGCCGCCAACAGTGCCCGCTGATCGGCCAACTGCTGGGCGATTCGGCCCGCCATATCGTTGATTGAACGGGCCAGGTGGCCGACCTCACCGCGCGCCGCATGGCCGAGTTGCGCGCGACTATCCAACCGCCCATCGCCGATGTCTCGCGCTACCTGGGTCAGCTGCTCCAATGGCCACACCAAGCGCCGCGCGAGCACGCCGCTCGCCAACCAGAGCAGCATCGCCATCACAGCCAGCGTCATGGCGAGCAGCAGCCAGTTTGGACCGCCATAGACGTCCACATCGCCCAGCTTGGTCTGGCCGCGCATCACCTCGACGTGGTGGGATTTTCCGATGCCGCGGCCGCCGCGATGCAGCACGGTGCCATTGGCGTCCCGCACCTCGATGGCCACATGCAGATTGCCCGCGATGTCTTCTGCCAACGTCGCGCGGGCCGTCTCATCGTCCCACACCCGGGCAAAACGGGCCCCCACCAGATGGGCGATCCTCTCGTGGGGCGTCTCGCCGGAGCCAAAGTGCACGAGTGTGGTGACACCGAAGCTGATGCCCATACTCAACAGGATAACGACGCCCAACACCACAAAGAGTCGACCGCGCAGATTGCCCTGGACGCGCCCACCTTTGCGGCAGCGGTCTGTATGCCGATGCCAGCGGCTCATGTGGGCTCCACGAGCACGTAGCCGATACCGCGAACGGTCCGAATTGGCGGGGATCCACCCTTCGGAGCGGCCGCTTGGAGCTTCTTACGCAGGTTCGAGATGTGCACATCCACCGTCCGCGGACCCACGACGGCGTCCGAGCGACCCGCCGCAGCCAGCAACGCATCCCGGCTGACCACACGCCCCGCGCGGCGCAGGAGCGCGACCAGCAGATCGAACTCTAGCCCCGTCAAGTCAGCCGTTTTGCCGTGCCACGTCGCTTGCCTAGCCGCGATGTCGGCCATCAGCTCACCCGACTTGAGCCGCTCACCCACCGCGTGATGCCCCCGCCTGGTGACAGCGCGCATGCGAGCCAGCAGTTCGCGCGGCGAGAAGGGCTTCGGCACATAGTCATCCGCGCCTAGCTCCAAACCGACCACTCGGTCAGCTTCGTCGCCCCGCGCTGTGAGCATAATCACCGGCACCGCGCTCTTGGTTCGGATGCGACGCACCACCTCCAAGCCATCGATTCCAGGCATCATGACATCGAGCAGCACCACATCCCACGTGTCGGCATCGAGCGCGATGAGCCCCCGCTGACCGTCGTAGGCGCTCTCCAAGTGAACCCCGCGATCGGCCATGTACTCCGTTAGCAGACGGTGCAGTTTGGGGTCGTCGTCGATCAATAGCGCGCGCATGGGGGCTCCTGACCCGTGGTGACTACAATGGGCATGGTGGACGCAACGGCGGGTTGAGGGAACCGACCGAGCTTCATCAAGATGGCCGGCATTTTCAAAGAACGTTCCGCAGCATTCGCAAAGTAGTGTGAAGTTGCGCACCCTGCGAAGCGTTCGATTGCCGCGTGTCGCAAGCGGCGACGCGACTTGGCCAACCACAGGACCTGACGATGATCGATCTGTCGCCCGTACTCACGCCCGATCAGCTGCTGACTGCGCTCTACATGTCGCGGCCACCACGGACCTATCCCAAGGCGCTGATCAGCGACATTTGGGACCGCTGGGAGGACACGGCGCCGTTGCTCGTCGCCCAGTTGCAGCGCGCAATCGACGAGACCGCTGGCACGGAGGTGGATACGGACGGCGCGATGCTCAGCGCTGTCTTGTTGGGGCACAAACGGGATGCCAGGGGGCACGACGCGCTGCGGCGGCTCGTTGGCGCGCCGGAGGAGGTGACCGGTGAGCTTCTGGGTGACCTCGTGGAGCTGCATCTGGCGGAATACCTCGCCAGTACCTTGCCGGCCGATCCGGGGGCTGGCGCGGCCCTGTTGGCGCTGGCGATGCGGCCTGGGCTTGGGTTTGCGCAGCGGTCTGCGGCCATGGATGCGGTGGTGTACGCCATTGTCGATCAGCGGCTCGACAGGCTGGCGGC
>JAGSHB010000021.1 GCA_023954815.1 Myxococcales bacterium | reverse complement strand
TTGTCAGCGGCGGCTTTATCCTCGGCAGCCTGCTTATCAGCAGCAGCCTGCTTGTCAGCGGCGGCTTTATCCTCGGCAGCCTGCTTGTCAGCAGCAGCCTGCTTGTCAGCGGCAGCCTTCTTGTCAGCGGCAGCTTTGTCAGCGGCAGCTTTGTCGGCGGCGGCTTTGTCGGCTGCAGCCTTGTCAGCCGCGGCTTTGTCGGCTGCAGCCTTGTCAGCCGCGGCTTTGTCGGCTGCAGCCTGCTTATCAGAGCCAGCTTTATCAGCGGCAGCTTTATCGGCAGCAGCGTCGTCCACCGACTCCGTCCGTACCGTCTCTTTCGCTGACCCCTTGGCGCTATGCTTTGCCAGTTCTGCAGCTACATCGGCAGCAGGCAGCTTGATGGTGGTGTCTGTATCTTGCGCGCCGCGGCCCTCATCAATGGCCTTGCGCAGCGCTTCCACCATCCCGCTACCAAACTGCATCGTCTGACCGGAAGCGACGTCGCTGTCCGGCAAGGCAAGCATACCCATGCGGCCTTCCGGCGGCGGGGTGAGTTCCAACCCGGGCGCCCATTGCTCAGCGAGACCCATGAGACTAGCGACCCAATCTCCGATCCCTGGACGCTTGCTCGGATTTTTCTCCAGTGCTGGCGCCAGCACTTTTTGCAGGTCTTTCACGCCCTTCAATGCGGGTTTGACCAAGTCCAACCGCAGCGGCTTTTCGATCGACTGCCGCTTCAGCGTCATCAAGGGCTGACTCGAACGAAACGGTGGCTTGCCAGCGGCCATCGCCCAAATCACCAGGCCAGCGGAGTACATATCCGAGCCAGCGTCTGGGCCTTTTCCCTTGCAAACCTCGGCCGGCATGAACTCAGGTGAACCGTAAAATGCGTCGGCTTTGGCCCCGGATTGATAGGCGGGCAGCAGGCGCCACCAACCAAATCCGAAGGTGCGCGATGGGCTATCGAGCCCCTCTCCAGCAAGCTGGATCCGGTGAGGTCCGAGGTCGAGGTGGGAAATCCCCTTGTCGCCAGCGGTCTGTAGAGAACGGGCAGCACCGAGGCCAATACGGAGCAAGGCAGGCAAGTCGGTCTTCGTACGTTTGGCCAGCAGCTCGGAGAGCACCGGCCCCTCGGTCCCTTCGCTCAACAACCACGTACCTTCGTCCGAAGAACCATGCTCGGTCGTGAGCAGCGCATCGTTCGCGTCGGATAGACGCTTGTTGTCTTCAACGATGGCCGTCAGCACCTCGTCATCGCGCTGGGCAGCCTCGGCTAGCACAAGTAGCAGGCCGGGTCGCAGGCTCTTTTCGTCGAGAACACGGTGAAGCGTTCCCAGCTTTGTCGTCTCTAGAGTGGCCTGTACGACAAAGCGATCGGCGATACGTTGCTCGGACATGTTTGTTCCTTAGCCAGGTGCCGCCTCGAGGATCGGGCACCGCTCCGCTGTGTGTCATCGTGCCATGCGTACCTTTCAGCATCTGTCGCACGGCCCTAAGGGCGCGTCATGATAGGCCGGACGCTACTAGCACGGCAAGCCGACAACCACGTTTGTGCACACCTTCTTCTCTTGAGAATAATCCTACAAGAATTTGGCGGGTTGTCACCCATGGTTCGAACACTACCAGCGACTTCGCTGGGTCTGGGCCTCTTCGTCGGGAAAATGGCTCAATCCCACGCGGTTGCCCTCGGGGTCTCGAATGTACAGCGTCCATTGGCTCTCGTAGAGGATCGTCACCTCGTGAAGCGCCAGCTGCTCACGCCATAATTGCCGGCCCCACGGGAAGATCTGCAGCGCCACCAAATGCAAACCCGGCGTTTGCGACTGCCAATCGTCGGGGGTTGCTGCTTCGTCCACACTTTCCAGTGCGATCACGCTCGTGCCGAGCCCCATCCACACAGCTCTGTCACCGGTGCCCAGATCGGGATCCCGTGGCCAGCGACGAACCACCGGCAACCTCAGAACTGTATTGTAAAACCGTACCATCGTGATGAGGTCGTGACACTGGATGGCGAGGTGGTGAATGCCCTGAGGAGCGACGGGGGGTACGGCCATAGAAAATTCTACCTCTTAGGATCGACGCTGCCATGTGTTCGACAGCTAGCTTGCTGTCCGTTATTGTCGCGTGCGCCGCATGCGTCGGCCCCCCTTTTCATGTTCAAACCGCGAGGCTGACGGCCTCTATGGGGGCCGGGAGAGTGGAACAGATGCTAGAGCTAAACAAGCGAATCCCCCTCATTTTGGTCGTCTTGGCCCTGTACCTGACCGGGTGCGGGGGGCCGGACTTCGAAGCTGTTAAGGGCTATACGGTTTTCCTCGAGGGGGCCAAAGAGCCGCTTCAGAAGATGAATCGCGTGCGCGAAGAGTTATTCCAACTCAACGAGGCCAACGAGATGGCCGCCAAGTTCAAAGACGACTTGCTGCCGGAAGTGAAGAAGCTGTCGAAGCTCGCGGAAGACCACGAGACGCCCGAGGTCAAGAAGCTGTCGGAGATCCACGTCACGCTGCGCAATGTGTTGAAGGACTATGCGGCCGATACGCAAAAGCTGGTCGATACCCTCGATAAGGCGCAAAAAGCCGAGAAAGATGGGGTAGCCAAAGCCAAGGCGATGACCAACGAAGCGAAAAAGACCGAGGCTGAATCCAAGGCCCACACCGCTGCCGATCGCGCCCGTGAGCAGGCCCTCGTGGTCTGGGGTGAGTCCGATCAGAAGTTCGGCAGCCGGATGCAGAGCCTCGTCGAGTCCCTGACCAAGTACCTCGATAAACAAATGAAACGGTAGGAAAATTGCTGCGTCATGGACATGACTATCGCAGTAACTTTCCAAGTTTCTTTTCGATTGCGAACGTAGCCGCCCCAGCCCGGCAGACAGGGCCATTTCCCGTCTTCAATCGGGTGCTGTCGGGCTAGCCGTTCCGGCGACGTTTGCGACGACGGCGACGACGGCCAGTGCCGCCTTCGCCAGCTTCATTCGGCTCGTTGGCTGAAATCACGATCCGCCGTTGTTCGCCATCTCCGGTCGACTCTAGCTTGAGTCCTTTCTGGCGATTGAGCTGCGAAGTCAGCGCCCGCAAATCGTTGGCACCGAGGGGGCCCACGCTCAGCGTGATGCCCAGACGGCGGGCCTTGTGACTCAAATGGACAGCGACGCGCCCGAGACCATCCGCGCGGCGCCCCCGAAAACCATCGGTCTGCAAGGACAGACGCGTGCGGCGGGCAGCCCCCCGATTGATGGCCTTGTTGAGCATGAACTGCAGGGCTTCGTAGGCGCGGTTGTCGAGCGCGGTAGGCGCTTCGATCTTGGCGACTTCAAGGACCACCTGCTCGCCGTCTACACGACCTGTGATCCCCTCGGCTTTCACACCGAGCAGGGTCAGGAGGCGCTCAGCTGCGGTCTCGCCCCGAACCACCTTATCTTCCAAAGCCACGGGCTCCCGCTTGGGGCGCGGCGGCCGAGTGTCCTGCTTCACGTCGCTCTTTTCATCAGCGGCCGCAACAGCAGCATCCGCCGTCGAGGGCGTGTCGTCGGTCGCGAGCTTGGACTCCGCCGGTGTGTCTGTCGCCTCGGCAGCTTCAACCGTAGCGTCATCGGTCACCGTCTCGTCCATTTCGCGGGTCTCGTCAGCCATCTTCTCGCTCCTCTATCAGGCCGCAACCGTCTGCTTTTCTTCACGCCGCAACCACAGATTCTGCACGATACTCAAGACCGTGTTGACCAGGATGTACAGCGTCAATCCTGAAGGCAGGCTCATCATCATGAACGAGAACATGATGGGCATGAAGTACATGAGCATCTTGCGCTGCGCTTCATCACCGCCCGGGTTGGGCATGATCTTCTGCTGCAAGAACATGACGGCACCGAGCAGCACGGGCAAGGCGTAGTAGGGGTCTTTCTGAGTGAGATCTGTAATCCATCCAAATAGCGGCTGGTTGTACAGTTCGACCGACGAGTAAATCGTGCGGTACAGCGCAATGTAGACCGGCATCTGAAGAAACATGGGTAAGCAACCACCCAGCGGATTGGCGCCGTGGCGCTTGTACAAAGCGAAGGTTTCCTTGTTGAGCTCTTGTGGATCCGGCTTGTCGAGCCCTTTGGCTTTGGCCTCTTTTGTCAGCCGCTTCTTGATGGCGTCGAGCTCTGGCTTGAGCAGCTGCATCTTGCGCATGCTCTTCATCGATTTGCCCATCACCGGCCAGAGCAGAGCTTTGACCAACACGGTGAGGATGATGATCGCCAGCGGCCACGAACCAGTGAAGTCGTGGGCAAAGCGCATGATCATCAGCAGCGGCCGTCCGATGACGCCAAACCAGCCGAAGTCGATCGCGTCGTCGACGGATCCACCCACGTCACGCAGGTAGTCGATGCGCTTGGGACCGGCGTAGATCTGACTCTGCCAAGCCTTCACCTGACGCTTCTGGACACGCGCAATCGCCGCTTCCACAGCGGCCTTGTCACCGCCGGCGGCCGCTAGGCGTGCTTTGTCGAAAAATGCGGCGTCAATCGGGGCGTCCACCGCATTTTTCAGGCCCAAGAGCTTGAAATCAGCTGCGCAGGAGGAGCCGCCCCAGGCGCTGGTGTACCAGCCGGGTGCACAGCCACCGGTCGCTGGAGCGAGCGCCTCGCCTTGACTGGTGACAATGGCTTCGACCACCCCGTTGGTCAGGGTGTGTAGGCGCACGCTGCCATTTTGCCCCCAACCCTTGCCGGGCAGCGACGCGAGGATGAAGTAACGAGAGTCGGTGGCGAGCCAGTTAGGCGTGCCCATGGCGGAGCGCTCTTCCGGGTCTGCGTCTTTGAGGGCGTTGATGTCGTGATGCACCGTCTCTTCACGGATGTGAAACGCGGCGCTCTTGAGGTTCGGCGGCCCAGCGAGCATGGCGAACAAGCCACCATCTTCTTGGTTGGGGTCACTCCAGGTGCTGATGATGTGGCGCAATTTGAACTTGGCGGCGCGGCTGCCCACGTTCCAGACGGCCACATCGACCGAGAGCGAACGCGTCCGCTCTGCGATGAGACTGTAGCGCTTGCTGAGATAGATGGGGCTCTTGACCCGCTTGGGATCGGGCCAGACCAAGGTGACGCTCTCGCCATCTTGCTGCACGACGCCCCAACGGGAATCTGTGTCGTAGTAGCCACCGAGGTCATCGATCGTTGTCGTCGTTACGGTCGCCTCACCGGGCTCTTTGACCGTCAGTTCGACCGTACCCACCTTGAGATCGGCCAGGCGATCGCGGAAGGGGTCCCATTTCGCGTCCCACGTGCCGACGAGCTCAAGCGCACCGGGTTTCCACTTATTAGCGGCCCATTTCGGCACCACCTTGGGCGTGCGATCTTTGGTCAGCTCGAACTGCTTATTGAGCAGCCGCACAGACTCAAGCCCCGCGCCGCAGGGCGACACCGAAAAGGATACGTCAGCCGACTGCAGAACGATCGGCTTGGCGCCCGGGCGGCAAACCACCTTCTTGGCCAGCGCCAACTGCGGCAAAAGCAGCAGCAGGGTGGCCAGCAGCGGTGCGATCGAGCGATTCGGGATCATGAGGAAGCCTCGTCGACGTGAGAGTCGAGACAAGGGTCAGTGGCAGCACTGGCCCCGTAGTGTCCGGGGGGAACCGGATCGAATCCGCCAGCCGACAACGGTTGGCAGCGAGCGATCCGCCAAGTGAGCAGCCAAAGTGCCTTGGGAAATCTGTGGATGCTGAGCGCTTCCCTGGCGTAGACGGAACAGCTCGGATGGTAGCGACAAGCCGGCGGCGTCATCGGCGAAATCCAGCGCTGATAGCCAGCGATAAGCTTGTCGAAAAACCACGCCAGCGGGCGACGGATGGTGATGTCCGATCGGGTTCCGCCAGTTGTCATGGCTTACTACGACGATCCCGGCGGCGCTCCAAGGAGACCACCAGCGCGGCGAGCTCCGCATGAACCAGGGCGAGATCGGCCTCGGGCCATGGCTTGAGCGTCCGAACAACCAGTTCCATCGGCTGAGGAAACTCGTGACGTACACTGCGAAAAGCTTCGCGTAGCAGGCGCCGTAACCGCGCCCTTGCAGGCGCATTTCCGGACTTTTTGCCTACAGCGAGCCCAAGTCGACTGCCGTCTCCGCCGTGCCGTAGCCCGACGATCGCCAAGTGGCGGCCCCGCGCACGTCGTCCGTTACGGAAGACGCGATCGAAGTCGCCGCGCGTACGCAGACGATGGCACCGACCAAAGCGGCCGCTTGGCGCCAGTCGCCCGCTCTGCACCACGTGCGCTACTTGGAAGGCGTGCTGACGGCGAGGCGCTTGCGGCCCTTGCCACGACGGGCATTGATGACCTTGCGGCCGCCGGCGGTAGCCATGCGAGCGCGGAAACCATGAGTACGACGGCGCGAAACGCGGCTCGGCTGTGAGAGTCCCTTCTTCACGATTCAACCTCTTGTGGCAGCGTCTGCTGCCCTTGGCTGCGCTAAAAAACGCAGTTCGATTCTTGCTCTGCAACCAGCGGTGGTCACGTGGGGGTCATGGCGATCGCGGCAATCTATGGTTTCGTGGGCTGCCAAACCTGAGGCAGGTGTGGACTACAAACCCAATGATTCCAAGACTTTTTTGACGTTGATCCGACTTTCCCCCCTGGAAAAGCCGCGTTAGCTAGCCATACCCCCCCTGCGGTGTCAACCGGAAAGGCAAGCGGTAAGTGGCCTCAAAAAATCTTTCTAAGTATGCCCAACGGGTTGGCTCGATCGGGTGCAAACTGCCCCTTGCGCCCCCATCCAACCTGGGTCAAGAAGGAGATGCACCGTGTGGATCGACCTGTGGACCGATCTCCGCACCGCCACTGATTTCGATCGGTTTGGCGCGGAGTTGGCGATCGTGAGTTTACGCGGATCTGACTGTTTTTTCGATCTTCAACAAGGCTTCGTTTCAAGCGGCAATCACCGCTCGTAGATGACCCAACTTTTCGCGTCCAACTCGCTTGGGCGCCCAGTCGATCATTGTCTGGCGCCAAGCGCCGCGTGAGGAGAGACCGACACATGCAAGAGATCTGGTCCAAAGCGCTCGAGCACCTGCGAGCCACGACCGATCGCCCGGCTTTTGAGTCGTGGCTCTCTCCTATCCGCGCGATTGGGATCGAGTTGGCTGGCGATACCGCCGACCAGCTGCAGCTCAGCGTGCCCGACCCGTATTTCCTCGACTATGTGGAGAGCAATCTCTACGACAAGATTTGCTCGTCTGTGGCCCATGCAGCTGCGCGGCCGCTCGACGTGCGACTGCTCGTTGCTGACCCCAGTTTGATGAATCCGGCGTTGATGACCCCCCCGCATGTGAATGCGACGACCATGAACGCGGCTTCGATGAACGCAGCGCCCACAGCCATCAACTTCGACACCAGCGACGCTGGCCAAAGCAAGATGGCCGCTCCGCACGCTCAAGCCGGATTCGATTTCCAGCCCAGCCAAAGTCAGCACCGTCAAAGTCAGCACGACCAAGGTTTCGCACCGCGATCGCGCATGACACCGCGCCAAGCGACGCAGCTGGTGCCCTCGCTCAATTTTTCCGGCTTCGTGACAGGCCAACCCAATCAACTCGCCCACGGCGCAGCGCGCGCGGTCGCCGAGTCGATCACCCCGACGTTCAATCCGCTCTTTCTCTACGGCGGCGTCGGTATCGGTAAGACCCACCTGCTTCACGCCATCGGTCACGAAGTCAGCCTGCGTTTTCCGGAGCGGCGCATTCTGTATGTCGCTGCTGCCAGCTTTATCGACGACTTCATCACCGCGATTCGCAACAAAGACACCAGCGCCCGTGCCCAGGTGCGCGATCGCTATCGTGGTGTGGACTTGCTGCTCATCGATGACGTGCAGTTTCTCCAGGGGCGTAAAGCCACCCAGGAGGAGTTCTTCCATACGTTCAATGCCCTGCACCAAGCGGGCAAGCAGATCGTGCTGACGAGCGATCGCTTTCCATCGGAGCTCGACGCCTTCCAAGATCGGCTGCGCAGCCGCTTTGCCTGGGGGCTCGTCGCTGAAATTGCCGCACCCGATCGCGACATGCGAGTGTCGATCCTGATGCAAAAGGCCACCGCGCGTCGCATCAACCTGCCGCTCGACGTCATTCACTACATCGCCGATCACTTGCGCAACAATGTGCGAGAGCTCGAAGGCGCGCTCAACAAGCTGGTGCTGCATGCTAAAATCAGCCAGCGTCCGCTCGACATCTCACTCACCCGTGAGGTGCTAGGCCCAGTCATTGAGTTGCCCAGCCAGCGTCTGACCATCGACGCCATCCAGCGTGCGACGGTCAAACACTTCAGCCTACGCCTGACGGACCTCAAGGGCAGCAAGCGCCACAAAGCGGTGGTCGTGCCGCGAATGATCGCCATGGCCCTCGCTCGCAAACACACCGAAGCGAGCTACCCGGAAATTGGCCGCGTTTTTGGCGGCCGTGATCACAGCACCGTGATCAACGCCTGCAAGCGGGTCAAATGGATGATGGCAAGCGAGCCCCACGTGCAAACAGACGTACAGGCCATCGAGGAACTGCTCGGCCGGTAGCAGTGTGCTGCTGATTTCATTTCTATTGGGGGACTCCGAGCGCCCCCAGCCCAGCAAGCAGCGATTCAAACGAGCATGACTGCGATGAAGACAGCCAAGAACGCCCTCTCGTAGCAGTCAAGCCCGCATCCTCCCAAGCAACGTCGCCAAAGATGCGGGCTGCAGACCCGGCTGATGAACTGCGCCCCGTACGCCCCGCTTTGTATGCCCCGCTCGCAAACCAGGCCGCCTTGGGTCCTGTCACGGGTTCTCTGCGCCTCCCTGCCGCTATCTCTTGTCTAAGCAGGTTGGGTAGCTTGGGTAGCTTGAGCCAATCCAGTGATTACTGAGTGATCATGGAGCGCTCTCGTAACCCCCCGGTTTGCCGATCGCGCCAGATCGATCCACTGGGCGCTCTCACCCCTGATCTACGGTCTTTTTGCGGTAGGTGATCTTTTTTTTTGACGACTTTTTTACCTGTGCGAAACTCCTCTCGCGGGCGGTTTGTCGCCTCCACCTTATCCACAGGGTTGTGGATGGATGTGGACAATGCCGTTCAGTGTCACGATCAGAGATCTGTGGACACACCGTAGACCCACTGTGCACGACTGAGCCGAATTTTCGTCCCTGTGGACAAGCTCACTTTCGTCCACGCCAGCACACATTTTGGTCCACACCGAGATCGTCAGTAAGTGTCCGTGATCGGGGGACTGCTCGAAGTTACCCCCAGTATCCACAGCGCCTACTACTACTTCCTTTAATCCCCTTTTTGCTTCTCAGAGACAAAGCAGTGGGCCCCAGGAGATTGGGGGGGCTTGGCGCCAGTCGCCAAGGGCGGTAGAACGCACCACCGGCTTTCGACGGTTGACCCAGGAGTGACGATGAAGGTCCGCATAGACAAGGGCGCGCTGATCACCCCGCTCTATCGAGCGCAGGGCGTCATCGACAGAAAAGCCTCCACCAATGTACTCGCTTGCGTTCACATGGTCGCTGCAGATGGTTCGCTGACCTTCACGGCGACTGACTACGACGTGACCATGACGGCAGATGTTAGCGCCGAGGTCATCGAGCCTGGTGCGGCGCTGGTCAATGGCCGGGCGTTGTTCGACGTCGTGCGTGCTTTGCCTGATGGCGTCGACGTGCTCATGACGTGCGATGACAGCCACCGCATCCGCATCGAGGCCGGCCGGGCGTACTACCACCTCAACGGCCTGGCTCCGGAAGAGTTCCCTGACGTGGTCGAAGAGGGCTCAGGCAAGCGTCTGCACCTCGATAAAGAGGAAGTCAGCGGCATGCTCAAGCGCACGCTGTTTTCGGTCTCTGGCGATGAGAGTCGTCCGGCGCTCAACGGCGTCTTGTTGGAGATTGAGCCGGCTAGCCCGACCCAGGCCTTGATTCGCATGGTGTCGACCGATGGCCATCGGCTCAGTCGTGTCGAGCGCACGGTCGAGGCCAGTGACTACGATGGTTCGAGCTACCGCTGCATCGTGCATCGCCGCGGCGCAGCCGAGTTGCAGCGTATTTTCGAAGGTAGCGACCTGGGTGTGATCATCGAGTTCCTCGGCCGCAACGTCGTGTTTTCGAGCGATCACGCCAGGCTGCAGGTTCGCCAGATCGAAGAGAGCTTCCCTGAGTACCAGCGTGTCATTCCCGATCAGGGTGATGTGTCGGTGGTGCTGGGCAAGACGGCGCTGGTCAACGCGATTCGTCGGGTGTCGTCCTTGGCGAGCGGCAAGCACAACCTGCTGCGGATGGATCTGGAGACCGGCCGGATCAGCTTGGAGATGGTGCACGCCGATTTTGGTGATGCCCACGAAGAGCTCGAGGTGCCGGAGTATGAGGGCCAGACCGTGTCGGTGGGTTTCAATCCCCGCTACCTCGTTGACGTCTGTCAGGTGCTCGACACCGACAGCGTGACCTTGGAAATGAGCGATCAGTTCTCGCCGTGCCTGATTCAGGCCGAAGACGAGCCGGGTTCGACCTTTGTGGTCATGCCCATGCGCCTCTAGACGGGGCCTCGGCAGACACACATGCATCTCGAGCGGGTTTGGGCCGACGGTTTTCGTAATCTTGTCAGCGTCGAGCTGCTGCCGCATCCGCGTTTCAACATCATCGAAGGCAACAACGGCCAGGGGAAGACCAACCTCCTCGAGGCCATCTATCTGCTTGGCGGGCTGCGGAGTTTTCGGACCACGCGGCTCAGTGAGTGCATCGAGTTTGATGGTGACCGCAGTGAAATCGCCGGGACGATCAGCCGTAAAGGGGTCAGTACAGACCTCGGAGTGGAGCTGGGCGGCAAGCGAGCGGCCAGATCTCGTGGTGATCGGGCCAAGGGTGATCGGGCTAAGGGTGATCGGGCCAAAGGTGGCCGGTCGAAGGTGTGGGTCAACGGTAAAGTTGCCGCGCGTGCTGCGGACTACCTCGGCCGGCTCGTGGTGGTGCTCTTTACGCCGGAACATCTGCGTCTGCCCTTCGGTGAGCCGGATGCTAGGCGGCGCTACCTCGATAGGGCGCTGTTCAATCACCAACCAGGGTGGTTGGCGACGCTGCGCAAGTACGAGCGCACGCTGTCACAGCGAAATGCCCTGCTCCGGCAGGTGGGAGCGCGCCAAGCGACGGCCGACATGGTGCCCGTCTACGACGAACTGCTCGCCGATGCTGGCGCTGAGCTGTCCTTTGGGCGAGCGACGTTCGCGGAGTCGTTTAGCGCACGCGTGGCCGAGGAATTCAGCTCTGTTGCTGCGCCTGGGCTGACCGCGAACCTGCGCTACAAGGCCCGCGGTGCGATTGAACCCGGCATGGATCAAGACGCGCGGAAGGCGGCCTTGCTCGCTGCGCTAACCGATAAGAACGAGCTGGACATCCGTCGAGGATTTACCTCCGTGGGGCCGCATCTCGATGACTTGGTGCTTGAGATTGGCGGTCGGCCAGCAAAGGTCCACGCCAGCGCGGGCCAGTGTCGGGCGCTGGTGCTGGCCATGAAAATCGCCGAGATCAGAAGTCTGGAGCAACACCTCGGCGAGCCGCCGGTGCTGTTGATGGACGATGTCTCCAGTGAGCTCGATGCGCAGCGCAACAGCGCCCTGATGGCACACCTCGATGCGCTCGGTGGCCAGGTCTTCTTGACGACGACGGACGCAGATTTCATTCGCCTAACAGCGCCGCGGCAGGTCGTGCAGGTCGAGGCCGGTCGTCTCGTCAGTGGCGGCGGCACGACCGAGAGCGCCGTGCCTGAAGATGCCGTCATTGGGGATGTCGCGCCTGAGATTTCACAATCGGTACCCGAGGCGGGGTGACGATCTGGCGGTGATGGCGTAGAAGCGAGGCAGTCAAAGCGGCGCAAGAGGGTCGCAATTTTTCGCCGCGGTACCAGCAGTACGATTAGGGGGCATCAGTGGAGGCGTTTCGCATTGAAGGAGGTGTTCCGCTCAGCGGGCGCATCCGCGTATCGGGCAACAAGAACGAGGCGCTGCCGGCGTTGGCTTGCGCCCTCCTCACGCCCGAGCCGGTCACGCTCTCGAACGTGCCGGATATTCTGGACGTGCGGGTCATGCTCGATGTGATGCGGCATCTCGGCACGGAAGTGACGTACGAGACCCCCAATCGCATTCGGCTCCATACGCCAAAGCTGCTGACCACCAAGATTCCGCCGGAGCTCGGCTCGCGCGTGCGTGCGTCGATTCTGTTTGTGGGTCCGCTGCTCGGTCGCGCTGGTTCGGTGGACCTGCCGCCGCCCGGTGGTGACGTCATTGGCCGCCGCCGTTTGGACACGCACTTTGACGGATTGGAGCAGCTCGGCGCGCGCTTTCAGCCCGGAGATACGTACCGTCTCAACAGCTCTCGGCTGCGCGGCGTCGACATGTTCTTGGACGAAGCTTCGGTGACCGGTACCGAGAACTTGCTCATGGCCGCCGCCACGGCTGATGGCACGACCGTGCTGCGCAACGCCGCCTCAGAGCCCCACGTGCAGGGTATCGCTCGCATGTTGGTGAAGATGGGCGCCGCTATTGAGGGCATCGGTAGCAACTGCATGACCATCACAGGTACCGACAAGCTCGGCGGTTGTGAGCACAACATCGGCCCGGACTACTTAGAGATCGGCAGCTTTGTCGGGCTCGCCGCGGTGACTGGCGGTGATTTGGTCATCGAGGATGTGGTGCCTGACGACCTGCGCATGGTTCGCATGGTGTTTGAGCGGCTCGGTGTGAAGACCAAGTTCCGCGGCAACGACCTGCACGTGCCCGGCCGGCAGAAATTGGAGATTCGGACCGATCTATCGGGTCATGTGCCGAAGATCGATGACGCACCCTGGCCGCAGTTCCCGACAGATCTCATGAGCATCGCCATTACCGTCGCCACCCAGAGCCGCGGTACCGTGCTGTTTTTCGAGAAGATGTTCGAAGGGCGCATGTTCTTCGTCGACGCGCTCATCGGCATGGGTGCCCAGATCATCCTCTGCGATCCCCATCGTGTGGTCGTCGTCGGTCCGAGTCAGCTCTACGCCAGCCGGTTGGAGAGCCCCGACGTGCGCGCCGGTATGAGCCTGCTCATCGCGGCCCTGTGCGCCCGTGGTACGAGCGTGATTCACAACATTCGGCAGATCGATCGCGGCTATGAGCGCATCGAAGAGAAGCTGCGCAGCCTCGGCGCGCGCATCGAGCGCATCCAGGAGTAACCACCATGGCCGCGCCCGGGAAACCCACAGATGACGCGGCCAGTCGCGGGATTGAAACCGTGCCGCAGCAGGTCATTCGACAGCTCGTCGGTGACGCCAAGCGGGTGGTGATCAAGGTCGGCTCGCAGGTGTTGTGTCAGGCCGATGGGCAGGTCGATGAGCAAGTCCTCGCCCGGCTTTGCACCGAGATTTGCGGCCTGATGGCGGCTGGGCGGCAAGTCGTGCTGGTCTCTTCCGGTGCCGTGGCGATGGGCCGCGGCGAGGTCGGTCAGGCCGTTGGCGCAGCTGATAAAGGCATCGGCCTACTGGGCAAGCAGTCCTTGGCGGCCATTGGTCAGGCCCTGCTGATGAGCCGTTATCGTCAGTATCTCGGTGCCCACGGCGTTCATACCGCGCAGCTGCTGCTGACCCATGACGACCTCGGCGAGCGCAGTCGTTTCTTGCACGCGCGCCGGGTGACGCTAGAGCTGCTCGATGCAGGCATCCTGCCCGTGGTCAACGAAAACGACACCGTCAGCGTGAAGGAGCTGCGTTTTGGCGACAACGACGCGCTCGCTGCTCAGATGGCGCAGACCATCGCGGCGGATGTGCTCATCTTGCTGACCGAGGTCGATGGCCTGTTCACCGCCGATCCTCACATTCATCCAGATGCTGTGAAGTTGGACGCTGTGCGCAGTCGTGATGACAGCGTCTTGGCGATCGCCGGCGAGGGCACCTCTGCGTTTGGCACGGGCGGTATGCGGTCGAAGGTGATGGCGGCGCGGAACGCTGGAGAGGTGGGTGTACCGACGGTGGTGGCCCATGGCAGGCGGCCTGGCGTGCTGGCTCGGGTGCTAGCCGGAGAGCTAGAAGGCACGGTTTTTGTGCCGACCACGCGAAAACTCAGCGCCCGACGCAAGTGGCTGGCGGCAAATCCGCGGACCCGCGGTCAGGTCGATGTCGATGCTGGCGCGGCCCATGCCCTGCGCGTTGGTGGTCGCTCGCTCTTGCCGGTCGGTGTGACAGGGGTGAGTGGTCGTTTCGGTGTGGGTGACGCGATTAGAATCGTCGGTCCCGACGGTGCTGTGCTCGGTCGGGGTCTCGCTCGCTATACCAGCGAAGATGCAAAAATGGCCGCTGGATTGCGCACGGCTCAAGTCGCTGAAAAACTAGGCTGGCTGCCCGCAAAGGAGCTGGTTCACCGCGATGATTTTGTCTCCTAGAGTCTCGCGACTTCTTGATCGATGGACTCGGCTGCTCCTCGCTGGCGTTGGCCTCATGGTCTTCAGTGTGGTCACTGCCGGTTGCGATACCGAAGTTATCCCGAAGGAAAAGGCCGCCGTCATTTCCCTTCGCGTGGTCGCTCCTGGTCTCTGGCCGCCGACCTCCGCTCAACGCGTCATTGTGCGGCGGGGCTTGTCGGGCGACCTGGGCGAGGTCGTCGCCGAGTACAGCCAACCGCCGACGCCGCTCACCGTGACGCCGCACCTCGATGTGACGGCCTGGCTGGGTGTGGAGATCGTCGATGCAGCCGGTCAGTTGGTGGCCGCAGGGCGCACGCCGCTGTTGATTGTCCGCAGCGATGACGGTGACCGGGAGATCGTCATCTTCTTGGCGGCAAAGGGCGGCGCCCATCCGCTGGTCGGTGTGGACAGTAGTCCGGTGGTTCTACCGGCTCGGATTGGCAGTACGGCCACTGCCTTGCCAGACGGCAGCGTCATCATCGCTGGCGGTGGGGAGCCAGGCCAGAGCGCTGGGAAGGAAGCGGGGGCGGAACTTTCCCCTTGTAAAATCGGGGTCCCGAGCGCTCAGGTGGCTTCGATCATGCGCCTCGATCCGCATCAGCACGCCTTGACCGAACTCAGCAAACTGAAAACACCGCGCGCTTTTCATGGCGCCGCTGCCCTACCCGGTAACCGCGTCGCCTTCGTCGGTGGCTATCAGGGAACGGCTGCGAGCAAGGCGGTCAGTGTATTGTCTGCGAACCAGGGCACGCTCAAGAGCGCCGCCTTTGGATTGTCGGTCGCGCGGGTCGGGCCCTGCGTCGTCGCTGTGGGCGGTCGTTTGGTTGTCATCGGTGGTCAGGGTGCTGCCGCTGGTACTGCGGAGCTGTGGGATCAGGGCAGCGGAACCCTGGCTTCGGTCTCCCTCGGCGGTCAATTTGAGGCGCCCTCCTGCGAGGCGGCAGTCGATCCGGTCAGCGGCGCGCAGTGGGTCTTTGTCCTCGGTGGTAAGAGCGGTCCGCTCGGCAGCTTCGATGTGGTCCTGGCGGTCGACGGCAGCAAACTCACCCTGGTCGGTCAGCTACCAGCCGCCTCGCCGGCCGCCACGTTCGAGGCGTTGGCCGTGACACAGGCGCCGTTTGGCGTCCTGCGTGCTGGCGGTCTCACACCAGGTTCGGCCATGGCTGACGTGCGCTGGCTTGCCCTGGATGGGTCGAGCTACAAGAGCGTCGCCAAGCTCAGTGAAGCCCGCGGATGCAGCGCCCGCGGCGTGGTCGGTCGCACGTTGGTTATCGCGGGTGGAACGCCCGGCAAAGGGCAGTCTGCTGCGCTCGATCTGGTCGATCTAGCCGATCGCACGGTGCGTTCAGTGGCGCTGCCTGCTGCGCGTTCAGGCGGCTGGGTCGTGCCGCTTTCCTCTGGTGCAGCGCTCGTCGGTGGCGGAACCGCAGATGGTCTGGTGCTCACGCTGCCGTAAAATCCTACGAGCCATGAGCTCAGATGAGGACGCGCGCGCCAAGGTTGGCGCTCAAAGAGAGGAACCCATGTCGTCAGATTCCCAAAACCGCTCCGGATCGCAGAGCTTGAAAGTGGGGCTGTTCTTCGCCGCTATCGTCCTGCTGAGCGCTTGGTTCGCCGGCGTGTTCGACGTGCCCAATGCGGATATCGAGTCTGAACCGAACGGTGCAGTACAAGCCCAATCGGCGCAAAAGACCGATGAAATCAAGGCTGACAAGGACAAAGCAGCTTTGCCTCCGGCTCCCACGGTCCCTGCGCCAGAGATGGATTCGGCTGCGCGCAGGCCATCACAGATCATTGCGATCGCAGCTTCGCCGGCAAATCCCAAGGGACCTGTGGTGGTTGGGCTGCATGGTCGCGGCGATACGGTCATGAACTTCTCGCAGCTGTCCCGGCGCTACCCTGCCCAGCTCGCTTGGCGTTTCGTGGGCGCTAAATTGCCCTTCGGTCGCGGCAAGGCGTGGTTCTTGCGGGATGAAAAACAGCAGCCGACCGGTATCGATGACAGCGTCGCGGACATCTACACCGCCGTGAACGCTGTCGGTCAGCATCGAAAGATCGCTCTGTTCGGCTTTTCGCAGGGCTGCATGATGATCATTCACTACCTGACGCAACACCCCGATTCGGTGGCGGCGGCGGTGTGTATCGGCGGCAGCGTCATCGGACCGCTGCAGACCCACATCTCGTCGGATGCGCGTCCGCCGATCTTATTTGTCGGGGGGACGGAAGACCGGGTGGTGCCAGCCGCTGGGACCAAGGATGCCATCGCCAGACTTGAGGCCTTGGGCTTTCCCACGGAGCACATCGAGCACTTTGGCGGCCACAGCATTCCCAAGTCCGAATCACAGCGCATTGGCCAGTGGTTGCTCGACAAGACGCGGTGAATCTCGGCCTGTGCGTCCGATGGTAGCGGCCGTCGGCGATCCGTATGAGACGGCTCAGTATCGACCATGGCAGCTCACCCGCCTCGTAGCTTGGCGATGAGCTGTTGGGCCTCGCCTAGCCGCGACCAATCTGGCCCCTGGGGATCGGGCGTGCAGGTCGCGCTCGCCGCCAAAATGTCGCCCTGAAAATGCGGCGCAGCGACCGCGGCGAGACGCGTGGCAGCGACCGGCACTTCCAGCAGATGTGGGTTGGTCGCCGCTTTCTTGAGCGCAACGTCCCGCAGGCCATCGCGTACCGCCAGGGCCTTGGCACCGCCGTTGCCGGCCGCTCGTCGGATCGCATCTGCTCGCCGCTTGCGCGCACCGGTGATCAGCAGCGGATTGACCTCGGTCGCCGTGACCGATGACGGCGCGGCTGGCGCGCTTTGGCCCGGGCGGTGGCGCGGCAATCGCCAAGCCGCACCGAGGAGGGTCACCAGTCTCGCCTGTGGAGTTGGTGCGCGGCGCGCGGCCTGACGCAAGGCGGCGACCAACAGCAACGCATGCACCCCTGTGCCCGCCGGTGATGGATCAACGAGGGTCATGTCGGCCGCAGCGAGGGAGAGTCCATCCCACAGGGCGTCCGGATGAACCCCGCGGGACAGGGCAGCCCGCACTTGGGATTCCAGCTCTTGGCCGCGAGCGGTGCGCGCGATTTTACGCAGGGCCCGACTCTCCGCCATCTGCCGCACGCCCTGCTGCCACTTCTCGCCGGCACGGCTGACCAAGCGGCGGTGGCGCGAATACGCCGTCATCGCGGCCTTTGAGGGCGGAGCCTGCCAGGTGCCAGGCGGCTGTAGTCGGTATGCGACCTGATCGAGTACGCGCTCCGCAGCGTGCCATTTGACGGTACGCAGCAGGTCTAGCGCCGCCACGATGAGGTGGGCGCTGTGACCGCCAAACCCGTCGTCGCGCGCTGCCATGCGGAGGAGCTCTGCGCTGACCGCTTCCTGGCCCCAGCGCTGGTGCAGCGCGCGCACATACAGCCTCACCTTCGGCCCATCGAGCGCGTCAAAGGCGGTGCGCAATTGGGTCGTCAGCTCGCTGAGGGACAGGCCCAGCAGGCGTTTGGGTAAGGGCGCGAGCGTGTCCATGGGTCGCCAAGCATCTCTGTGAGCGGCGACGTGATCGACCGCACGAAAGAGCGCCAACAGCCGCTCTCTCGGGGCGAGTTCTCGTTCGATCGCGAGCAGGGCGTGTAGCGCCAAACCGCCGTGAATGTCGCCGTCGATACCGGCCCACTGCTCGACCAGCGCAGCCCGGAGCTGGTCGTGGGACAGGCCCTTTTCCACCAGCGCTGCCGCGGTGCCCAGAACATCAGCCCGTTTGCTCGCTTTCAGCCTCTGAACGGCATCGGCGATGGTCGGTCGCTTTGCGCTATCGGTCGATCTCGCTGCGCGCCGTTGCTTGGCCTTCTGCTCACTATTTCGATCGCAGCCCACCAGCCAAAGAGCAGGCACCGCCAGCGCGCCGTGGCCCAAGCACGAGATGAGAAATTGGCGGCGCGGCATCTTCATCGGTGGCTCATCCTTCGAGCCGAGGCTCAAGTGAGGCTTGCCAGGCGTAGCGACTGGGCTGTCAGCGTACCCCATCGGCCGTGTCGGCGGGCGTGCAGAGGTGCGGCCACCAAAGCGGGTCCGAGCGCAGGGGTCAACGACTTGGCTGAGACAACCCCACCTTTGGCTCACTTATTTCACACGGGCCGCGCGCCGCTATCGACCTAGCAGGCTGCGCTTTTTCTCGTTTTTTTTCGGAGACGTCCTCTATGGGGCAGTCTGCTGGGATGGGGAAGTGGCGGCTTGCCGCGACTGGGGGCGCTCGTAGCCCCCCAATCATGAAGAAAACTAGCAGCGTGCACGGGCAGTAATTTTAATTACGCCGCACGCTGCTAGGCTTCCTGCCGGTGTCGGCCGCCAAATCGCAGGTAGAGGCCACCGAGGGCGGCGATGACGAGACCTGCGATGAGCTGCGCCCAGGCCCAACCAATGACGCCGGGTTTGAGCACGGAGATCTTGGGATTGTGCGGATCGACGTAGACCTTGATCTTTTCATCGACGCGGTGCTCGCCGACCGGATTGCCCTGGCCTCCAGCGAAACGCACGCGACGGCCAGTGTGCCAGACGCCGCCGGCTTTGTAGCGATAGGCGAAATGGTGCTCGTAGCGATCGGGCTCTCGGGAGACCAACTCAGTCTTGCAGACGCTGACGCGACCGGGCACCGATTTCCAATGCTGTGCTTCGGCATCACGAGCGGCGCTCTCGCCGACCCAGCCGGCAAAGCCAAGGCCCACGATCAGAAAGGTCAGCCCGGCAACTTGGCCGCGCAGACGGAGTTTCTTCGCCGAAGCGGGGTCGAGGGGGGCGGGCGCTGCTGGCGCCTCATCCGGGACGAGCTCAGCGGGCACGTCGCCAGCCAAGTGGGCCAAGGCAGCCGCGCTGAGTTGCTTGGGTACTTCGGTGCCCGCAGCTAACGCAGACAAAGTCTCCATATCCCCAGGCAAGCGGGGAAGGTTCGCGATGAAGGCCAGGGCGCGTTCGGTTGGATCTGTGGGCTGAGCGTCTGCTGTCTGCCCTTGGGTCGCTGGCCGCTGCGCGCTCGACTCGACATTACCTTGCGATCCGGTCGTCGGCTGGGGGCCATCCCATCGGAACCGCTTGACCACCGGCGCGGCTCCCACGCGGTCGCCACTTTCTGCTGCCCCTATGCGTTTGCCCCCAAGTTTTGAGCGACCGCCTGACCGGCGCGGTTGCCTCTTGGGTTTCTGACGCTTGCGCGGCTGCTTTTTTCGCTTGTTTTGAGGCTTGACCAAGGTCGTTCCTGTGTGTGGGGGCGGTGCGTACGCCCCCTATGGAGGCGGGATCAGCCATGGACGTTACAAGTCACCGCTCGATTGCTAGCTGAAATTCATGCAAACCGGCAAGCGCTACTCGGCAATTGCCTGAGTGTGGCCAGCCTCGTTGGGTTTGGAGTCTGGCCTGTGGTCATCTGACTTGGCATCTCACCCTGGCCCAAGCGTACCCATGGCATCATCTGTCCGCCTTGTGCTGCTCTGCATGGGAGCTGACGCGTTCTTCACTTGTGTATAGCAGCACCGGAAGTGACCGCAGTGACCATCGCAGCGTGCAGTCTCGACGATGACAACCCGTGTACCGGCTCGTAGGCATGCAGCGCCGACGCCTGCTGGCGTTTCGGCAGCTCGGGCTACCTAAAATGCGGTAGCGATGATCCCCGATGGCAGAATCTTGGTCGTCGGCGACTCGGTCACTGTGATGCGTGCCGAAAATGATTTGAGAGGTCATATCATTGAGCTGGCTCATATCACCCGTACAAAATCGAGAGCCTACAGCAATTACGCGGTGACGCTTGGGTACCAGAGGTCACTGTCCCCTTTGTGGTGGTGACGGGCAGCCACCTCTGGGTGATCCGAGACGGGGCGTTGGTGTCGAAGACCGATGGCGAGATGCGGCTGGCGCGCAGGCGGGATGGCAACGGTGTTAACGGCACCGCGTCGTGGGGCTTTCGCTGCGTGATCCCGATCACAGGCAAGTAGGGGGTCGACAGCGTGTTCGTAACGTTTTGCGGCTGAGAGTCGTCGTTTCTTTGTCGTCAGATGCGCTCATTGTGGGCGCTCGACGCATCGGGAGCAGCATGACTCAGCCCTTGTTTATGACCGCGACCCTTCTGTCCGTTGTTCTAAGTGGCTGCACCCCCGTCACCGAGCGACCGGCGCCATCGCTGGATTCGGTCGTGGGTTCGAGCCACGTGCATCCAGCGCGCGTGGAACGACGGCTGGCTCGCGGGGGCCCGACCCAGCCGAAGGTGAACCTGCCGCGCCTTGTCAGTGCACAGCGAGTGGATGTGGGTCGGGTCGTGACGGTGATGGTTGTCGTACCCGGGGGCCACAAACTCAACGCCGATGGGCCCAGCTGGCTGGCGCTGTTTGAGCAACCCAAAGATGGGCCTGCGCGGCGCATCTTCGCCGCTGATCGCGACGCCATCTTGTCGGGTGCGTTGGTCTTGCCGACGTTGGTGCCAGGACAGCGCTATAGGCTCCAAGGGTCGTTGTTCTTCTGCAGTGATGGGGCGTGTCTGCTGCAGAGTCACGATCAGATCTTGCAGGCCACACCCGCGGACGCTTCCTCGCTCGACGTGGTGCTGGTGGGCGGAGCGTAGGGCCGCGCATCGTCCACATCAGCTGCACACTGGTGCGACCAGGGACGAAGCTCTAATCGAGCGCCTCCGCTAGCTGGGCCAAGCGCAAGGCCCTCCTGCTGCCGGTCTTCCGCGCTCGCGGCGAAGGCTGAACGCTATCAATCATTGTCATTTTCTTGTCGTGGTGGTCTAACTAGCTCATCGGGGTCGACATCGTTCGCCTTTTTGCCCTGGCGTTCGAAGCGCGCCGTCGCACGGCGGTTTCCGGCGGGTCGTTGTCTGGCTTGGGAGTGTGTGGATGAAGAAGGGTACAAAGATGGCGGTCGCGACTACGCTCGTCGCTGGTGGCGGCCTGATCGCGGCGGCGGCGCCTGCGAAGAAGCCTCCAGCGAAACCCACGGCGAAGAAGTTCGAGTTCAAGGCGCACGGCGTCTCGGTCCTCAAGAACGCGCCGGGAACGAGCAACCGCAGGCAAACGAATAAGGGCGGCCAGGTCCGGATGGAGGAGTCCACCTCCATCACGATCCGCGGCCTCGGATCGCACAAGGTCAAAGCCGTGGTGGTCGATGAGCCCATCGCCAAGGGCGGCAAGCAGACGACGACCGTGACGGACATCTCCAAGGGAACGACGACGGAATTCAGCTACGTACCTGGCACCAACAGCATCACCATCTCCGATGGCAAGAGCCGCGTGTCGATCGTGCAGAACCCGAACCACACCTACTCGGTCGACGGCAAGCCGGCGAAGGATGGCAAGGCGGTGGTGGCCCTGCTGCGGAACAAACCAGCCTACCGCGGCGCGAACCCCCACGGCGTCATGCTCGCCTACGCCTACGCGCACGCGCCCAACGCCGCCGCCAAGAACACCCAGAACTGTGACCTGCCCTCGTGTTGCGAAACTGGGGTTAGTGCAACTCCACCGGCGGTGTGCTCCGTGTTCCGCGACGTCTGCGAGTGCGTGGCGTGTGACAAGACCGGGCACGCCAAGGACTGCAAAACCTGCAAGTAGGTGGCGCAGAGCGCTGGCGAGGATGGCTACAGCTCGACCCAGCCGGTGATGACGTACTTGGCGTTGGATAGCGGCGGGTTGCCGCGATGGGTGTGGGTGAACCCTGCCGGCCAGATGAGCAGCGTGCCCGCCGTCGGTCGGTAGCGTTTGTGTTGGTAGAGGAACTCGGTCTCACCGCCTTGCTCGACGTCGTTGAGGTAGACCATCCATGCCAAGATCCGGCTGGCGAACTGCCGGTTGCCGTCTTCGAAGTGCCAGACGTGGTAGCCACCGCCGATCTGCGTTTTTTGGATCTTGAAGGCGGGCGCCGCTTGCGCGCTGACGTCCTGCAAAACCCCGTACTCCTGCATGTACGTCTTGTAGTAGGTGCCCCAAAATAGCTGGTTGAACTCGTTGAAGAGATCGGTCGGCGCCTTGATCGCCAGCATCTCCCGCACGGTGCTGGTGCAGAACACGGCGCTGTCATCTTTGGTCACCTTGCTGGCGTCGTCGATCGCCTGACGGTCGTACGCAAACCCAGCCTGCGCCATGGCGTCGTAGTAGGCGATGGCTTTTTGGCAGAACTCAGCGGAGTAGGCGTTGGGTTCGATACCCACGAAATCGTCATAGACCATGCGGCAAGCTCCTTCGGATTGATTGTTCACCGCGGTGGGCGGCTCGGATGTCATCGACCTGCTGTCATTGTTGGGTTTCGGTGCGGTTAGCGCGTGAGCGGACGGTGAAGTCGCAGGGCCCGCAGGCCGGGCAGTTGGGCGTGCCCTCGCCCTTGTGACTCAGCTTTTGTACGACCCAGCCTCGCACCGGCGTCGCATCCCAGCCTGTGTAGCTCCGCTCGGGTGCGCCCGGGCAATACAGGCCAGTGAAGGGGTTGGGCGCGTCCGGGCACTTGCCGCTGCCCTCGCACGCACCATCGGCAGCGCAGTGATCTTGCCCGAGCGCGAGCTCCACCGCGCAAGACAGCTCGTGTTCGGAAAACTGCGTCAAACCGCGCACGATGCCCTGACCCGGCCAACACGGCGGCGTGGTGCGGACCAGGGCCACGGCGACCTTGCGGCCTTGAACGATCCCTAGACCGCACTTACCGCAGGCCGACGTACCCAGCTGCGCGGCGCTGCCGTAGATGACGTAGATGGGCACGGTCTCCGGCTTTGCGGTCGGCAGTTGGGCGGCGGCGACCAAGGGGGACAGCCACGAGGGCGACTCATGGCCAAGGGTCAGCTCACCTGAAGGCGGCGCAATGACCTGAGAAGTACCTGGCTCGATGGCGACCTGATCGGCCCAAAACGATGTGAAGTTCGATCGCGTGAGTAGGCATTGCTGGAAACGGTCGAGCTCCTGGCGATGGTCTTCTCCTTGGCCTTTCAGCCAGAGGC
Organism: Myxococcales bacterium; assembly: GCA_023954815.1. Taxonomy (GTDB): domain Bacteria; phylum Myxococcota_A; class UBA9042; order UBA9042; family UBA9042; genus UBA9042. Next base: position 27,268 of record JAGSHB010000021.1, on the reverse strand, counting down.
TGTGGACCACGAATCGGGTCTTGGCTTGCGTGGGTCTTGGCGCTGTGTTGTGCCGGGAGCAGGCGCCCAGCGAGCAGATCAGCGCGATGAGCGTGAGAAGGTGACTCATGGAGAGGGAGGATGCCCGATCTTGCGCCAGTCCGCAGGAAACAAGACGTCGCCGCCGGGCAGGGGCTTGGCGACGAGCGTGGGCACCCAGCTGCGAACCAGGGGCCGGAGCGTGTCGCCGCTGGCTCGTTCGACCCATGACGTGGCTGCGGCGAGGGCGGCTCGGTCGGGACGGCCGACGTACAGCGGGGAGGGCGGCCAAGTTTGGATCGCTGCCGCGCGCTCGGCCACCGGCCCGTCTCCATAGAAAGCCCGGCCATAGCGCAGACCGCGCGCGGCGAGGTTCGCGGGGACGGCGACGACGAGGCGTTTCGTGGGCGTCGCGAGCGCGTCCAAAATCGGTTGGGCCGCGCCGTAGCAGGCGTCTAGGACCACGAGCTCGGGTTTGAAACAACTGACCAACTTGGCGAGAGCCTCCGGGGCTAACCCGGCTACCAGCGTGCCGTCGCTGTGGCCTGAAACCACCACTGTTCGGGTGGGGGCCTGTGGGCAGGTGAGCCCTTCAATCGGCAGGAACGTGCAGCGCCCGGGCATACAGTCGGGCCGCAGTTTAGGCGTAGCTTTGCTGTACAGGACGGTGACGACGGGGTCGCGCGGCGGCCGTCGATCTTGCGCGCCGCGGTCTGGGTGATACGTGAGTACGCCGCTGTTTGCATCGGCAGCGCTGCGGGCCAGGACGGCGCCAGTTGCTGAGACAAAGGAAGCCCGGCCCTCCAGCGAGGCGTAGACTGCTGGCACGCCAAACTCGATCGCCCGCAGGCGCAGCATAATCAGCGTGTGGCGATCGGCCTGGGTCGAGTCGCCTTGGTAGCGATCGCGGGCCATGACGGCAAGGAGCTTGCCGCCGGCGGCGACCCCCCGGGCGACGAGCTCGCGATCGAGGAATTCGCCGCAAATGAGCGTGATGACCTGTCGCTCTCCGACCTGAAACAGGGGTACGCGCTCGCCCGGAACGAGGCCGGGGCCGCCGAAGCCGAGGAAGGGGCGCTCGAAGAGGGGGAACAGGGCGATTTTGGCGCGTGCTTGGCTGATCAGCCCGTCGGGCTCGACCAGGAGCGCCATGTTCTGCCGCCCGTAGCGCGGGGGTGTCCGTACGCCCACGAGATGCTGAGCGCGCTGTCCGCCGGGTGCTGCATCGAGTCGTAGCCCGGCACCGGAGCCTTCCTGCACGGTCGGCTCGGCCGCGAAACTCGCTTCGGGCCAGACGACGAGATCCAAGTCCGAGTCGATCGCGTCGACGGTCGGCAGCGCCGTCTCACTCCGGAGATGCACGGCGCCAATCCCGGCTAGTTCATCCGCGCTACCAGGAGGCAGCGGCGGGGCTGCTGCAAGGGCTACCAGCACCACGCCGACCGGGATCAAGAGCCACTTTTGCCGCAGCGCCCATGCCTGACCAACGGCTGCTGCGACAAAGAGACACGCCAATGTGGCCGGCACCAGACCAAAGGTACGGAGCGCCTCCATGATGGGTGGGAATTCCAGCTGGGTGTAGAGCCAGTCCGTCGCCACACTCGTCCATTGCGCCTGTAGACGCTCACCGACGACCCACAGGGCTGGCAGCCAGATGCAGACGGTACCGCGAAGTCGATGCAAGGCCGCGGCACCGACACACAACAGGCCGACCACCGGTACCGTCTCGATCGCGACGAACCCCACCGTGACGATGGCTTGCATACCCGGGTCGTCTGGGATCATGGCTCGGGCCATGGGCAGACTCCACGCGAGCCAGAGCACTCTGGTGACCACGCCACCGGCCAAGACGCCCAACATCGCTCTGTGCCACACGGGTTCTTTGGCCAGGGCCCACGCGCTCGCACCGATACCGAGCCAGGCGAGTGGCCAAGTCTGCAGGGACCACGCGGGGAGGCCGAGCAACAAGCCGCCCAAGATCGCCACGGTCAAGGTGGGAGCGGTGGTGGAGGAGCGATCGGATGACTGGGGGGGGAGCGGAGGCATCAGGGCGAATCCAGGCGTGACTAGTTTGCTGCGAGGAGTCGCTCGGTTTCGGTCCACAATGCCTTCTTGTATGCGGGATCGAAGGACAGCGCGCGCGATGTCTTGCCGATGAAGTAGTGCCCGGTGATTCCTTGGAGTTCCGGTGCAGTGCTGACGTGGATGCCGCTGATCGTCTCGGGCGACAGGAAGAGGTTGCCGACCGAAAAGAGTGTGCGCAGCGGCCACGGCATGCTTCTGCCGAGCTGGCCTTTGACTGCGCCAGGGTGGAACGCGTTTACGTCGATGCCTTGGTCCTTGAGTTTGTCGGCCCAGATTTCCGTGGCGACCGTCTTGGCGTGCACCGTGTTCATAGCCGCGCGGACGGCGTTGTAGTTTGTCTGGGCCATTAAGTCTTCGAAGTTCAAGCGGTCTGGGCTCAGCACGATCCCAGGCGAGCCGGAGACGTTCAGGATGCGTGGTGTGGTCGCTTGGGCTAGGGCTGGCGAGAGTTCGCTGATGAGGATCATGGCGCTCAGGTAGCCCACAGCGAAGGTCTTCTCGATGCCCTCGGGCGTTACCTGCCTTTTGGGGAGCACGACCCCCGCGACGTTCAAGAGGAGGCTGAGCGCTGGGACGTCGTCGCGAAATTGGCGGGCGAAGGTGCGAACGGCGGGGAGATCGCTCAGGTCGCACGGGATGAATGTGCTGCTGCCTGGGCCGGATGCGTTTAGGTCCGCTGCTTGGGTCGTGCCTCGTTCGGCGTTGGTGCCAATGAAGTGTACGTGCATGCCTCGATCGACCAAAGCTCGGACGATCGAGCGGCCCACGCCGGAGGTTCCTCCTGTGACCAATGCGATTGGGGTCGTCATGGTGTCCTTCGGCTAACGTTGCTCTTCCATCCTACCACTTCGCCCTTCCATCGAGGTGCCAGGCGTTTAGTTGGAGGGGATTTTACGAGAGAATTTTGCGCATAGCACAGCAGCCACGCACTTCCAGCGTGTCGTTCACGGTCGCCAAAGAGACCTTCGTACGATGTCCTTCCAGCCGTCCTCGGCAGCGCATACCAACGACGCCCTGCCTCACAATGAAGTGCCCTTGCCACGCGACGGCACCTAGCTCCACGCATCCGGCCCAGGGACCGCAAGAGAACGCCGTCGATCGAACAACGAGTTGGACGTCACCACATCCCAAACTCCACATCGCCCATTGGCGTCACGAACCCGCCAAGGGGACGAAACGTACCCTCGGGAAATTCCACGTCCCACTCACCATCACGAAACCGTGCAGAAGCATCCGCATAGGCCTCTGCGATCGCGCGCAGACCTTCCTCTAGCCGCTTTCGCACGACCGGACATACCGCATGCACCGTCGGCGCCGGATTCCGCCGTTGCACGGGCAACTCCGTCGCCACATCCGCTGCCAAGATCGCCGCCACACCGAGCACCCCGGCACCGGTCTCCTTCCGCCTCTGCGCTGCCGTCGCATCGATTTCGCAGGCCAAATCGCTCACATGCTTCCGCCAGACCTCATCCTTTTCCCCAGCCCAGCAGGGTAGGACGGTCATCCGAAGCTCATACACCGTGTCGAACTCGCCGGGTATCTCCACGTAGCCCTTGCGCCGACTCGCGTTGTAGCGTGCCGTAAAATCTGTCCAAACCCCGTAAATCGGCTCGCCACGAAGCAACCACGGCAGCGCAGTTGCTCCTGGCCAGTCGCCGACCTTGTCGACCAAGTCTTCCTTGACCCCATGGGCCATGATGTAGCGCAGCCTCGCCGTCTGAGTCTCCTCATCAGGTGCGACACCAATCGCCCGAAAACGCCGGTGCCACATGGTGCCGCGACGGCCATGTAGGTGGTTGAGTTTCTTCGACAGGTTGCCATTGACCAGCCGCATGAACTTACTCTTTTGCCTCGTATTTCGAACGGTAATGAGCAAGTGGTAGTGGTTCGAGGCGAAGTGAAATCCGTGAATGCGGACGCCCGTCAGCGCCTGGGCGCGCGCGATGACGCCCATGATGATCGAATTGATGTCCTGGCCCGGCCGCATCAGGAACTTGCGATTGATGGTTCGCGTTGTAATTTCAAAGCAGTAAAGCGGAAAAGGGCAGCGTAGTGCTCGCATGTCGTGACTCCGACGGAGGGCGGGGTGGTTTGCGTACCCTCCGTCTCTACGACGCTGGCGAGCACAAAAATCGTCGGGTGCGGTCCAAAAAAAGTTGAAATTAGACTCACGGATCCCGCAATTGCGCCTCCTCGCGAAACGTCTGGCACGTCGCAAGCACGTCGCAAACCATCACGTCGCAAACCACCTCGTAGACCCTGTATTTACGCCCTCTCGCGAAACGTCTGGCTCCTCGCAAGATCGGTCGACAAGGCGGCCCCGACTTTCAGCCCACGCCGAAATAGTGAACAGTGGTGCCCACAAGCCGAAGGCCCCACGGAGTCTCCATGCGTCGATCAACAGAGCCCTCCCCAACATCCACGATCGCTATGCGGCTCGTTCTGCTGCTATGCGCCGCTGTCGTCCTGCCCGGCTGCATGACCGTCATCAACCAAGGCGAAGTCGGCGTGCGGGATACCCTGGGTGCCCAGAGCCAGCAGGTCAGCTCGCCCGGGTTCAAACTATTTCTCTGGCCGATCTGGGACATCACGACCGTCTCCGTCCGCACCACCAACCTCCGCGTCCGCCTGTCGCTGCCATCACGGGAGGGGCTGACCATCGCCTCGGAGGTGTCCATTCTCTACAGTGTCTCGCCGACCAAAGTGCCGCTGATCTTGCGCCAGATCGGTCAGCAATATGAGCGTCGTTTCATCCTGCCCGTATTCCGCTCGGCCGTGGCCGACGTGACCGCCAGATTCGCCGCCAAAGACATGCACAGCGGCAAGCGTCGCCAAATTGAGGAGCAGGTGCGGCGGACCATGAATCGCCGCATCAAGGGGCGCGGCTTTGTCATCGAGGCGGTGCTGCTCAAGAGCATGCGCTTGCCCCGGGGGCTGTCGCGTTCCATCGAGGCGCGCCTGCGTGCGGAGCAGCGCGCTCGGCAGATGGTGTTCGTCTTGCAGCGGGAAAAGCAGGAAGCCCGGCGTCGGCAAATCGAAGCTGAGGGCATCCGCGATGCGAACCTGAAGCTATCCAAAGGGCTGACAGCCGAGGTGCTGCATTACAAGGCCATCGAAGCGCTGCGGGCGTTGGCCAAGTCGCCCAATGCCAAGGTCATCATCACCAGCGGCCAGGCCCCGCTGAGCCTCGGTCCGGTGGGCAATGTCACCATCAATACGCCGCAGAAGCAGTAGCAGCGCCCCGACCAGCCCACGACCCCAGCGCCTCACAGCGGGCCATTGAAGTCGCGCCCCCACTAATATGCCTTCCCAGCCCTAGAACCGCCGTAGCGGCCTCCCAGGGCCATTTGCGGGCATTTTCGGGTTCAAAATCGTCCAAATTCTGAACGGTTCCGCCCAAACCAGCACCTATGCTCGCAGTGCGATGGCCGTGGGTGTTTGCAGCTGTCCATCGACTAGCGCACCCACCGGTCCCTGATAAACCACCTGTCCGCCGTGGCTGCCACCACCCGGGCCGAGGTCAACCAGCCAATCGGCCTCTTTGAGCACATCCAGATTGTGTTCGATGACCACCACCGTATCGCCGCGATCGACCAGCTCATGCAAAACGCCCAGCAGCTTTCGCTGATCGGCCAGATGCAGCCCAGTCGACGGCTCATCGAGTACGTACAAGGTCTCCGCACGGCGCTGCTTGGCCAGGTCGGCGCAGATCTTGATCCGCTGCGCCTCCCCTCCCGACAGGGTATTGCTGCCCTGGCCCAGCCGCAGATATCCCAGCCCGACTTGGTCCGCCAGCGATAGGGCTCGCTGCGCGCCGCGGAGGTGAGCGAAGTGTGTCGCCGCCTCAGCGATGCTCATCGCCAGCACATCCGCGATTGTCGCGCCCTTAACCGTCACCCGCAGGGTCTGTCTGTTGTAGCGCGCACCGCCGCAGGTCTCACAAGGCACGTAGACCGTCGGCAGAAAGCTCATCAGCACCTTGATGACACCTGCGCCTTGGCACGATTCGCAGCGGCCGCCTTTGACGTTGAACGAAAAGTGCTTCGCTTTGAGGCCGAGCACTTTCGCCTCAGATTGGGCGGCGAACTGCTTACGGATGGTGTCCCAGATGCCCAAGTAGGTCGCAGGACACGACCTGGGCGTCCGGCCGATGGGGCTCTGATCGACCTCGACGATGCGGCCGAAGCCGTCGAGTCCCATGATGCTGTCGACCTCGCTGCGCGCAGACAACGCACCAAGATCAGGCGCAGTACCCCGGGGCGCGTGCACGATGCTACCGCCGACGCCGACGAGCAGATCACGAACCAGGGTAGATTTGCCCGAGCCGCTCACCCCAGAGACGCCGTTGAGTCGACCGCGCGCGATGTGTGCCGTCACCGATTGCAGGTTGTTGCGCCTCGCACCCGTCAGCGTGATGAATCGCTGCGCGTTGTCCACCGGCCGGGCGTCTAGCCGAAACCGCCGCAGGTCTCTGTCGTGCAGCATCCGCCCTGTGGGGGAGGCCGGATCGGCGAGCAACTCCGTCAGCGGCCCGGCATGCAGCACACGCCCGCCCTCCTGACCGCCACCGGGTCCCAACTCGATGACGTGATCTGCGCGCAAGATGGTCTCTTCGTCGTGCTCGACCACCAGCAGCCCGTTGCCACGAGCGATGAGCCGGTCAAAGGCCTCGAGCAGGCGGCCATTGTCCGCCGGATGCAGCCCGATGGTCGGCTCGTCCAGCACATAGAGCACACCACGCAGGTTGGAGCTCAGCTGACTCGACAACCGAATCCGCTGACTCTCCCCGCCAGATAGCGTCACCGCGCTGCGATCCATACCGAGGTAATCCAGCCCCACATCGAGCAGAAACGCCGCCCGCGCACAGACCTCGCGAACGATGGGCTCGGCGATGATGCGGTCCCGGGGACTCCACGTGATCTGCTCCAGGGTCGTCTGCAGGGTCTCGGCGGTCATCGAGCTGAGCTGCACAATCGTGTGGCCAGCGATGGTCACTTCGAGCGCCTCCGGCCGCAGTCGGCTACCTGAACAGGTCTGGCAGAGATCCAGATGGCGAACCGGATCTTGCTCACCCTTCCGCAGCTCTCCCTCTTCCAGCGGCTCGGAACCGTCGCTTTGCTTGGCTTTCTTTGGCTTTCTCCCCCGTTTCTTACCCGCGCCCTCCGGCGCCTCAGCCTGACCCGAACCCCGACAAGTCGGACACCATCCCCGCGCTGAGGTGAACGAAAACAGCAGGGGATCGAGACCACTCGCCCGCCGCGTCGCACCACCGCCATCCGGATCGACATCAAAACTCTGGGTCGTGGTCTGTGCTTGTCGCACCCGCACCTGGCCATCACCGGACGTCATCGCATCAAAAACAGCCTGTGTGAGAACCTCCAACTGCCAGTGACGGGTGCCATCTTCACCTACCGTGGTCGTCTCATCGGTCGGTAGCAGGCGGTGAACCACATCGTCGATATCGTGCGCGGTATAGCGGCGCAGGGCAGGCACCGCATCGATGGGACACAGGGCGCCGTCCACGTGAATCCACCGGCGCCCGGCACGCTGCGCTTTTTCGATCACGTCCCGGTGAAAGCCCTTGCGACCCCGAATGAGCGGCGTCATCACATACAAGGGCGCCGTTGCCGGTCGCTTCACCAAAATCGCGGCGACTTCATCCGGCGTACGCAGGCTCAGATCTCCATCGGATGCCACATGGCCACAACGCGCAAAGAGCAGCCGCAGGTAGCTCGCGATGTCCGTCAGGGTACCGACCGTCGAGCGACTGCCCCCGCGCGTGGTGCGTTGGGCGATCGCGACCGTCGGCGGCAGACCTTGCAGGCTGTCCACATCGGGCCGGCTCACCGGCGGCAGGTATTGGCGGGCATAGGGCGACAGGCAGTCCAGGAACCGCCGCTGACCCTCCGCAAAGACCACATCAAAGGCCAGGGACGACTTGCCAGAACCCGATAGCCCGGTAATGACCGTCAGCTTGTCTCTGGGGATGTCCACCGACACGTCGCGCAGATTGTGAACCCGCGCGCCTCGCACCGCGACATGACCCGGATCACGCTGCGTCTCCAAGGCCACATACGCAGCTTCATCCGCGCTTTGGGCTAGGGTTTCCGGGTCGTCTGGTGCGTTTCCCGCTGCAAATGAGAGCGGTTTTCCCTGCTGCGCCAGATGGTCCTGCAGCCAAAGACCCGTCGGCGTATCCGCCACTTCCGCCAGACGCACAGGCGGGCCCTGGTAGATCAGATGTCCACCACCCGGCCCACCCTCAGGCCCCAACTCCACCACGTGATCAGCCGCCGCGATGACATCGAGATGGTGCTCCACCACGATGACCGTATTACCCGCAGCGACGAGCTTATTGAGGCTCCCCAAGAGCACCCGCACATCATCGAGATGCAGCCCTGTCGACGGTTCATCCAGCAAGAAGAGCGTTTGCTTGGTGCGTTTGCACAGCAGGTGCCACGCAACTTTGAGCCGCTGGGACTCACCGCCAGACAAGGTGCCGAGCGGCTGTCCGAGGCGCAGATAGCCCAACCCGAGCTCGCACATGGCCTGCGCCGGCCTGGCGAGCTTCTTGTCGTCAGCGAAGCGCGTGGCGATCTCCTGCGCGGTCGCCCCCAGAAAATCGGCCGCGCTCATGCCTCGCACTTTGACGGTCAGGACTTCCGGCAAAAACCGTTTCCCCTCACAGGCTTCGCAGGTGATACGCACATCCGACAAGAACTGCATGTCGACGATCTCGACCCCGGCGCCATCGCAGACTGTGCACCGCCCACCAGGCCGATTGAACGAAAACGTCGACGCGGTGTAGCCGAGCTCTGTTGCGAGCTCCGTCGTAGCCAGCCGCTTGCGAATGCCATCCCAGAGCTTGAGGTAGGTCGCTGGATTGGCGCGACTGTTGCCGGCGACCGGGGCCTGCTCCACCAAGACCACATCCTGCAACCCTTCTGTGCCACTGAGCCCTTCGTGGTCTCCCGGCGCATCGGTCACTTGGCCCAGTTGCCGCTTCATCGCCCGGTGCAGCACCTCGGCCATGAGCGTCGATTTGCCCGAGCCGCTCACCCCGCAGATGACGTTGAGACGCCCGCGGCGAAAGCGCACACGACCGCCTTTGAGATTGCGCGCCGTCGGTGCCCGCACAGCCAACCAGGGCTGCGTGATGGCCGATTGGGTGCGCATCCGCTGTAGCTTCCGCGCCCTGGAAGCCACCGCCCGTGAACCAGAAGCAGCGCCGCGGGCATCGTGTGGATCGAGCGCTGCCGACTGCCGCTCCGCCTCTGGCGAGCTGACCTGCTTCAGTCCCAGCAAGTAGTCGGCTGTGAGGCTGCCCTTCCCCGCCTTGAGCGCGCTGGGCGGCCCCGAAAAGCGCAGCTCGCCCCCCCGCTCTCCTGCACCCGGTCCGAGGTCGACGAGGTGATCTGCCGCCGCGATGAGCGCCGGATCGTGCTCGACCATCACCACCGTATTCCCAGCGGTCTTCAGCCGATGGAGGATCTTCAGCAGCCGCGCATTGTCCCTGGGATGGAGACCGACACTGGGTTCGTCGAGCACATACAGCACCTGACTGAGCCCACTCGACAGCGCCGTCACCAGCTGCACCCGCTGCAATTCACCGCCCGACAGCGTGCGCCCCGCTCGGCCCAGGGTCAGGTAACCAAGACCGAGTTCATCGAGCAGCGCGATGCGGCGGGCCAGCTCCGTGGTCGCTCGCTCTGCCCTATCGCTTTGGCCCAGCTCCACGAGCAATCCGCCCAACTGTCCGATCGGCAGGTTGAGCCAGCCCGGCAGGTTGCTGCCGGCGAGCTGCCAGCCCAAGGCCTCCGGCTTGAGACGCGCACCATCACAGGCAGGGCACGTCACATACTTGCGATAGCGACTCAGCAGCACCCGTACGTGCATGCGGTAGGTGCGGGTCTCCAGCCAATCGAACCACTCCTGCAAGCCGTAATAGCGCTCAGCCCCTGGAAAATCGGTGTGTTCATCCGGGTCGTAGCCATCGATCAGCCACTGCTTGTCCGCCTCAGGCAGCGTCAGCCACGGCGCGTTCATATCGATACCGGCCGCCCCGCAGAAGTCCGCGAGTTGGCCACGCTCCCAACTAGCGCGCGCTGTGGACCACGGTTTGAACGCGCCGTCATTCAGACTCAACTGCGCGTCGGGGATACAGCGATCGAAGTCGAGGGCCATGATGCGGCCGAAGCCGTTACAGGACTCGCAGGCGCCCACCGGCGAGTTCCACGAAAATAGGTTGGGCGAGGGATCGGGCGTCTCTGCCTCGCAGGTGTCGCACCGCAGGGCGCTCGAAGCCCGGTGCCGCGTCAACTTGGCGGCTGGGTCAGTCAGGTCGGCGAATAAGCCGGATTCCGGCGGCAGCGGCTCGCCTTCCAGCCAGATGTCGACCTCGCCGTCCCCCCGGCGGAGCGCTTCGTGGACAGACTCAAACACCCTATCTTGCGCCGTGATCTTCAATCGATCGATCACGACATGGGTGGTGCGGCCCGGCTCGCAGCTGTCCAGCTTCGTCACCTTGGTACCGTCGAACGCGCGATGGAGCCCAGCCCGCTGCAGCTGCTCGGTCGCCAGCGCCGCCGCCGCCACACTCACCAACTTCAGCGGGAAGGTAATCACCGCCCGCCGACCCTGGGCATGCGCCCACAGCGCGTCGACGACGTGCGGCGTCTGCAGCCGGGTCATCGGTCCGTGCCCATTGGGACAGGTCGGCAGCGCGCGGCTCGCGAAGACGACCTTCAGGTACTCACTGACCTCGGTCAGGGTGGCCACGGTGCTGCGCGCCGCCCGCAATCGTTTGCCCTGCTGCAATGCCACCGTCGGCAGGATACCCGTGATCTCTGTCACATCCGGCCGGTCCATCCGCTCGAGGAACTGCCGTGCGTAGGTGCTCAGGCACTCGACATAACGACGCTGGCCTTCCGCATAGAGGGTATCGAACGCCAACGAGCTCTTGCCCGAGCCACTGACCCCGGTGATGACCGTGACCTGGCGCAGGGGCACGTCGAGGTCGAAGCCGCGCAGGTTGTTCTGGGTGATTCCCTTGAGGGAGATGACATCAGGAGTGCTGGTCACAAAAACTCCGCAGCGAAAGACCGCGCGCGGCCGCTTCCCAGACGCGCGGCAGAAAGTGTGCGCGGCTCGCCGCAAAAGCCCAAGGGTGTCCGCAGTAAATGGTCCACGGACGGCGGCTTCGGCGGCGCGGAGACACTGAGTCCAGTCCTGTTTGCGGACTGCCGGCTGCCACATGCCATCTGAACCCCGTCAAACCCCACTTTTTTGTGACACAGCACCGAGAATCAGCCCAACAAGCCTGCGAATGTGGTCTCTACGACAAAAAGTTGAACTGTAACGATCGAACATCAAGCCAGAATCACAAAAGTGACAGATATGTGTCAAAAAGGTGTTGACATTGTGACGCCAATCCGTAGAGTCGCCCTCGTTGAACGGCACTACGGAGCTGGTCGCACAGAGGGTCCAAACGATTGATTTCCTTCGCGGAATGAGGTCACGGACGGAAAACCTCAGGGGGGGAGGCAGTCTCGCAAGAGGCAAGCCAATCCGCGGTTCTTTGAAACTTTGCAGAGCAGGCACGAGACCGACGCACTGGTCGATAGAACAGCCTCAACGGGGACTCCCAAAGGGAAGTGAGCTAAGCGCAAGCGAGGCAAACGGAAGCTTGGGAAGAGCCAACGAGAGCGATCCCTTCCGAAGGGCAACCTTCAGGGACTGTTTGAAGCGATAAGGTCGAAGTAAAGAGGTCGCCAATCGAACCCGCAAGGGGGAGAGGGGTGGACGGTTGCCGAGAGCGTGAGTCGAGGGAAGTGCCGAAGCCCATGAAAGAAGGGGGCGACGTGACAGAACACGAGGTCAGAGCGGACAGGACTTGGAGGTGGTGACACCGAAGGGAAGCGAAAGCTAGGGCGCGTGGAAAGACGCGGCGTCGCCGAGAGCAGCGGGGAGAAATCCCCGGAGAGGCATAAGCCCAAGGAAGGAGCGGGTAGCGTAAACCGGTTAACACCGGAGCGGTACTACGGACCTGACCGATGCAGCAATCCTCAGGGCCCCAACTTGGCGAAACGGGAGACGGTCGTTTTCGGGTGGCAACACCAGGAGGCGGACAGTCAAACGGAGCGTCAGGGACAAGGGTGAAGAGGGCACGACACAGCGAAAGTTGTGGAAGGCTACGGTTGGGGGGAAACCTTCGAAGGGATAAATCCCATGGACGCTTTCAGCATGAAACAAGGTTGAAAGGTGATGAGCGGAATCAAAGCGTCAAGAGGTTGAGAAAGCCTGAAGACGCAGCACAGTCGGGAAAGGAAACCCCGATGTAGGTCGCTGCAAATCACTGATGGTGTCGAAGGGGCGAAAAAAGCCGAGAATGCGTGGTCACAGACCCACTGGAAGGAAGCTAAGGCGGGGTTGGAAGTAGCGGTAACGCTGGTGAAGATGCCGAATTGGTGGGAGCTACCGGTCGTAGAGATGCAGCGAGCGTGATGGTTGACGAGGGGAAGCGGCGGAGCGGTCGAGAGACGGCGAGGTTGGCGGAAACTTGGAGAGCAGAGCGAGGAGAAGACAACCGCTTCGGCGGAGGAGAGCAGTTGTTCGGGGTAACCCGGAAAGCAAGCGCCAGTCACTGTGAGGAAGCGATTCGGGGGAGAAGACGACAGGACGCGATAGTCGCAAGGCTAGAGCGAAGTGAAGTCAGACTTCGGTAGGTGGTGTGGCAGATTCGACGAGGATAGACGCTGAACGTGAGCTGAAGAGACATGAGCGGATGGAGAGGGCGAGCGATCTCCTTGCCAAGCCGGAGAGTGAGTACCGCGAAGGTGACAAACTGAAAATCGTGACCCGCAAGGGAGACGACGGACAGGGAGAACATCAAGGCGGGCGTGCGGAACCAATAGCGCACCAACTCTTCGGTCAAATACGCTGAAGTCGACAGAAACACGATGAGTGGAAGTACAGTAGGTGGCGACACCGACTTTACGACTCGTGAGAGGATGAGTTCATGAAGGCCAGTAGGCGCCTTGGGGAGACCCAAAGCGTGAGACTGCCTGAGTGAAGACACGCATTGAAAGGTGAAACTCATGGGCGGTCAGTTCTGCCGTACAACCGGATAACCCCGGATCGCGCAAGCGGTCCGGGGTTTTTCGTATTTGTGAGCTTTTCTAGACGTCCAGACCGTCAACTTCCGACCGCCCCACTTGCCATGTGCGTGGAGACATCTCTGCCTTGAGAAAGTCAATAAATGCACGCACGGGCGCCGATAGATGGCGAGCGCTCGGGTAAACGGCGTAGATGCCGGTTTGCGGTAGCGTCCAAGCTGGCAGCAGGTGAACCAATCGACCCTCGCTCAGGTCTTTGCAACACAGCACATCGGGCAACGTGGCGATGCCGAGGTCTTGCAGCACCAACTTGCGGATCATACCCAGCTCGTTGACCGAGAGTGAACCGGAGATCACAATTTTGCGATTGCCCGCCGGGCCTTCAAACTGCAGCGTTCTTCTCTGGCGATGGCGCAGGATGAAGGAGTGTTCCGGTAGCTGGTCCGGCCGCCCAGGTCTGCCGGCCCTTTTCAGGTAGGCGGGAGAGGCGACTAGGTGCATGCGGGTCACGCCCAGCTTGCGAGCGATGAGGCTGGAGTCGGGCAACTGGGCCGAGGCGCGCACCGCGACGTCGAAGCCATCGGCAACCAGATCGACGACCTTCCCCGATAGGTCCAGGTCGATCTCTACGTCTGGGTAGCGTGTCCTGAAGCCGCGGAGCAGGGGCGGCAGCACCTGGACGGCAAAATCGACCGGAGCCGTGACACGCAGTCGACCTTTGGGAGAGGCCTGGGTTTCGGTGACCGCGCGCTCTGCAGTGACCAATGCGCCGATGATGTCGGCGCAGCTGGCGTGGAAGGTCTCTCCGACATCGGTCAGGCGTAGTTGGCGGGTGGTGCGGTGGAGCAGGCGAACGCCGAGCCGCTCTTCTAGCGCGCTGACCTTTCGGCTGACAGTCGATTTGGGCATCCCCAGCTTTTTCGCTGCGGCGGTAAAACTGCCGGTTTCGACCACGCGGGTGAAGATCAAGATCTCGTTGAGGTCCATGGGGCCTTCCAATTGAGACAGACAAGCGGTCTGTTCGTACCGTTGACTGCCCTGAAGATTGCGAACGTCGCTAGTGCCGCGGCGGCGGCGGAAAGCGCTTGTGATGGCCGTCGACCAGCTTCGTGATGGCCGGATTTTCGGGCAAAGAGGTCCGCATCGCATGCATTTTGAGGCTGAAACTCGGCGCGCCGTCGGGTGGGTCGATATCGCCCTTGAGCTCCAGGTTCACCCGCGCGAGTTTGGCCCGCTGAGCGACGAGCCGGTCTCGCTCAAACTTGCGACTGCGCGGGTCCTTGGGGCCGCCTGCCTTGTCTTCGTCAGCATGCTTTTTCAGATAGTAGGCAACCTCCCGCTGCGCGCTGCCCTGATCGTAGGCGAGGCGATCCCGCAAATCCGGGTTAAACCAACGCCGCTCGGCGGTCTTGCCCTTGCGTAGCCGCAGCTCTCCTAACCATTTTCCCTTGTCGTAGCTGTCCATGCGGAAGCCTCGACCCAAGAATTCCGGACGCATGGTCAGGTCTGAGTCCTTGGCGCCGATGATAAAATCGATCTCAGGGACTTTCTCACCCAGGTCATCCATCTCTGCCTGGCTCAGCCAGCTCAGCGCGACGATGGCGTCGACCTTGCCTTTCAGCTTGGTCACGGCCCGTTGGGCTGCCTTCATCGGTGTCGTCAGCGCGAGCCCTTGTTTGGTGTAGAGCGCCTCATGCCGCGGCGGACGCTGCGTCGTCAGCCCCAAAATCGCGACCTTGAGATCGCCCAGACCGATGATGAGCCACGGTTTGAAGGCGGGTTTGCCGCTCTGCATCGCTACCGTATTGGTCGCCACGAGGTCCACCTTGTGGCGTTTGGCGGCGCTGACCAGCACAGATTTTCCGACGGCCAACTCCGCTGGCGCCACGTTGAGTGCAGCGGTGTGTGCTGCGGCAAGACCTGCGAGATAAACCTCGGTGCGCCCGGCGGCCTGACCCGGCCCATCGGCGTCGAGCCCCGCGTCTGCGCTCAAGCTCCCGCCAGCGTCGACGTGCACAGCCCCTGCGAAGCGGGTTTTGCGCTCATCGACCCATTTCGCGCGCCGCGCGAGCCCTCCGAGCGGACTTTTACGGCAGCCGCAGTCGATCAACTCACCCTTGTTGTTGGCGCTAAAGAACAGGGCAACTTCTCCCGCCGCAGCTTTCGGCTCGCCCGGAGGATTCGCCGTGGTCGGCTGAGGCGGCGCCGGCAACGCCGTGTTTGTGGCCGTGCCACTAGTATTGCCGGCGCCCCCCGTATTTCCACCGTTGGGCGCGGACTTTGTGAGCGCTGCTATCCTTGGCGATGGCGGCTTGGGCTGCGCCAGGGCAGCTGGGGTGGTCGCTCCGTTCGTCGCTACGGTGGTGGCCTGTTTCCCAGTAGCGCCACCCTGCCCGCTCGCGATGCCAGCCGTCCCCGCCGGCTCAGTTGTGGAAAGCGCGAAAAATACGCCGCCTACAACCAGCGCAAACAGCACGATAGGCCACTTCTTGGAGTCCATAGGTACCTCGGTCGTTCGGGCTACGGTCATAGCGCATTCGCAACGCAAAGGGGAATGTGGGCGGCTTGGAGTGCGATTGCACGCCAATTTGCGCCGCGTTTTGGGTCATGGGTGCAACAAGTATCGCAGTCGCGGCCAACCGCCCTCTGAGACCTGCCAGATACGGTCGGGACCATAGGCGATGGCCTCCCCCTGGGGCTCGTCGTGCACCTCCACCTCCTGCCAGACGGCGTTGGCGATGTCATCGAGGCCGCCAGAACCCAAGCACAGTTCCCACGCGGTCTCATAGGTACGCAGCAGCAGCGTCTTTGTCGACGGACGCCAATCGGCACCGGTGACCTTGCTGAGCTTGTCGCCCATGGTTTTCTTTGGATTCAGCGCCGCGATGAGGGTCCACTCCTGTTTTCCGCTGGCGAACGGTGCAGCAAAGACCCTGAGGGTCGTCTTGCTCTTGGAGAACAACCAGACACGACCGGATTCATCGACCACGGCGCCCTCGCAGTTGACGACCTTGGTCGGATACGTCGCCGTCATGGTTTCATAGTCGGTCGTCGTCTTTGGGGCCTTGGTCGGATCGGGCTCCACCAAGCGATGAATGTGCACGGCTGACCGACTCTGGCCGTTGTCGCCGACGTCGGCCACATAGAGGCAGCGCTTATTGGGCTGCGCCTTGCCGCAGGGGCCAGCGGCCAGGTCTTCCCAATCCCTGGCTTTGTCTGTCAGGCCTTTCAGCGTCATCTCTGCCAAGATCTTGCCGGTGCTCGCGCGCACCGCGAATAGGCGGTCATCCTTGCCGTCGTTGTGGGTCCAGACCACGTCGGGATCAAAGCTGCTGACCACCAGACCGCTGGCCTCGTCGATGGGCGACGGCAACTTGCCAGCCTTTTTGGGTTTACCCCAGGTTCCACACGTGAAGGTGGGGCCTACATCCGAGGCTCGTGCATCTGATAGCCCGTCACCATCCAGTGTGTCTTGGGCCATCGTGTCCCCTGACGCCGGAAGCTCCTTTTGCGCTGAGGCCCCGGAATTTGGCCCTGCACAGCTCAATATCGCGGTAAGACACAGACTCAGCGCGCTCAGCCGCCGCACGGCAAAACTCGCGCTGCGGTGATCTCGGGTGGCCTCGCTCGCCCGGGACTCAGCGCGGCTCATGGCTTGGCCTTTTCGACCAGGTCGATCACCAGGGGCAGGTGATCGAGTTGCCAGCCAGCGCCGAATCGGCGCTTGCCCACATCGAGGCGCTGCAAGCCCAAGATGGCCAGCTCCGTATCGGACAGCGTCGTGGTGTTGAGCGCCAGCGCTCCGACCACATCAGTCGTGCTATCGGTCACCAAGGCGTAGTCCAATCGCCCCGGCGTGTAGCCGCTACCGTCGGTCCGCCAGGTCCAAGTCGCCGTCCCGTCGCCGTTATGCCGGGGCCGAATATCCCGCAATGCCGTGCCATCCCAATCTGGCGGCGCATCCGGGCCCCAGGTCTTTTCATCGCTGATGTCGCCGAGCAACAGGGTCTGCAGCGGGGCCAAGCCACTGACGAGGTTGAAGTCGCCGATCAGCATGATGGGAGTTTTGGGCGCCAGCGGGATGGGCGACAGCACGGTCTTGAGCCGTTGCAGCCACGCCGCGAGCCCATCGGCTTCCTGTTGCCGACTGATCTCGCCGTCGCCACAGCAGCTCATGTGCAAGTTCGCCAGATAGAGGTCCTGCTGCCACATGGTATCGGGCACATCGAGCCAGGTCAGCCCGACCTTTCGGCCATTGTGCGGCGGGGTCGTTTGCTGATGGTGACGCACAGTAAAACGGGTGACCGTCATGGTAGAGCCCGCGTCCATCGCCGCCCAGGTGGCGCCGTTGGGCAGGGGCAGCGCCGCATTGAACCAAGCGGCGACGTACTCAGGTGAGGCCCACACCTCCTGCAGGGCCCAGATGTCGGCGTCGATCACCTTGGCGAGCCGCAAAAATCGCACCGTTTGCGGGTGACCTGCCTCGAAGACGCTATTTTTCTCGATGTTATAGCTCGCGATCCGCAAGACGTGGGCACCGCGCGGTGTCGTCAGCATCGTCACCGCACCGGGCATGGCCGCGTAGTCGGTGTCTGCGTCCGCGTTTGCGTCGGAGGTTGAGGTAAGACCCGCATCGACTGCCGCAGGGATAGGCCGCGACTCCAACTCGGCACAGCCGTTTGCGCTGGCCAGTACCAGTAGGCTAAGGGTCAGGCAGAAGCTGGTGACACGCGCACCTTTCATGGCGAGATAGTGACCACGCCCGGACGGTGATTCAAGCGCCAGATGCAGGTCTTTGAGGAGATGGGAACGATGAACAAGCGCGATAGCACGCTGTGGTTGGCTGATCCGGCGCTCCGCTGGTGTCTCGATAGTGATCAGCCTGACTTTGAGCTTCGAGCGACGCGGTGGTTGGAGCGCATGCACCGATTTCAAGCGACCGACAACCTGCTGACGATCGAAGGCGGTGACCAACGAGCGATGGCGTGGCTGTCCTGGACGCCCGACGATGAGCCGTCAGAAGCTGAAGTCACCGCCTTGCAAGACAAGTTCGAGCAGCTCATCGCCGATTTGACTGCGATTGCGGGAGACGAGGCCGTAGATCGCTTCTTGTCTTATGCGGAGGCGGTCGATGGCTTGCTGCCGGATGTGCCCTGTCACTGCCTGTCGGCGATCGCGGCTACGTCTCCTGCTGCCGTAGCAGAGTTGGTCCACGCCGCGCGAGCCCAGGCTAACGCCACACGAGGCAGCGCAGGACTGTTCGCCGAGACCGCTGATGACACCCTCGCCGATGCCCTTCTCGCCGCCGGCGGTCAGCCTGGCGGCCAAGCCTGGACAGCTTCCGTAGCCGTGCGGAGCTTCTGGTGGCCGAGTCAAGCCGAGGGTGAGCCCAGCTGAGCTCTCCCATGGACCTTCGTCTTGTTCGTCTTGTTCGTCTTGTTCGTCTTGTTCGTCTTGTTCGTCTTGTCCGTCTGGTCGGCGTCACAAAATCCAGCCTCAGTCACCTCTTTGCGATGGTCGCGAGCAGATCACTATTGAAATGCGCCTTCCGCGGTCCATGTTAAGGGGGCGGGGCATCTCTGTTGCCCCGCCTACCGCGGCGCAGGCTTGTCCGCTGTCGCACGCCCCAAGGAGGCCATTATGAGCATCGAACGCCCCTGGGCACTGTGGATTTCCGGATTCTTGGCTGCCGTCTGCACAGTGCACGCCGTGCCGCTGATCATCCGTCACGATCTCGTGATCGCTGGCATCCAACTGTCGACGACCGCCGCCCTCGCGACAGCCATCTTCACGCTGATCGCCGGATTTGGCGCCTTTAAATTTGCGGGGTTGCAAGCCAAGTCTTAGCAGATCGAAGAAAATCTGACACTCAGTGCCATAAATATTGACACTGAGTGTCAGAATGTGTCATGAAGCGTGGGTTCCCCAAGGAGACCCATGCAACAGCCTGTTTTGACGCCGGGTCGGCGCGCTCAGAAAAAGCATCAAACCCGCGCTGCGCTCATCCGTAGCGCCATGGCACTTTTTGCCGACCGTGGCTTCGACGCGGTGACGGTGAGTGACATTGCGGCTGCAGGCGGTGTCTCTCGCCGTTCGTTCTTCCGCTATTTTGCCAGTAAAGAGGCTGTCTTTTTCGCTTCCCATGAGGAGCGGCTCATCGCCTTTGAACAGGCCTTGGCGGCGCCGAGCGATCTGCCGCCGACCGATCAAGTCATCGCAGCCGTGCTCACAATCGCCGAGCGCTACCAGGCCGATCGCCAGGAGTTGGTGACCGCCCACCAGATCTTGCAGCAAGCACGTGGCCTCGCCGCCTGGGATCAGCAGCTGGACGCCCGCTGGGAAGACGCCATCAGCCGCGCGCTCACCCCGCAACTGGGTGAACTCCACGCCATCGTCACCGCAGGCGCCATCATCGGCGCCGTCCGCGCCGGATTGCGCAGGTGGTTCGCCGCCAAAGCGAGCTTTGATCTGACCGAGTTTGGCGCGCAGGCGTTCGCTTGGCTCTCCGCCGGACTACCAAGTACCAGCGTGGCGGCCCCAGAAGGCGCTGCCCCAGAAGCCGCCACAGACGCCCCGAACCCAGGCGCAGGCTAGCGCCCCGTTTCACGTGGAACGGCGGCACGTGCTGCCTTCATCCACCCCCCTGCGTCCTGGTCAATGGGCGCGATTGGAGACTCCCATGGCACTTCCCTCACAAGGCAAAGACAAAGACACCCTGCTCGCCGAGCTGCAGACCTACAAAGGCAGGGATGTGAACTGGCAAGAAGGCCGCACCTTCGCCTACGTCTACGATCCTGGCGCCGAGGCGATGGCCGTCGGAAAGGCTGCTTTTTCAAGCTTCTTGACCGAAAATGCGCTCGATCCAACGGTCTATCCATCCCTGATGCGGCTGGAAAATGAGATCGTCGGCTTCTGTGCGTCGCACCTCAACCTGCCGGACGATGGCGTGGGGACGTTCACCAGCGGCGGCACTGAGTCGATCTTGCTCGCTGTGAAGTCGGCGCGAGACTTCGCCCGCCAGACCCGCCCAGAGGTCACGCGCCCCAATATGGTGCTGCCGGTGACGGCCCATGCGGCCTTCCACAAGGCGTCGAGCTACTTCGATGTGGAGCTGGTGCTCGTCGAGGTCGATCCCGTCTCCTTCGCGGTGACCCCGGAGGCCATGGCTGCGGCGATCGATGAGCAGACCGTGCTGGTGGTGGCGTCGAGCCCGGGCTATGCCCACGGCGTGATGGATCCCATCGCTGCCATCGGCGCTATTTGCGAGACGCGCAGCCTGCCCTTTCACGTGGACGCCTGTGTTGGCGGTTGGATGCTGCCCTTTTGGCGTCGCCTGCAACTCGCAGACGGTATGACTGATGTCATCGATGCATTTGACTTTGAAGTCAAAGGGGTTACGTCTTTAAGCGTCGATCTGCACAAGTACGGATTTTGCCCCAAGGGCGCCTCGGTGGTGCTGTTTCGCAACAAGACCCTGCGCAACGCGGCTGGGTTCGCCTGTAGCGATTGGGCGGGCTACACGGTGGTCAACCCATCGGTGCAGAGCAGCAAATCGGGCGGTCCGCTGGCCGGCGCTTGGAGTGTGATGCGCTTTTTGGGCGACGAAGGCTACATGGCGATTACCGACAGGTTGCGGCAAGCGACGCTCGCCCTGCTGGAGGGCATCTCAGCGATCGATGGTCTTGAGATCATGGGTCAACCTGCCATGTGCATGTTCGCCTTCACCTCGACCGAGTTCGACGTCTTTCACGTCGCCGACGAGATGAGCGCCCGCGGTTGGTATGTGCAGCCGCAGCTCGGGCACACGGGGCCGACGGGGCAGCGCTACGCCGGCAATGTGCACCTGTCGCTCAACAGTTGGGGAACCCTCGATCGGGTGACGCCCTTCTTGGCGGATCTACAGGATGCGGTCCAAGCCGCCCGTACCCTGCCCGACGTGCGGCCCAATGCGGAGATGGGGCAGATGCTGCAAGCCATGGCCGGTCAGACGCTGTCGGGCGATGAGCTGATGGGCATGCTGGGGCTGATGGGTGTCGGCGCGGGCGAGCAGGGTGCGGAGCTGCCCGAGCGCATGGCGCCGATCAACCGGATCCTCGACGCGATGCCAGCGAAGATGAACGAGGCGGTGCTGTCTGGGTTCATGGGCGAGCTGTATGCGCCGGCTCGTTAGCTCCGTGCGGCGGCTACGCTAGCGCGGCATCGACCAGCGCTGCGGCGAGGTCGGTGCCGCCGGCGTGTAGAATCTCTCGGATGCCGGTCGGGCTGGTGACGTTGATCTCGGTGAGCTTGCCGCCGATGAGATCGATGCCGACGAAGATGTGACCGGCGTCTTTGAGCGGCTGCTTGAGGGCTTCGCAGAGCACGACCTCAGCTGGCTCAAGCTGCACGTATTCCGTGCGCGCGCCGACGTGGATGTTGCCCCGCAAATCGTCCGCTGGCGGCACCCGCAGCAGCGCTCCGCCGAGCTCTCCGTTGACCAGGATGACCCGTTTGTCGCCCTCGGTGACCTCAGGCATGTACTGCTGAATGAGCACGAACTCCTCGCCGTTGCGGGTCGAGATCTCGAGCAGCGCATTGGTGTTGAGATCGCCCGGGTGCAGCGCCACGATGCCGGTACCCCCTGAAAAAGCGAGGGGTTTGATGACCACGGAGCCGCCCACATCGCGCTGAAAGGCCTTGATCTCGGCCATATTGCGCGTCAGCAGACAGCGCGGCGCCAGCTCAGGGAAGCGCAGCACAGCGGCCTTTTCGTTCCAATCGCGCAGGCTCGACGGCCGGTTGACCACGCGCGTTGTGGCAGGCGCGCCGTCGAGGATGTAGGTCGCGGCGATGTAGTTCATGTCGAAGGGCGGATCTTTGCGCATCCAGATGGCATCAAACGCGCCCAGGGGCAGCACCTCCGACTCTCCAATCGTGTAGTGGTCGCCCACAACCTCCCGAACTTGCACTGGTCGGCAGCGAGCCATGGCGCCTGAAGTTCGGCCGAGCAACCCGTCGGTGTCGCAGTGGTAAACCTCAAAGCCGCGATCCTGGCAGTGCAGCATCAGGCCGAAGGTCGAGTCTTGGTGGATGTTCATCGGGCCGATGTCGTCGGCTACGAATAGGTGTCTGGCGTTCATGGACCTTCGTCGGGGTTGGGGGACTCACCCTCGGGATCGTCGGCGCCTTCAGGACTGTCGTCACCTTCGGCAGGGGCGGAGGGGGCCGGTAGACTGCCTGCATCGGCGCCTTTCAGCGGCTTGGTGGCGATGGCAGCCGTACCTGTTGGCGCTGGCTTGGCGTTGGCCGCGGTCGGCGCGATGAGGGTCGGTAGGGCATCTTTTTGGCGCGTCGCTGGCATAAGCATGAGTTCGATGGGCCCGGTCAGCGTGAAGGCTTTGTCCACCTGCAGGGTGCCGCGCACCAAGACGATGTCGCCCACGTCGACAGGCGAGGAGGCGGCGACCAGCAGCACTTGGGGGCCTCCGCTGGCGAAGGG
Organism: Myxococcales bacterium; assembly: GCA_023954815.1. Classification (GTDB taxonomy): domain Bacteria; phylum Myxococcota_A; class UBA9042; order UBA9042; family UBA9042; genus UBA9042. Next base: position 4,573 of record JAGSHB010000021.1, on the reverse strand, counting down.
ATCGGCCTCACCCGTCGCTGGATCTGCGCGGCCGTCACGGAGCACCCACCACGTGCGCCCCGAGAGATCGGGAATCACGTGCAGCACTTGACCGCGCACGCTGACCTCTGAGCCCTCGAGGCGTGATTTATCCATGTGCAGCGCGGCGATGGTGTGATCGGCGGCTGGAAATTCAGGCGGGTCGCTGCGAACGACCGTGCCGGTGATCTCCATCGCGGCGAACACCGGATCGATGACCGCCTCTTCGCCCATCTCCAGCGGTTTGACGTCGTCCCCTGCGATACGCGCCGTCCACAGCACCAGCGCCTTGGTCGCCTCATGGGGCAAGTCGACCTGCTGGCGGACCCAGATCTTCAATTCGACCTGGCCGGTCGGCGTCGCGGACAGCGGCGGCGTCACCGCCCAAGCGCTGCCGGAGTCGTCTGTCACCTTCAGCCACGCATAACGCGGTCCCAGCCTTGCACCGCTGACGTGCACCTTCAGCGCCGAACGGGTCTTGCCAGCCAGGGCGTTGGCGATCGTCGGATCGACCGCTTTAACGAGCCGACCGAGGCGTTTGACGGGCGCCACAGGCTTGGTGTGTTCGATCGCCGGAACATTCAACGGCGCCTTCTGCTCTTCCTTGCACCCGACGCCGGTGAGCAGCACCGCGCAGCACGCAAAGGTCATGAACTGGCGAAAGTGGCGCATCACGTGGCTCCGTACCGGGGGGTTGCTGTTTTTAGCCCGCAACGCGGCGCAGGGGAAGGGGTGCTTTTTCCGCGGGCAGGAGACATGTAGCCTGTCGTCATGAACAAACTTACCGCTTGCTTGCACATCTTCTTCCTCACTATCGCGCTGGTGGGCTGCGCGGGGGGAGAGCCTGACCCCAACGAGGGTACGACCAATAAAGATGGCGGCAGTACAGGCGGCGCCGATGGCGGGAGCTCTGATGGCGGCGGTCCTGGCTACTTCATGACCGATGTGAGCTCGCCGGACGCAGCCCCTTGGCCCCTGTCGACAGACACCAGCCTGCCCAGCTGCAAGCCGTGGAGTGACGCGTGGGTGCTGCCGCCGCAAAATGTGAAGAACAAGGGCCTCAAGCTCAAGCCCAGCGCGGTGCTGCAGCCCCTTGGCGCCGAGGAGACCATCGAGGTCAAAATCTACGATAAGGCTGGGAAACACGACACAAAAGCTGCAGGCAAGCTAACGGTGAAGACCCCGGTGGGGGTGACGGTCGTCCACACCCAAGAGGTCAAAGCGGGCCGGGCGGACATCATCGTGAAGGTGACGAAAGAGGGCGCCCACAACGTGACCGCGACGTTCACCAACGGCGAAACCGGCAGCGTGGATCTCTTTGGTTTCACCAGTCAGTTGCCGGTATGGCGCATTGATGTCGATCCGGCTGATCTGGCCAAGATCTATGCTGATCCAAACACCAAGATCTGGATTCCCGCCGCGCTGATCATCGATGGCAAGACGCGCAAGGGCAAGATGCGGCTGCACGGCGGCTCGAGTCGTACCTTCAAGAAGAAGAGCTTTCGGCTCAACCTCGACAAAGATCAGCGCATGCCCGACGGCCGTCGCAAGTTGGTGCTGCGGGCCGAGTTTGTCGACAAGAGTCAGGTGCGTAGCTTTGTGGCCTACGAGGTGATGCGTCACGGCACTTGGCTGGCTTCCTCGCGGCTGATGAACGTGCACCTGCGGCTCGGAGCGCGCTATCACGGCGTCATGCTGCACCCCGAGCGGATCGACAGCCATTTCCTCAAGGACCGCGGTTGGAACAAGGACGGCAGCTTGTACGAGGCCGATCCGCCCTTCGCTAAGAGCGTGCCGGGCGGCAACCTCACCGTGCCGAAGAACAAGGACGACTACCCTGATTTGTACCAAGAGCACGAGGGCAAGCTGGACTACAAGGACCTCATCGAGCTGATCGAGGTGGTGCTGCAGTTGCCCGATGATGAGTTCGAACAGAACGCCGATCGCATCATCAAGACCGACGATATCTTGGTGGCGCTGGCGCTGTTCGCCGTCACGCAGAATCAGGATTGGGTGAAGAAGAACTACTATCTCTACCGCGATCCCAAGGCCACCGATTCGCGCTGGACGATCATTCCGTGGGACCTGGATTTGAGTCTGGGCCACCTCTGGACGGAAGAAAACGACGTCTTCGATGAGAATATCTTCACCGACGGCAATCCCTACGTCGGGATGAATAACGGCACGCTATTTTACAATCAGTTGGCCGATCGACTGTTGAGCGTGAAGCGGTTTCGCCAGCGGTATCGGGCCTTTATCGCGCATCTCATCGAAGGTCGCTTCAACACCAGCTTTCTGGCCGCACGCATCGACAACACCATGTGTCGCATGCAACCGGACATTTTGGCCGACAAACTTAAAAGAGCAAAGAACGAGGAGTTGCTTTCGCGCGTCCAAGAGGTCAAGGACTTCATCACCGGTCGGCGGACTTGGTTGAAGACCTGGTTGGCTGAGCCCGACACGAAGAAATAGCGGGCGGGAGAGGGGATGCGCAGTACGAGCGGCCAGATCGCGGCCAAGTTGACGACGTTGTCGTGGGCGGCTGTCCATGGGCGGGCGGAGCAGTTCTGGCAGACCATGGCGCGGCCAGAACTGCAGCCTGCGACCCGGTCAGGAGGGCAGGCCTGGGCTGAAGCGACGGTGGTGCAGTTCATCACTCAGCTATCGCACCTGTCTGTACCCGTGGTGACCTGGCATGAGCGCGGTCGCCGTTTTGTGCTTTGTCGCCGCGCGGCTCAGAACCCGGCCTTTGATGCGCGCCAACGGCAGGCGTTGGTCATCAGCTGCACGCTCGATGGGGACCGGCCCTACCCGCCTGTTGATCCGCAGCGCCTGATGGCCCACGACGCCGACCGACTCAAGCTCACCGATGGCGGCGACACCCTTGCGCGCGGGGGCCTTTTGCTGGGCCACGCGCTGTGTGCCATGGAGCTCATCGCCGACTTCCCGACCGCCCGCGATCTGATGGTGTTGGTGGAGTTTCGGCAGCCTGCTGGCGCCGCGGGGCCCGAAGGCGCGACGGAGATCGCTGCCACCGATGGCCAGGCGCTGCTCGGCGTCGCTGCAGGGGTGATCGCGGAGGCGGGCGGCGTGCCGATGGACGTTGGTGGGGAGACTGTGCTGCCCATCCCCATCGCTCAAAAAGGTGCGGTGTGGCTGAGGCTGAAAGGGCGCGGAACCGCCGTCGATCCGGGCTTTCCGCTGCCGGGCGGCGCCACAAATGCGTTGCTCGATGCCCTCGGGCGCCTGCGGGACGCAGACCGACCGCTGCGCGTGACTCCGGCAGCGAAGGCGCAGGTGTTGGGTATCGCTGAGGCGGTGGGGGTGGCCCGCGGGTTGACCCTGCGGGGGTTGCTGAGCACGGCGACCTACAGCCGGGCCGCACGTCGAAACCTCAGTCAAGCGCCCTACTTTGATGCTTTGCTGCACGATACCTGGACCGTCACCCGCATCGCCGCGGCCGGTCGCCCTGACGCCGCTGGCTCCGATGCCTGGGCGCTGCTGGATTGCCGCTTGGTGCCGGGCCGGTCGGTACAGGAGCTGCTAGCGGAGCTGCGCGCGTTGGTCGGCGAAGGCGTCGAGATTGCGGTGCTGGCCGAGCGCCCGGGCAAGGAGAGCGATCAGCATGCGCAGCTGCTGCGCGTGCTCAGCAAGACCCTGCGCGCCCGGGTGCCGAGCGCGTCCGTCGTCGTGGCCCTGCAACTCGCCGGCTGCGACGCGTGGGGTTGGCGCCAAACGAGCGTGCCCTGCTTCGGGTTTGCCCCGGTTCAGGTGCCAGCTGAGGTCGATTTTGAGCCCTTGTGGCAGCGGGGCGGTGTGCCGACCACACCCGGCGAGCGGGCGTGGGGGCGCAGCATCTTCTTCGAAGCGGTAGCTCGCTATCTGGTGGAGGCGTGAGGGCCATCCGACCCGTACGGCCGTGGACGCGGCGCCCTGGTCACCATTGGGCTCGCTGTTGGCTGGGCTGCGCCATGCTGCTCATCGCCTTTTTGCCGCAACCAGCCGAGGCGCGTCGGGGAGCCGCTCCCTGGACGCCCGTGCCGGTCTCGGCGTGGCTGGGACCGCTGACCAGCGCGGCCGTGCCAGCGGCCCTGCGAGGCAAGCCGGTCCCTGGTCGTGACGGCCCCGCTTGTTGGCGCGCGGTGCCCAAGTCGTTGGCGGCTGAGGCTGCGCAGCGCCCGGTGCGTCTGCAAGGTCTGGTCGAGCGGGCGGGCTCTGGGGTGGTGTTGGCGGCCGCCGAGATCTGTCTCCGTGCGCCTGGGCCGGTTCGGCTCGCGGTCACGAGCCCGGCCGCCTTGGAGCTAGCGGTGGATGGCCACCCCGTGACGACCTTAACTCTGTGGTCTGCCGCGCGGTATCGCCCTATTTCGGCCCGGCATATCACGGCCATGAAGCTCGCCGCTGGCTGTCATCGGTTGGTGGCCGCGCTGCGCTCGCCCAGCGGTCGATTGGGATTGCGGTGGTGGGTCGCTGGTCGGGGCGTCTCCATCGCTCGCCCTGCCCGCCCGGCCCGTGACGCGCAGTGTCTCAGGGGTTGGGCGCCTCGGCCTGCCGC
>JAGSHB010000285.1 GCA_023954815.1 Myxococcales bacterium | reverse complement strand
GCCTTCGCCCGCTGGGCTGCCAATCGGCCCCGCTGCCGCAACAGAATCAACCCCTCGCGCACCCCCTGAGCCATGGGTTCGGTGTCAGTCGGTTGCGCGTTGGGATCGAGGCCGTCGCGATCGAGGTGGGTGTCCATCACATCGACGAGACGAGCCAACCCGCTGTCATTGACCCGGAGCGCGCGCACCAAATCACCTGAATTCGCCTCGCTCTCGGCCAGCGCGACCGCCAACTTGGCGCGCATGAGCAACGTCCATCCCTCGTTTTTGGCGCGCTCATGACTCTGCCGCAGCAGACGCTGGGCGAGGGGCTGGTCGTCCATCGCCAGGGCAAGACGCCCCTTCGCGAAGACCAAGTCGCCGCGGCCCGGGTCCTTTTTCTCAGCTTTGGCCACGTTGGTCGCCGCCGTCGTCGTATCCCCGGAATCGAGCGCTGCGTGGGCATCGGCGACCAACTGCTCGGCCTCCTGGCGATCCATCGCCCCCAAGATCACCCAGCCGACACTACCGACCAGGACGAGCGCAATCAGCGCAACAAGCCGCCAAATTCCAGGGTTTCCGCCCGATTCCGGCTCATTTGTCGCCTCTGATGTGTCCACTCGATCCATGGCCAAATCCCCATCGGTATGCGCAATCTCGGAGCGGTCACGTTGACGCTCCGGCGAGCGTGGCGCAAGGATCTGAGGCGGCGAAGCCTATAACCCCGACCGGGCCCGCTCGATTCCGCCCACTACACCAGGACCTCCGTCATGCGCGCACTCGTCACCACAGCCCACGGCGGCCTCGACGTCATGCAATTGCAGGAGCGCCCGCTGCCGAAACCTGGCCCTGGTCAGGTGCGCGTGCGAATCCGGGCTGCCGCCTTTAACCACCTCGACCTGTGGGTGCGCCGTGGGATCCCCGCTGGTCACTGGCCGGTGCCCATCGTCCCCTGTGCAGATGGCGCTGGCACCATCGATCTGGTTGGTCCTGGTGTCGCGGCCCTCCCGCATCTGACTGTGGGCGCCAGGGTCGCGCTCTACCCGGTCTTGAGCTGTGGTCACTGCAGCCAATGCCGTGCCGCGAGCCCGCAACTGTGCCGCCAGTTCGGGCTGTTGGGCGAGCACGTCGATGGATGCGCGCAGGAGTACCGCCTCATGCCAGCCGACAGCGTCCTGCCGATGCCAGCTGGTCTGAGCTTCACCGACGCGGCAGCGATACCGACGACGTTTATTACGGCCTGGCAGATGCTCAAAGTCCGCGCGCGGGTCCAGCCCGGGGAGAGCGTTGTGGTTCACGCCGCTGCCAGCGGTGTCGGATCAGCCGGCGTGCAGATCGCGGCGGCGCTGGGGGCGCATGTCATCGCGACGGTGCGCCGGGATCGCGACGTGGAGCGGGCGAAGGCGCTCGGCGCTGACGAGGTCGTGCGAACCGACGATCCAGACTGGGCGCGGCACGTGCGGAAGCTGGTGCCCGGCGGGGTGCACGTCGTCTTTGAACACATCGGCGCGGCGACGTGGGATGGGTCCGTACGCGCCTTGCAGCGGGGCGGCCGCCTCGTCACGTGCGGCGCAACGGCCGGCCACGAGGTCACCATCAACCTCCGCAAGATCTTCTTTCACAGCATCGAGCTCATCGGGTCGACCATGGGCACGCGCACCGATTTCGAGGCGGTGCTCACCCTGGCTGGCCGTGGGCTACTCAAACCCGTCGTGGGCGCGGTACGGCCCCTAGCTGAGGCGACCGATGCCATGGGGATGCTGGAGCGCCGAGAGGTGTTCGGTAAAGTCGTCTTGACCCTCGATTAACCTGCCACCGACCGCCGCAGCTGACGAGCCAGAGGCGGCTGTGGGCCAGAGCCAACAACAAGCCGATTTCGTGCAATCAGCCCGTGATTTGGCTGGATAAGCGTCTACTTGGCGTCACCGTGGCTCATCCCGTCATGACCCGTCTGGCTGTGACCGTCCCCCTCATGCCCGTTGCCGTCGTGGCCCATCCCGTCGTGCGTGCCGGCCGCGTGGCCATCTTCGTGGCTCATGCCGTCCTCGTGCATCATCCCGTCGTGACTCATGCCGTCGGTAAACACCATACAGTGGTCCAGTTTCCCGTCGACGGCGTGACATGCCATGGGTGCCTTGCAGGCGACCGGCGTGCCAAACGTGCCGTCGGCGCCGCACTCAGCGAGCTCGCCGTCGATGCACTTATGCTCTCCGGCCGCGCACCCGGAAGCTGGCGTCGGATCGGAGCCACAGCCGGACAGCACCAAAGCTGCCAAAGGGATGAGGAGGAAGTGGGGGTTGCGGTACATCATCATTGCTCTCCGGGCGCGTTCATTCGCGACTGCAATCTGCACCTCTCCGGGCCATGTTGCCTGCGGCGAATCGTCGCGCCACCCGGCGCCCACCCAATTTGTACGCGGAGTCATGCACAAAGCAGCGTTTGACTGACCGCTCCGCTCCGCTACCCTCCGGGCCGACAACTCTCGTGAGGAGCACCATGCGCATCGCCCAGATTTCCCCCAATCGTCTCCGTAGACTCGCCAAAATCGGCCTGTGTGCGAGCCTCGCTTTGAGCCTCACGGCCTGCCTCGCCAAAGAAGAAAAGGGCGACACGCCGGACGCATCTGCCACTGACGGCGCGACTGCGGACGGCACCAGCGATGCCGGCCCTGCGCCCACGACGTTCGTGCCCAAGTGCGAGACGGACGCCAAGTGCAAGTCGGTGGAGTCGTGCATCGAGGGTGTGTGCGTGCCCAACCCGGGCAAGGACGACAAGACCCAGCTCGGCGATCCGACCGAAGACAACGGGCCGACGTCTGAGGCCATCAACTTGGAGTGCGTCGGCAAGGATCTCGACGAGGTGATCGGCTCGCTGCCCAAGGGCAAAAAAGCGACCATGTGGGGCCGTGTCGACCGCTTTGGCGGCGGCCCGGTGACGACGGATGTCGAGGTCGCCATCTTTCTCGCTGCGGACTTTCACCCTGAAAATTGCGCCGGAATTGAAGATCCAGCCGACTCTCAGGCCTGCTTTGCATCCGACAAGGTCGGCAAACCGTTCGCCACCGTGATCTCGCTCGATCCGGACGCCGTGGCCAAGAAAGGCTGGGACGTGACCCGGCCGAAAAAGGCCGACGAAGAGTGTAACAAGGGCAAGCACCTGGAGTGCCCGCACGGGTACGTGTGCGACAAGATCGATGGCTTCCCCAAGTGCGGTAAGGGCCACGGCGTGTTCGCAGTGGACGACATCCCGCTCAACACGCGACTGGTCGTGCGCACGCGCGCCTCGAAGGCGGACGATCCGGCTGGCTGGCACGATACCTACACCTACAACGTGGTGTTGTTTTCGACCCACATGGACGTCAAAGGGGCGGGCACCCAGCCCACAGGCTACGAAGGCAAGGACACCGTGCTGTACAACCCAACCATCGTCGGCGAAGGGCAGTGGCAGCTCGTGCCGTCGACCATCGGCATCGTTGGCGGTATTTACGAAGGCGATGGCGTCATCGGTGGACGGATTCGCGATTGCGGCACGAAAGATCGCCGCAGCTGGCCCATCACGGACGCCCGCGTCGGTATTGGCCACCCGCCGGAAGGCATGAGCTACTTCAACGACAGCGAGCTGGATCCAGTGCCGAATAAGAGCCGGGTGACGACCAATATCGTCGGTCGCTATGCCGCAGTGGGCGTGCCCCCCGGCCCCAATCGCGTGGCCGTGCGTGGCAAGATCGCTGGTAAGGCAACCACACTTGGCGTACAGGATGTGTATGTGATTCCCAACGCCTTGGTGATCGCGAGCCTGCCGGGCTACATCCCGCACTGGAATAAGTGACATGCACAACTCTGCCTCCGACGCACACTCCGCCACCCACTCTGACGCGTCCCGTCGGGCGTTGGTTGTGGGCTGCATTGTCGCCGCTGCGATCCTGACGACGGGCTGCAAAGGCGCGGGCGTCGCTGATTATCCGGAGCGCAAGCCGACTCCGGGCGTCGCGTCCCTGCCCGACAAGCCCAACTTGGACCCGAAGCGCTCGCCGGCGCAGTACGACGACGGCGCGTGGTCGGTGCGGGGCGTTGTCGAGTCGGGAACCGCAGGGCGCAAGGGCGAGCCCGTGACCGTTCGCGGTTTTGTGGCCAAGGTCAAAACCTGCCCAGAAGGCCAGAAAGTCTGCAAACCAGCGCCGCACCTGCTGCTCACCGATCGCAAGAACCTGCGCGGCAGGCGCCTGTTGGTCGGCGGTGAACTCCCCGCCGACGTGACGCCTGGCAAGAAGCTGACTGTGGTTGGAAAGATGATGACGGCGAGCCCCGATGGCCTGTACTTCGCGCCCGGTGGACTGCTGCTGCTCACGCCGCCAGAGAAGAAAGAAGAGGCGGCTGATTGAGCCGCTGGCTGTCACTGCTGGTTGGGCTGATCCTCTTCAGCCCGTCGGCACACGCTGATCCTGCGATTCCGCCCGGCCATGAGGCGGACATCATGGGGCTGTTCGCTCCCTATCAAGACGAAGGCGTCGTTGTTGGCACGGTCATCCTGGCGGGCGTGCAAATCGGCGCCCGCGAGGTCGTGGTCACACTGCGCGATCCCGGTCCGCCGGTCGCCCAGGCCAAGGTGCGCCTGCGGCTGCAGGCTGGGCCACGTTCGTTCTCGGTACACATCGAAAAGACCGAACACGCGGCGCTGCACAAAGCACAGCAGGCGATCGCCAAAGCGGTCGCTCGCAACGATGACGGCAAGCTCTCACCCAAGCTACCAACCACAGATAAAAGCTCAGGAATTCAAGGTTTAAGCGCACCCAAACGACTGTGGCAGACGCCCGAGGCCTGGTTGGCGAGTCTGCTGTGGTTGTTGCTCTTGGCGGCCCTGGGTCACCCGTTGTGGCGTGCGCTCACCCTCGCTGTGCGTTCGCCGAAGCGAGCGCTGCT
>JAGSHB010000096.1 GCA_023954815.1 Myxococcales bacterium | reverse complement strand
TAGGCGAGTGGGGTGGCGACCGGCGTGCTGCGAGAGTCATGCAATGACGCAGCACACAACCCAGAGATGGGGAAGTCGCGGCTTGCCGCACCTGGGGGCGCTCTTAGCCCCCCAATCATGAAGAAAGTACGTTGGGTGATGCGAGAGTCATGCAATGACGCAGCACACAACCTACCGGAAGTCGATGACGAAACCGCGAGAGTTGATGGCGGTGAGGATGTGAGCCGGCGGCCTTGGTAGCTGGCGAATTCCGGCCTTGTAGCCGTTCATCAAGCGACGCACCGCGCCGTCGAATGCCTTGTTGCCGCTCTTTTTCTCGATGCGATACCCCAAGACGCGCCCCGTCGCCGTCATCCGCGTGATGCGGGCCCGGCACCGCAGACTCTTACGCAGCCAAGGCGGCACATTGCCGGGCACGGTAAAATGACGGAGCACAGTCATCTTGAGTTCACGGGCATAGGCAGAACCTTTCCTGCTGACCAGCGCGTTACCGCCCTTCTTGCCGGTGGCGGTTCCCAAGATCTGACCCAGCTTGCTGCGCCGTTTGGCCGCTTTGGCGCCGCCGCCGAGGATGCTGTCGAGCTTGTTGCCGCCAGCGACGAGCTTCCGCACCTTGTCGACCCGCTTTTGCCGGACGATCTGGCGCTTTTTCACCGATAATCCAGGCGCTGAGGTGATTTTACCCTTTGGATCACCCTTGCGCTCGACCAGCTCTGCGACGAGCAAATCGACCTCTGTGCGCGGCGCTGGCTCGAGCTGGTTGCGCATCAGGCGACGCATCGGCTCCGGGCACCGACGACTACGGGGCGGCGCGACATCTTCGGAGACCGTTGGGGTCACCTCAACCGGATCGCCCACACAAGACGGGGTCACCACCGAGGCGCAGCCCTCGCTCTGCTCGGCTTCATGGGCGGCGGCATTTGCAGCCTCTCGATGTTCAGGCGTCGGCGCCATGGTCACCGCAGCGACCACACAAGCGTGAGCGAGGAGGGCTACCAACCCGCCAGCCAAGCGCCCGCCAGGCCCATCGGCAATGCCACCGGTCACGGCGCTCGCCCCTTGCTGCCAGCTGGCACTTCTGTCACCAAACCAAAGTGCGAGATCCCGGCCCTTCGCATGCGCGCCATGAGCTGCAACACCTGCCCATAGGACAAGCGTTGATCGGCGCGTAGGTGCACGTCGGTGAGCGATTGGGCCTTTTCGTTGGTCGATAGGGCCTTTTCAAATGCGTCGAGGCAGGCTTCAAACTTGCCGGACACCTTGCGGCAGTCGACCAGCAGGTCCTTGCCCAAGTAGATGCGGCGGCGGCGATCAATGGACAGCACCGGCTTGCCTGACTTCGCGCCACCGACGAGCTTTTCGGCCTTGGCCTTGGGCAGATCAACCGGGACCTGGTTTTCGTCTTGCGGCGCGGCATCGGCGGCGGTCATCTCATCACTGACCACCTGCCTGAGCGTCTCAGCCTCCCGACTGAGGCGAGCCGTTTCGACGGACGACGCGGTCATGAAGATGACGAGCAACACCAACATCACGTCCACCAGGGGCGTCACATTGATCTCAGCTACCGTCGCCTGAGCCACACGACCCCGGCGCTTTTGGCCACCGCCACCGACAGAGAAAGCCATCCGTGTGCTCCCTAAAGGCCGCGCTGCTGACGCCCAACGGTGTTCAGCAGGTCCAATCCAAAGCCATCCAGGTCGGTGACGATCTGCTTCACCATGCGGGTTAGCGCGTTGTAGCCAATCACCGCCGGAATCGCGGCGAGCAAGCCGACGGCAGTGGCGACCAGGGCTTCGGCGATGTGCGGGGCGACCGTCTGCAGGACGCTGCCCGAGTCACTCAGGCTACCGAACGCCATCATGATGCCCCAGACGGTGCCGAATAGGCCGATGAACGGCGCGGCGGAGGCGATGGAACCGAGCACCGTCAAACCCGCTTCGAGATCGGATACCAATGGCTCGGACGCACGGGCCATCGTGCGCTCAAGAGCCGATAAATCAGCCTCATCGTCGACCGGATAGCGGGCGATCTCCTTCAATAAGGCGATCAGCAGTTTGAAGTGCGGCAGGGCGACGTACATCTTGAGCTGATCAGCCGCCGCCGTCAGGTCTTCGTGACGATTGAAGGCCGTGCGGAACGCGTCGATCTCCTTGCGAAGATTGTACAGCGCCCAGGCTCTCGCCCCGATGATGAACCAGGTCAGCACGCTCATCAGGACGAGCAGGACCAGCACGGCGAGCACCATGCCCCGCGATTGCAGGGCGGCGCTGACCGGGTCGGTGTGGATGGTTGTCGCTTGAGCCAGAAGGCTTGGGAGGGAAACGTTCATGGTCGGGAAGGTACGGGGTCAGAAGATCCGAGGCAACACGCGTTGTGTCGCTAGCAGTGTGCGGCGTAATTAAAATTACTGTCGCAGCACACTGCTAGTTTTCTTCATCCTTGGGGGGGCTAAGAGCGCCCCCAGTCGCGGCAAGCCGCGACTTCCCCATCCCAGCAGCCTGCGCCCCAAAAGGCGTCCTTCTCCGAAAAATCGAGAAAAAGCGCAGTCTGCTAGTGTGCGACGCTCGCTGCATCGACTGTCGCTGCTGCGGCGAGCGCAGGTTGGCCCTTTGCAGTGAACGCTGCTGCGCGCAGGTTGTGCAGCGCCGGGTCGAATGGATTGAGCCACAGCGCCTGGCGGGTCCAGTGCAGGGTGCCGTCGTGATCCCCAAGCCCAGCGGCGGCTTTGGCGCTCAAGACCAACAGTGGAGCGTGTTCGCCATACCGACTCAGCGCGTCGTCAATCACGACCTTCGCCTCGACGTGACGGTGTAAGGCCAGCAGCCCGCGGGCGAGGCGGGTGAGCATCATCACGTCATCTGTCGCCCCCTTGGATTGGGCCTTTCGATACTCCAGCACGGCGGCCAACGGACGGTTGATAGCGAGCAGGCGGTCACCGAGCTCTACAAAGCGCGCCGCGGCGGAGCCACCCGCCCGACGCCTCGCCACCCGCCGAAATCGTAAGATTGCGCGGCGCTGGGCGCTCTTCGATGGCTTGATCTTGTCGCCGGTCGCATCTTCCCCACGCCGGAGCGAAGCCCACCAGGACGTGGGGAAGCGCGCCTCGCCGGACCAGCTACGCACGGCCTCAAACGCCGATTCTCCAGCCCCTAAGCGCGCGATCAGCTTGCCAATCCTGGCCGTGGGCGTGTGCGATTTTGCGCGATGGTGGAGCCACAGCAAGGCATGGTGGACCTCCGCGAAGGCGAGCTGCGCCGCCTGCTGACTCGGCAGGGCCGCCATAGTCGGGTGCATGCGCGCAAGACGAATAAAGCGCCTGCGCTTACGTGCCAGCCAGAGTAGGGAGCGCTCGGTGGCGTCGAGGTCCGGTGCTGAGGTGTCACGCCAGCTCGTCTCCAGCGTGCGGGCGATGGCCTCGTGCAACCACACCGGCACGCCAGCGCCGCCGTGTTTGGTGATGAGGTAATGAACCAGCTCGTGACTCACCGTATCGGCCCACGCGTAGCCAAAGACGAGATCCCGCGGACTGGTGATCATCAACCGGTTGTGCTTGCACAGCGCGATGGTCCCCGACGTACGAATCTGGGTGGTGGTCAGCCCACTGACCGCAGCGAGCTGCTCCACGCGCGGGTAGATATGCACCACGATGGGAGCGGTCGGGAGCGGTCCGAGGCGCACGCTCAACGTCGCGGCGGCCTTCGACAACACTTCGTCGAGTAGGGGCACCAAGATCTTGTCCGCACCGGGGGCATGCCAAATCTCGAACCTGCCGCCAGCGACAAGGCGACGGGCGAATCCAGCGGTGGCGATTCGACTCGCCTCGGCAGCCGCGGCGATGCGTTTGGCTGCGGGCACGATCGCCTTCGGCGCAGCAGGCGACTTGGCGATGCGAGCCAGCATCTGCGACGCCCGGCCGTAGTGGCCCGACAAGAAGTCTGCATGCGCCTTCGCATACCGCAGCGTGAACGACCCAGGCGCGCGGCGTGCCAGCTCCGCGATCCACGGACTGGCGCAGGCCGGATCTTCCCGCTCAAAACACTGACCAATGCTCCGGCTCACCATCACATCGGTGGCCGCCTTGGTGCGGGCCAGCGTGGCCACTGCGGACGTGGCGGCCTCGGCTAGCGCTGCCGTCGATTCTCCTGGGGCCACACGCTTTGTCACAGATGCGACCTCAGCCGCCGCAGCGCGTGCACTGCGAACGCCCGGCAACTGCAGCAACGAGAGCACGAGCAGCCATCCCGCCAAGCGGGCAGCTCGGCGCCGCGCATCACGCAAGAGAAGACGGCGCTGATGTGGTAGACCAACCATGACCGCACCCTACCCGACCGGTGTCCTTCCTGCGAAGACGGGTTGGAGGAGTCAACGGCGGTCCCTTTCTTGACGGAGAGCCCCGCGTGTCCGCGCCCACTTGGCAACTTCAGCGTCCCCGAGGCCTTCGCGCCGCCACAGCTGGCATCGCGTTGCTCATCGCAATTGGCGCTGCAAGCGCGGGAATTCAACGTGTTGGCGAGATTCGAGCAGCAGCACCTGCCCCCGCGGCCGAGCTCCCCGCAGAGACCCAAGAGCGCTCGCTAGCCCTCGTTGCCCGGCCGTTGAAGGCAACCACCTCCATCGCCGAACTGAGCGAATCGCGCATCGTGTCTCGCGCGTTGCGGCACGTGCGCCGCCGCTACGTCGATCCCTCGCGCATCGATCCGCCACATATGCTGGAGGCGAGCTTGCAGGCCGTCGCCCACGCCATCGCCGAAGTGTTGGTCGATGCGGAGGGGCGCGATCCCGACGGCCGCCCCATGGTGCTGCGTGTGCGTGTCGGCGAGGACACGCTGCGGCTAGATTGCTCCGAGATTCACGGCCTGTTCGAGCTGGACTGGGCGCTGCACCGGGTGATCTCCTTTCTGACGGCAAGGATTCCCAAACAGGCCCACGAGGCGCACGTCGAGTACGTGGCAGTTAACGGCCTGCTCGATACGCTCGATCCCTATTCGCACATGCTCGACCCGGACGCTTGGCAGGAGATGCAGACCCACACCGGCGGCAAATTCGGTGGCCTCGGCATCCGCGTGCTGACACGAGACGGCGTGCTGACCATTGTCGGCGTCATCGCGAACTCCCCGGCGAGTCGGGCGGGTCTGGTCGCCAACGATCGCATCCTCCGCATCAACGGCGAAGGTACGCTCAACATGCGCATCGAAGACGCGGTCGACAGGTTGCGCGGCAAAGTTGGTAGCGCGGTGCGTCTGCGCATCGGCCGAAAGCAGTGGACTGAGCCCCGCGCGATCAAGCTCGTGCGGGCCGTGATTCAGCTGCAGAGTGTGGAGGGGCGCCCGCTGACAGGCGGCATTGTCTACGCGCGGATCAAGAACTTTCAGCGGGGGACGGCAAAGGAGCTGCGCCAACTCCTGGACCGTCTGCAGCCGGTTGGCGGCGCGCGTGGTCTAGTGCTCGATTTACGCGATAATCCTGGGGGGTTGCTGGATGAGGCCGTGCGGGTTTGTGACTTGCTGATGGACGGCGGCCCGGTGGTGATTACCGTGGCCGATGGCGGTCGTGATCGCGAGACACGGACCGCCAGGGATGCGGGGACGCTGACCGACTTGCCGGTGGCGGTGCTGGTCAATCGGCGATCGGCGAGCGCGTCGGAGATTGTCGCTGGTGCCCTCAAGGAGAGCAATCGGGCTGTGATCCTCGGCGATCGCACGTGGGGCAAGGGCACGGTGCAGGTCCCGTTTGCAATTGGCGATGGCGCGCTCAAGCTGACGATTGCGAAGTACTTGGTACCGGGCGATGTCAGCATCCAAGACGTGGGCGTGACGCCCGATATTGAGCTGCGCTACGTGGAGATCAAACGCGGTCGGGTGTCGTTGTACGCGCCCCGGAGCCGCCGCGTCCGTCGTAAACCTTGGGCCCACAAGACAGACGAAGACGCTGCGAATCGGCGGCCTATGCATCGACTTCGGTTGCTGCTGCCGGTGCAAGACAAGACCAGTGACTACCGAGACCGGGAGCCAATTCGCCGGGCCAGCGCGCTGCTGCAGACCGCGGGGGACGCCCATGCCGCGACGACGCTGGCCCAAGCGAGACCCTGGATCGCCGCGCTGCACGACAGTGATAGTCGCGCACTGCGGGAGCGCTTGAGTCGGAGCGGCGTGGACTGGGCAACGGGACCGCAACCGCCCAAACCGCGTCTCCGGCTGGAGGTTGAGCCGGTCTTAGGTGGTCTCGTGGTGGCAGCAGGACGCACGCTCAAGCTCCCGGTGCGTGTGCACAATCTGGGAACGACGCCCCTGTATCGGGTGCATGTGTTCAGTCGCAGCAGCGCGCCGGCGCTCGACGGCGTTGAGCAGGTCATCGGCAAGCTCGTCCCGGGTCAGTCGCGGCTGGTGTACCTGCGCTTGCGCCCGTCTCGGCGTCATCGTCACTTGCAGGCGCCCGTGGCGATCGTCGGCGCGTTGGATGGCAAGCCAACGAAGAAGATGAAGCGGCTGGTCATCCGGGTGAACGGCGCCCCGCGGCCGGTCTTTTCTTGGCGCATCTCCTTGATCGAAGATCCGAAGGACGACGGCCTTCTCAGCCCCAATGAAACCGCCAAGGTGCGGGTGGAGGTCAAGAATGTGGGACCTGGCAAGGCGGGTGATGTGGTGGCCTCGTTGCGGAGTCTAGCCGGGCGGTTGATGCGCCTCGACAAGGGTCGTGTGCGCCTGGGTGCGCTCAAGCCGGGTCAGCGCGCAGAGGCTGAATTTACGGTGCGTGCGGTCAAAAGCCGCAATGGACTGCGTGCCGGCTTGTTGATGGCGCGGCTCGAAGTGAGCGATCGTCGCCTAGGCACGCGGCGCAGCGAACGGATCGTGATTCCGTGGCGCGGCCCAGCCTCATCGAAATCCGGTCTAGAACGGGTGCGAACGGCGGCGAGCAAGCGACTCGATGTGTGGAGTCGGCCGCCAACGATCAAGCTCGATGAGGCCAGTCGTGCCTCCGCCCCGCTGTCAGCAAACAAGGGCGAGCGCTGCCGGCTTCGACTGCGCGGAACAGCCAACTTCGAATCCACAAGGGCTGAGCGGCGTTACCTCAGCGTGTCTGTTGGTGACGCCAAAAAGGCGTATGTCGCGGGGCACGGAAAAACCAGCGTGCCCTTCGATCTGCCGGTGATGCTCGACAAGGGGCTGAACCGCATTACAATCCTCGCGCGTGCCGGCCGTGACCAAGTGACTCACAAGCGAGTTCTGGTTCACTGCCGCGTCTCCGGACAAGCCACGACCAAAGGAGCGAAGAGATGATGGACCCCAAGCGAGTGAAGAGCGCAAAGTTGCGGAGCGTCGCATTATCAATGAGTTGTATCGTTGGTTTGGCTCCTCTGCTGGTGAGCGCAGTCGCGATGGCCCAGCCCAAGGCAGACCGCGGCGCGATGGAAGAGAAGAAGCGGCTCGCCGACGAAAAGCGCAAACGCATCGCAGATCTGAAGAAGCAGCGCGCCAAGGAGACCTCCTCTCAAGCCGAAGAACGGATCAAGATGGAGAAGAAAGCGGCGGATGCAGCCAAGGCACGCAACCTCTTTCAGCTGGCAGTACGCGCGGCGAATTTCCGCCGAAACGTGAAGGCCTTCGATCTCATGCAGAAGGCGTGGCGCCTCGATTCGCAGAATATGGACTACAGCTTCAATGCTGCCCAACTCGCCGAAGCTGCAAAGAATCCGGCTGGGGAGTTCACCGTATATGCCGGCTTCATGAATGTGGCTGTGCGCGAGGAGCAAGGGCTCGGGCCGGGTGAGAGCGCGTTCAAAACGACGCTGCTAGAGCGGATGGCCAAGGCGCGGCAGCGGATGTCCGTCCTGCGCAAGACGCTCTCGGTGGGGCGCGTCACGCTGAAGGTCACGCCGGAGAGCTGCGAGGTGTACTTCGACGATCACATGGTTGGCGAAGGCGGCGGCACGATCGAGTCGATCACTGGCCAGCACAAGGTTCGTACGGATTGCCTCGGATTTTACCCCGTCGAGCAGTTCGTCAACGTGCGCGTTGGCGATGCCAACAAGGCCGTACTAAAACCGCGGCCCGTGGCGTTCTTTGGCTATCTCGTGGTCAAGGTGAAGCCGAGGGACGGGGTGACCATTTTCCTCGACGATGTGCCGCTGCAGACCCGCTTGGCCGCGAAGGCCACCGAGGGCGGCAAGATCTCAGGCTCGGGCACCGGCAAAGATCCGTACCGCCTCCAGGCCCGCAAGTGGATTATTCGCTTCAAGAAAGAGGGCTACGACAGGTGGCACCGCCGCATCAAGATCGAGCGTGATCGCATCTACAAGCTCAGCGCGGCCATGGAGCGGATGGCCGACACGGTCGAGACGAGCGGCTCTGATTGATCGAGCCCTGGGCCCAGCCAACTGATCTGGCCTGGCGGGGAGCTATCGCCCCTGTGCCGCCCGATAGCACATGATGAATACAGACAGTGGCTCCGAGAAACGCCATGATGCAGCCCGCAACTCGGCCGGAGGTGGGTGATGAATCGCATGATGCGCAGCCCCGAAAAGACAACCATGAACCGGAATCTCGCCCCCCGGCTGCTGACTGTTCTGTTGGTGACCGCGGTCGTTTCGTGGAGTTGTTCTGGCGGTGATGAGGGCGGAAAATCGGGCACAAAGGCCGATACGAGCGGCGGCATCGGCGGCAATTTTGAGGTGTTCGGCTCCAGCGATATCTCAGCCGTCGATACGACCAGCGAAGATGTGAACACCACGCCAGACGTGCCGATTTTGGAGGGCACGTTCGGCGCGCCCTGTCAGGAAAACGACGAGTGCGACTCCAACTTCTGCATCCCGACGGCCAAGGGCAAGATCTGCACTGACAAGTGTGTCGAGGACTGTCCGGCCAAAGGGTTTTCGTGCGGCGCGGTCAAGCAAGGCGCCGACGTGGTCTATATCTGTCTGCCCGCCTTCGGCACGCTCTGCGATCCCTGCAAGAACAATGGCGACTGCAATGAGGGCGGTGGCCTCGACAATGTCTGCGTGTCCTTCGGTCCCGATGGCAGCTTCTGCGGCACCGGGTGCAGCAACAAGGCGCCCTGCCAAGAGACGCACGAATGCCAAACGGTCGTCGACCAAGCGACGGGCAACGCCACCAAGCAGTGCATGCCCAAGACCGGCAAGTGCAGCTGCAGCCCCAAGGCGATCAGCTCGGCGCTGTCGACCGCGTGTATCAACAAGAACCTCTACGGCGCCTGCGAAGGCGTGCGCACCTGTGAAGCCGCCGGCCTCAGCGCTTGCAAGGCAGCTGTGCCAAAGCCCGAAGAGTGCAACGGCGTAGATGATGACTGCGATGGCAAGACCGACAACTTCGACGTGACGGCCAAGTGCGAAAACAAGAATGAGTTCGGCTCGTGCACCGGTAAGCTGACAGCCTGCACCGATGGCAAACCGCAATGCGATGCGCCGACACCTGCGCCGGAGACCTGCAACGGCCTCGACGACGACTGCGACGGCGTGACCGACAACACCAGCCAGTGTGACGACGGCAACCCGTGCACGAAGGACCAGTGCAACACCAGCGGATCGTGCAAACACACGCCTTTTGACGGCGTAGCCTGCAATGACGGCAACGACTGCACCCAGAAAGACAAGTGCGCGGCGGGCAAGTGCCAAGGCGGCACGCCGATGGACTGCGACGATGGCGATCCATGCAGCAAAGACAGCTGCACACCGCTCAAGGGCTGCATCCACACCGCCCAGGACGCCAAGTGCCCCGATGATGGCAACGCGTGCACCCAGGACTTGTGCAAAGCGGGCAAATGCAGCCACCCGCCCGTCGACAAAGGTGCAGCTTGTACAGACGATGGCGACCCATGTAGCCAGGATATTTGCGACAATGGCGCTTGTACGCACCCGGCGATCAAAGACGGCCAGACCTGCCTCGATGACGGCAACCCGTGCACCAGCGATGTGTGCGGCAAGGGCAAATGCAAGCACCTTCCGGTGGCATTTACCGTGCCGTGTGCGGAGGACGGCAACCCATGCACGGCGGATGTCTGTGACAAGGGCGGCTGCACCCACCAGGCCCTCGGCAGCAGCAAGAGTTGTTTGGAAGACGGCGATCCCTGCACCCAGGACGTGTGTTTGTTGGGCAAATGCAGCCACCCGCCGACGCAGAACGGCAAGCCATGCCAGGACGACGGCAACGCCTGCACGGACGATTACTGTAGCGCGGGCAAGTGCAAGCATCCGACCTTTAGCGGGAAAGCCTGCGCGGATGACGGTAATTTGTGTACGGAAGACAAGTGCAGCCTCGGCAAATGCAGCCATCCACCGGCGTACAACAAACCCTGCGCAGAAGACGGCAACCCATGCACCAAGGATCTCTGCCAGGCGGGTTCCTGCAAGCATCCTTACGCCAAGGCAAACTGCACAGACAACGACCCCTGCACGACGACGGACTACTGCGACTTCGGCAATTGCAAGGGCCTGAACATGCTCAACTGCAACGACAACAACCCGTGCACCTACGACAAGTGCAACAAGGGCCAGGGCTGCGTACACGCCGCGCAGACGGGCAATTTTTGCAATGACGGCAACGTCTGCACCACTGGAGACAACTGCATCAACGGTACCTGCAAGGGCACCGGCGGCAAGAACTGCGACGACGGCAACCCGTGTACCAACGATGGCTGCAACTCAAGCGGCGGCTGTAAACACGTGGCCAACACCCTGCCGTGCAAAGAAGACGGCAACCTCTGCACGACGGATAAATGCGCATCGAAGGTGTGCACCCACAAGCCCAAGAGCAACGGCGCAGCTTGCACCGATGACGGTAACCCCTGCACCAGCGGCAAATGCAGCTCGGGATCGTGTCAGCAGCAGTCCAATGCCAACGTGTGCAGCGACGGCAACGCTTGCACCAGCAACGACAAGTGCGTCGGTGGCAAGTGCTCTGGCACGGCGTTCAAGGACTGCAGCGACGGCAACCCGTGCACGCAGGACAGCTGCGACAAGTTTGGCAAGTGCACGCACAAAGCGGTCAGCAATCTGTCGTGTAAGGCCGGCTCGGGCGACTGCCCCATCGGGATTTGCCAGGGCGGCTCGTGTATCAGCAAGCCAGGCGTGCTCTGTCAGGCGAAGTTCAAGGCGGACCTGTGCTCGTCCGTCAAAGTGCCCGGCAAATGCTCAGCGAACGGCAAGTGCGTGGCGTCTGGCGTTCCCTCGGCCTACACCTGCCCTGGCTGCAACGGCATCTGCATCAAGTGCCTGATCTTCCAGTTCTGCATCCCACTGTTCTAGAAATAGTGGATGAGACTGGATCAGTTGACTCATGTCGCGGGCACGCCGAGTTGGGTTCGGTCGTCACCTTGCGAGCAGACGAGACCGCTACAACAGCGCTTTGACTGCGGTCACCACTTCAGCGTGCTCGGCGTCGGTCATCAGGTGATACATCGGCAGCACAAAACTGCTGTCCGTCCAGCGTTCTGTCTCAGGGAGTGCGCCGGTATGCCCCTGCGGGTGACCTGCGTAGGCGCCTTCGAGATGAGCAGACATGATGCCGCGCTTGCAGCCGATCTGGCGCGTCTTCATCCCCTGCAAAATGCCATCGCGCCGGGGTCTGCCGCCGTCGGTCAGCTTGATGCAGTAGCTCTGGTAGTTGGTCTGCCCATAGGCGGGGTCAACTGGTAGCTGTAGCGCTGAAAGCCTTGATAATGCGGACGTATAGCGCTCAGCCAGCTCGCGCCGCCGAGCCACGACGGCGCTCAGTTTGCCCAGCTGGACCATGCCGATGGCCGCCTGGATGTCGGTCATCCGGTAGTTGTAGCCCTGCTCTGGATAGCGCTCGAAAATGAACGTCTCGCTGTCATGGCGGGCCACGTCGCTCACATCCATGGCGTGCTGTCGCAGGATGCGCAGGCGACCAGCTACGGCGGCGTCGCGGATCATCACCATGCCGCCTTCACCGGTCGTAATGACCTTGCGAGGATGGAAGCTGTAGACGACGAACGGGCTGTGGCTGCCGATCTCCTGGCCTTTGTAGCGTGAGCCAATGGCGCAGGCGGCGTCCTCGATCACCGTCACCCCAGCGGCGTCGCATACAGCACCGATGGCGTCCATATCCGCTGGCATACCGACCTGATGCACGACGATCACGGCCTTTGTCGCTGGCGTGAGCGCGCTAGCGATGGTCTCTGCGGTGACGTTCTGGGTCACCGCGCAGACGTCGGCGAACACCACGTTGGCGCCGACGTAGCCGGCAGCATTGGCGGTCGCGATAAACGACAGCGACGGCGCCACCACCTCATCACCTGGCCCGACGCCAGCGCCGATGAGGGCGAGATGCAGGCCCGTGGTGCACGACGTGACAGCCAACCCAGCCGTCGCGCCCACACGTTGGGCCACGGCCTCTTCGAATCGCCCAACCCGCGGCCCCTGCGCGACCCAACCACTGAGGATCGCCTCGCGCGCGGCAGCCGCCTCTTCCTCTCCCAGCCAAGGTTTGATGATCGGGATCACAGCACACCGCCGTTGTGAGAGAAGCTCGGTTGCCCGTGTACCTAGCGCATGTACTCGCCCGGCCGGTAGCGTTCGAGTCGCGCCTTCACGTAGTCGTGCACCGCCAACAGCCCCGTATTCAGATCGGTCAGCGGCTCAAACCCCATCTTCTCTTTGGCGTAGGCGGGCGTGCAGAGCAGGCGCATCACCTCGCTACCCGCCGGCCGAATACGCTTCTGATCGGTCTCGATCGGCACGATGTGACCGCAGGCCTCCATCATCGTCTCGGCCAGCTGCCCGATGGTCACGCCGACGCCGGTGCCGACATGGATGGTCTCGCCTTCGATGCCTTCCGTCGTCGCGGCGAGCACAAAGGCGCGCGCCGTGTCTTTGACGTAGAGGAAATCACGCACCGGATCGATGCTACCGAGGCGCAACGTCGGGGTCTTGGCCGCCAGCTGCGCTGCAATGGTAGGAATCACCGCGCGATCGGACTGCCGCGGACCGTAGGTGTTGAAGGGCCGTAGGGTAACAACCGGCAAATCAAAACTCAGGAAGTAGCTCTCGGCGATCTTATCCGAGCCGATTTTGCTGGCCGAATAGGGCGATTGACCCTGGAGCGGGTGCTGCTCGTCGATGGGCACATAGCGCGCCGTGCCATACACCTCGCTGGTCGATGTCACCACCACGCGCCGGGTGCCATGCAAGCGGCAGGCTTCCAAGATGTTGAGCGTGCCGGTGATGTTGGTCTCGACGTAGCTCTGGGGCGCAACGTAGCTGAACGGAATCGCGATCAACGCGGCCAAGTGCAGCACCGTGTCGCAGCCCTCGACGGCGCGGATCATCTGGTGCGGGTCGCGAATGTCCCCAGCGACGATCTCAAGGCGGGCCCGTTGTTCGGGGGACAGCTCATCGATCGCCCCCCAATCATTGCGTCCGTTGTAGCGAACGAGCGCACGCACTTCTGCGCCGATTTCGAGCAGTGTCTCGACCACGTGGCCGCCGATAAAACCGCCTGCGCCGGTAACGAGTACGCGCTTCCCTGCGAGATCAGTGTGGCGGGGCTCGGTCATGGCAATCTCCAAGGGTTTCTAGTTGCGCAGGCGCCTCGGGCGGCTCAGGCGGCGGCAAGGCTACGCGCAACGACGCCCGGTGAATAGCTCCCTGGACGCAGGGTGCCGGAACAATTTGATGCCGAGGTCATCCCCCGGGATCAGAAGGTCGCAATCGAAGCTGAATTCTAGTCTTTACCATTGAAAATTAGGGGTTTTATCGAAAACCGCGCTCACGCCCGAAACGTGTAGCGGGTCGATCAAAGCGGCCCGATCTACGCGAGTCGTGCCTTCAGATCGGTGATGACCCCAGACAAGCCAGCTTCGAGTGAGATCATCTCGCCCAGCGACAGATCGCCAGCAGGAGCGAGCCACACCCGGTCGGTGCTCGTACGCTGGCCCTTTGTCCGACCAGACCACTTGTGCTTACCGTCATACCCAGCGGCTGCGGCCACAAGTTTGGCGAGTGTACGCATCTCCACGGGCTCGCCGCTGGTGACGTGCAGGCGCCCGCTCGCGCTGCCTGAAAACACCGCTGCCTCGAAGGCCCGTGCAGCGTCGGTGACGTGCAAGAAGTCCCGCATCTCAAAGCCCGAGCCGAAGTGAGAGACAGTGCGCTCGCCGCTGGCCATCGCGGCCAACATCCGACAGGCAAAAGCTGGCAAGGCCCGCAGACGTGCGGTGTCGATGGGGCCCAATCCGCCGTCTCCTGGACCATAAACCGTCGGCAAGACCAGCACCGTCGCCGTGCTGCCGGAGACCGAAGCCGCGTCACAGAGCAGCTGCGAGATCGAGCGCCGCGCCATGCCGTAGCCACCAGCCGCGGGGGGGCCCCGCCACAGATCATCTGGCTGCAGCCCGCGTGCTTTTTGCCCCAACTCCACAAGCCGGGGGTACTCCCCTGCCGATCCAGCGAGCACCACCTTGGCCACGAGCCCCTGCTCCACTGCGCGAATGAGCGGCGTCGCGCTGGCGAGATTTTCGCTGAAGAACTGCATCGGAGCGGCACGCATCGCAGCGCTGCCAGCGGTCTTCGCGGCGAGGTGAATCACCGCATCGGGCCGCGTCGTCTGGATGAAGCTCGTCACGGCTTGCGGGTCACTGAGATCGAGCTGCGCCCGTGTTGGCGTCAGCAATCGCAGGTCGTCTCGCGCCTGCAACCGAGACGTCAGATGCCGGCCAATGAACCCTGAGGCTCCTGTGAGCCACACAGTCTTACGCACCGCTGCCGATTGGGGGGCTTTTTGCACAATCTACCTCCGAGGAGCCGCAGCATACTGCCCCAGGTGCAATGTGACAGCCCTGTCCGCCACTCAAAAGCGCCGCGGTGCGACAGCCGAGCGCTATCAGACTTGGGCAGCGTTGGTTCACTCCCTCTTGACCACACGGCAGCGGCAGGCTTTGCTCCGGCCGCAATCTGCCCAGGAGATCCCCATGACTCAGCCCCGCACAGCCGTTCTTCTCGCAGGTGGACTCGGCTCGCGTTTGGCGCCGTTTACCGCCGTGATTCCCAAGCCGTTGGTGCCGATTGGGGAGCGCGAGAGCATCGCCGAAGTGGTCCTGCAGCAGCTCGCCCACCACGGTTTTGAGCGCGCGATCATCTCGATTGGCTACTTGGGGCACCTGATCAAAGCCGTCATTGGCGATGGCAGTCGCTATGGATTGCAGGTGGAGTACGTCACCGAAGACTCGCCGCTCGGCACCGTCGGCCCGCTGCGGTTGGTGGCCGATCGCCTGCCAGAGACCTTCTTGCTGCTCAATGGCGATGTGCTCACGGACCTGGATTTTTCCGGTCTGCTCGCTCAACACACCGCTAGCGACAAGACCCTGACGGTCGCGACCTATCCCCGCCAGGTGAAGATCGATCTGGGCGTGCTCGATACGGACGACAGCGGCTCCGTGACAGGTTTTCGTGAAAAGCCCACCTACGACTTCTATGTGTCGATGGGGGTCTACGCGATGCACCGGCGGGTGCTGGCGTGCGTGCCGGAAGGCCAGCCTTTTGGGTTTGACAACCTCATGCACCACCTGCTCGAGAGCGGTGACGCCATCGGCACCTTCGATTGGGGCAAAGGCCGCTGGTTGGATATCGGCCGGCACGATGACTTTGCCTTGGCGCAGACATCGTTTGCGAAGGACCGCGCGATCTACTTGCCGTGGGAATCCGATAGCTAGTTTGGCGAAAATCCCCCGTAAAATCAGTGTAATCGCGCGAAACTGCCTTCGTTTAACGACAATCAGCAGCGTCGAAAATGGGCGGGCTACTCGTCTAGTTTGGGCGGCTCGGGCGGCAGATTGCGCCACCGGGCAGAGGCCAATCGCGCTTGCCACTGGGCGGAGAAGTCAGCGTAGCGATCTTCAAAAATCGCCTGCCGGGCACCCTGGGTGAGCTGCAAGTAGAACGCCAAGTTGTGCATCACGATCAGCTGCTTGCCGAGGGCCTCGTCCGCTGTCCACAGGTGACGGATGTAGCTGCGCGAAAACTGTTGGCAGACCGTGCAGCTGCACGACGGATCGAGCGGGCGGTCGTCCCAGTAGTTGAAGCGATTCTTGATGTAGAGCGGCCCATCGTGGGTGAAGACCTTGCCGTGGCGACCGTTGCGGCTCGGCATGACGCAATCGAATTGATCGATGCCGTGACCGATACAGACCAGCAGATCGAGCGGCGTGCCGACGCCCATGAGGTAGCGCGCCTTGTCTTGGGGCATCTGGCTGGCCGTGTGGCCGCAGACGTCGTGCATCTGAGTGATGGTCTCGCCGACGCTGAGCCCGCCGATAGCGAAGCCTTCACAGCCGTCGCGACTGCAGATCTCTTCGACGTGCCGCGTGCGCAGCTCTTTGCGAATCCCGCCCTGCACGATGCCGTAGAGCGCCACCTCATCTTGCCGCTGGCGCGCAGCGATGGCCCGATCGAGCCAAGCGGTGGTGCGGGCCATGGCGCGACTGATCGTCTCGGCGTCGGCCTGGGCTGGTGGGCACTCATCAAAAGCCATGGCGATATCGCTGCCGAAGTTCTCCTGCAGCCGGATCGCTTCCTCAGCGTTGAGGGTGTGCAGCGAGCCGTCCACGTGGGAGCGAAAGACCACCCCTTCGTCGGTGATTTTGCGTTTGTGTGACAGCGAAAAGACCTGAAAACCGCCGGAATCGGTCAAAATCGGCCGGTCCCACGCCATGAATTTGTGCAGGCCGCCGGCGTCCCGAATGCGCTCGCTGCCGGGTCTGAGCATGAGGTGATAGGTGTTCGACAAGATGATCTGCGCGTTCATATCCCGCAGGTCGCGGGGCTGCACGCCGCCCTTGATCGCCGCCTGGGTGCCGACCGGCATGAAGATCGGCGTTTCGATGACGCCGTGGGTCGTCTCGATGCGACCCGCGCGGGCACCGGACTGCTTGCAGACGTGCTCAAGGGTGAACTTGTAGGCCATCTCATCTCCGAGGGCTGTGGGGCGGATGCGGCAAAATGCGCGACCTTGTGGGCGGCCGCTGTGCCATGAGCGGAGGACCCTTGTCTACTGGTGGGCCACCCAGGACTACTTCGCGAAGGTGTAGACGGCGGCGACGATGGCTTTGATGAGGCTCTGGTACGTCGCCCACTCGGCGTCAGTCTCCGGCGGCTTGTCGATCCACTTCTGCAGGTCTTTGCGAAAGCCCTTCACGACACTGAGTTGCGCGTCGTTGAGCCCGAGGGCCTTCGGTTGGCTGATCACGGTGTCGGCGAGGCTCGCCATGGCCAAGGCATCGTCGATGTGGGGCTTGGGCGTCTTGATGAAGTCCGGCTTTCCTTTGGCATTGGCGATGGTGGCGACCAAAACGGCGGTGTGGCGGGCGATTTGCAGCAGCTTGTTTTGGTTGATCGCGCCGAGTTCATCGGCCGTTGTGTGGTATTCGGCTGATGAACCCGACCCGATGAACAGCACAGGAACCCCAGCCTCGCGGAAGGGCAGATGATCACTCCGCCCACCGCCCTCTTGGCCGACAAAGAACGACGAGACCGGCCACGTGTTGTAGCCGCTCGCCTTGTTTGCGGTCTTGACGGCGGCGCGCAGGGTGTCACTGAACTCGACATCGGTGGCGAACGAGCTCATCTCACCTGGGAAGATCTCAGAGCCGACATTGTCCACGCTCAGCATGGCCACGATGGAATCCAGCGGCGCGAGTGGCGCCTTGTCGACGAAGTAGCGGCTGCCAAGTAGCCCATCTTCTTCCGCGTCGAACAGACACAAGATCAACGTGCGCCGCGGCGGGTGCGTGCTGTTGGCGAGGGCATGGACCACGCTGATGGCTACCGAGACCCCGGCTGCGTTGTCGATAGCGCCGTTACAGATGAGGTCCTTGCTGCCTTTTTTCGCCTTGCACTGACTTCCTTTGACGCCAGCGGTGCCCAGGTGATCGTAGTGCGCGCCGATCAACACGACCTCATGGGACACGGTCGGGTCACTACCCGGCACGCGCGCACAGACGTTGGCGCCCTTGTCGAAGGGTTGGTCGTAGCCGGACTGCGCGGCGGGGGCGAGCTTCAGCTTCTTCAGATCGGCGACCAACCACTCCCGCGCGGCGATGCCCCCCGGGCTGCCATTGTCCCGTCCGGCGAAGTAGTCGTCGGACAGCGTGGTGGTCCGACTCATCAGCGAAGCCTTGGTGAACGTATCGGCCGCCGCCAGCGCACTGGACTGCAGCGCCGCAGCGCTGACTACTTGCGAGCCGGAATCTGTACCAGAGGCCGATGAATCCGGCTTGTTTTCGGAATTTCCGCAAGCGAGGGCGGTCACTGCCAGCAGCAGCAGGCAGCCCAAGCGGAGCGATCGCCGAGCCATGACTACACCCAACTCGTGACGGTTTCGACGGACTTATGACGCCGCCCATCCAACTCGCCCGTCGGCGTTCCCAAGAAGACGACACCAGCGATGGTCTCCTCGGCACTCACGCCATAGAACTGCCGCAGCGCCGGACCGCAGAGCATCTTGCTGCTCGACCACAGGCTGACAAATCCGTGGCCGTGGGCTGAGAGCATCAGGTTCTGGATGGCGCAGGCCGTGGCCGCGTAGTCCTCGCGATCGAGCGCGGCGTCGTCTGGGGAGCGCTGCCACGTCACCACGATGACGGCAGCGGTCGCGCCTAGTCGGCCGGTCATCTTGCGCTTCTTGCTCTCGAGTTTGCGCGCCGCCGCCTCACCTGCGTCCTTGGCGGCAGCCGACAGCGCCGCCTGAACCTCGGCATCCATCGCCGCCAAGCGATCCGCCCCGTGAACGACGTAGAAATGCCACGGCTCGGTAAAACGATGATTGGGCGCCCACGTGGCCGCTTCGATGATGTCGGTCAGCTGCGCGCGGCTGATCGGGCCACCGGCGTAGGTCTTGTGCGTACGGCGGGAGCGGAGCGCGTGATGAATATCCATGGGTACAATCCAATCTTGGGCAATCGCCCTAGAAAATCAGGCCGAACGAGCCGATTTGGGCCAGACACCGGTCGCAGCAAACTTGGGGTAGTACCGCCGCCACTCGGCCCACATCAGGTCCCAAGGGATATCGAGATGCGCGCCGTGGTCGTGCACATACTCCATGAACCGCCCCGCCTTTCGGTCGAATGCTTGGAAGATGCTGTCGTTTTCGCCGTCGAACTCCAGGGGAGCGACGCCGAGCTTGTCGCAGAGCTGACGATTGAACGCCGGCGTCGCGGCGACCCACTTACCGCCCAGCCACAGCTCGACATAGCCGTGAAACACCAGCAGATCGGTGCCCAGCTGCTTTTCGAGCTCTTCGGTGCCGATGTGATTTCTGACGTTGGCGAAATGGAGCCGGCTCGGGATGCCCGCATGCCGACACGTCGCGGCGAGCAGCACGGCCTTGTCGATGCAGTGGGCGCCTGCTTGTGGGTCACGCTGTACGACGGTGCTGGCTCGAAAGCCCTCGCGGGTCGTCTCTAGATCCCACGGGCTGTACCGAAACTCATCGCGGATGGCGTAGTAGAGCGCGATGGCCTTGGCCTTGCCCGTCTGCCCCTGGCCATGGCGCTCGGCATAGGCGACGACGGCCGGGTGGGTGCTATCGACAAACGTACTGGGCTCACCATATCGCGACACATCTTGGACCATCATCACCCTCAGCTGGATAGGCGGCTGCCCGCTTGGGGGGAGCATGCCATTATTGGGGCGGGTGCACAGCGTTGATATCGATTTTCCGAGGCGGTCAGCCGCGGTGCTGGTGCCCTACGTCCGGGGCCGACGACGCCCCTCAAGACGTCGGCGCTGGCCGGCCAACTCTTGGCAGGCGGATCAGATCTGAGGCGGGTCTGCTGCGGGGTCTGATCCCAGCGGCTGACGATGATGTTATCCGCCGGATGTTTGGCCATGTGCGCCAGTGGCGTACCGGTGTTGTGGCGCCAGAACGCGGGCAAACCGTAGCCTGCCCATTCGTCTGCAAGATTTGCAGACGCGCGGCAAGGGTGGCAGAAGCGAACGCACAAGCGCTCCTGTCACCAGCGCTTTCCCCGCCCCCGATCAATGGTTACCGCCCGAAGGACCCCAGTCCATGCACCTGTTAAACCAGCCGCTCTCTTCGCTTGCAGACGCGGAGCGAGGACAAGCGCAAACGCGCGGCCCGAAAATTCAGCCTCACAGTTGGCCATGGGCTGCGATTCGAACCGCTCGTTGGCTGGCCCTCGTCGCGACATTGCTCCTGCTGATGACCGGGTGTCCCGACGTGGACTCCGGGGCCGCCGACGACACTGGTGAGACAGCCGACAGCGCCATCGTTGCTGACAGCTCCACGGCACCAGATTCGGCTTCGGAGGACGGTGGGCTAGGCGGCAGCGACGACGCAGGGCCCGCTGGCGATGTACCGCCGGTGCCGACAACCACCATCCGCATCGTCGCAGCCAACCTCACCAGCGGTACCCAACAATCCTACGACGGCGGCCACGGGGGGCGCATCCTGGCTGGGCTCAAACCCGACATCGTGCTCATTCAGGAGTTCAACATCGGCAACGACAGCAGCATGGCGATCAACGGCTTCATCGAGGCGAACCTCGGCGACGGTTTTGAGTACTACCGAGAGCCTAGCGGGCAGATTCCCAACGGCATCATCAGCCGCTTTCCCATCGTCGACTCAGGCCGCTGGGACGACTCCCTGTCGAACAATCGCGAGTTCGCCTGGGCGCGCATCGACGTACCGGGCCCCAAGGACCTGTGGGCGGTCAGCCTGCACCTGCTCACGTCCAAAGCCAGCAAGCGCACCCTCGAGATCAAAGAGTTGGTCGCCCACATCAAGGCCGAGGTGCCCGACGGGGACTTCTTGGTGGTGGGCGGCGACCTGAACACCAACTCCGTCAACGAAGGCAGCTTGAGCGGGTTCAACGGCCTGCTGAGCCGCACCAACCGGCCCACAGACCAGCAGGGCAACGGCAACACCAACGCCAAGCGCAGCAAGCCCTACGACCGACTGTTCGCCGACTTGGACCTGGAGCCGCATCACGTTCCGCTGAAGATTGGCAAGCAAGCGTTCCCGGCCGGGCTGGTCTTCGATAGCCGCGTCTTCACCCCGCTATCGGACGTAAAACCGGTCCACAAAGACGATAGCGGCGCCAAGAATATGCAACACATGGCCGTCATGCGCGCGTTCGCGCTGCCGACGCCGTAGCTCAGACGACCGCTAAAAAGCGACACCGACTGTGGTATGGGCTGCGGGCAAAACCCCCTTTACGCCCATGTTTCCAATTGTATAGCGCAAATACTGCACGCCCGCGCCACCGGCGAGCACCCACCTGCCACCGAAGATGGCGGTGTAGCCGACCAGCGCGCTGCCGTAGCCGCCCATGGCGCTTTGCGGTCCCGTGCTGATGTCGCTTTGCACCAGAGCGACCACCCCGCGCACTTGGCCCCACAGCCCTGACGGCGCCTTGCCGGTGAAGAAACGGCGCACGCCGAGCTCGACGCCATAGCCTTTGTAGGGTTCGTCTTTGCTGTCGAGCAGCGAGTTGAAGAGCCGCGCGTGGGGGCCGACGTAGACCGACCACTGCGGCGTCAACGCGCGCTCCACCTGAATGTGCGCGAAACCTAGCGCCGTAGTCAGCGGGTCGACCTGGACCGTCCACTTCGGCTCGGCGCCCACCTGCTGCGGGAGCGCCATGAGCGTGGCGAGGGCGAGCAACGGCGCGAAGAGGAGCAGGCTGATGAAGGAGGGGCGAAAGCGTGTCTTGGGTGTAGCTATTTTCATGCCGCAACCCTAGCACGACCAGCGGCTTGATCGCCGGGGCGCGCGCGGTCATGGTGAGGTCGTCGCCCGTTCTTCCAACCACGACAGCGCAACCTGCTGTCGACGCCCACAGCGCAACTCATCGGAAGATACCGCCCATGGCCCAGCCCAACCCATCGACGGGCCTTGTTCTCACCGGCAAACACCTGCTGTTGTTGGTCGTATTTGTGGTCCTGGCCACCAACTCGCTGGTCCGGGACGCAGCCACCTTCGACGAGACCAGCCATATCGCCGCTGGCGCGAGCTACGTGGCGACCGGCGACTTTCGGCTCAACCCGGAGCACCCACCGCTCGTCAAATGGCTCGCTGGCGGCGCCATCGCAGCTTGGTCCGACAGATCCGTAACCGAAAACGCCGGTTGGATGAGCGCTCCGAGCACCAAAAGGGCGTGGCGCCGGGCCGATCAGTGGACTTTCGGCTTTGATTTTCTCAACGGTCCCGCGGCTGAACAGCCCCGCAAAGACCCGCTCGAAGTCCTGCTGCCGGCGCGTCTCGCCATGGTGCTCTTTGGATTGATTGGCGCGCTGCTGGTGACGGCGTGGAGCACGCAGATCTGGGGGCAAACCGGCGGGCTGCTGTCGTTGCTGCTGTACGTGCTGTCGCCGACCATACTGGCCCACACCCGCTTGGTGACCACCGATCTCGCCGCCGCCGTCGCCGTCCTGGCGACCGCCTTCGCCTTCCGCCAGTTTGTCCGCCGTCCATCGATCCGAGGCGCGCTGTGGGTGGGGCTGGCGCTGGGGTGTGCCCTGCTGATCAAGTTCTCGGCGCTCATCTTGCCGGCTGTCTTGGTCGTGCTGTGGCTCATCTGGGTGATCATTGGTGGCCGTGACCAACCGGGCATCGCGCCGAACCGGAGCACCCGTTTTCGGCAGGGGCTTGCGGGGCTGCTCGGCGCAGGCCTGCTCGCTTGGGCCATCGTGTGGGCGGGCTATGGCCTGCGTTATGATGCGTCCCCCGATCCCAACTTCACTGTGCCGTGGCATCAGGCTGGCGAGCTCAGCGGCCCACGGGGTCAGCTGCTCGCCATCGCCAGAGACGCCAAGCTGCTACCCGAGGCCTACCTATTCGGTGTCGCCTTCGTTTCAGGGAACGCCGACCGCCGACTCGCGTTCTTGGATGGCGAGCGCAGGGTCACCGGCTGGGCCCGCTATTTCCCAGAGGTCTTCGTCCTCAAGACGCCCCCCGCGCTGCTCGTCTTGTTGCTGCTGCTCTTGGTCTTGCGCCTGCGTCAAGGCCGCCCGCCGTCCCTCGACACCTGGTTCATCGCGGTGCCCATGGCTGCCTATGGCCTGCTGCTGGCGAGCAGTCACCTCAATATTGGCCACCGCCACCTAGCGCCCCTGTATCCCCTGCTCATGATCAGCGCGGGGGCGGCGGGCCCCTTGCTGAGCGGAGCGATTGCCTGGCAACGGTTTGCAGTCATCGGTCTGGTGCTGGGGTTCGGCATCTCGTCCATGGCAGCCTCGCCGCGCTATCTATCCTACTTTTCGGTGCTCGGCGGCGGCGCTAAGGGTGGCTGGCATCACCTCGTCGACTCCAACATCGACTGGGGGCAAGACCTGTCCCGGCTGCCCAAGTGGATGGCGGACAACAACGCTGGCGAGATCTACTTGGTCTACTTCGGCACGGCAGATCCAGCCGCCTATGGCATCCCCTATCTCAAGGTGTTTCAGCACTTCGATCCGCGGCCCGACCAGCGCCCAGTACCCTTTGTGTCAGGCAAATTGCTGGCGGTGAGCGTGACGCTCCTTCAAGGGCTCTACCTCAAAGACGGCTATGCATTCGCCCACGCGGCCCATCGCGCAGGCCTCGCCAACCAGGCTGATTTTTCGGCGTGGTCGCAGATGAAAGAGCGCCAGCTCGCCGATGGAGAGGAGATCACCCCCCTGCCGGAGTGGCTGGTGAGCCAAGGCAAGCTGAGTGACCAACAACGGCAAGCGCTCCAAGCCCCGCTGCTCTCGACGCTGCTG
>JAGSHB010000198.1 GCA_023954815.1 Myxococcales bacterium | reverse complement strand
GATGGGTGCTGGCTGTCCGTGCCAGTCGCTCGGTGCGCGTGTGGCTGCGCGGCGTTGCGGTTGGGCGGGCGCGCAAGAACCGCTCGTGGTCCCACGACGTTCAGCTGCCCCAAGAGACGTCACTCGCCGGCTCTTTGACCCTCCCGCTGCCGGCGGAGGGAGCGACGGTCTCGATTCTGTTGCTACCCGATCGGCGTCGCGGTCAGCCCGCCCGCGGCGGCAAGGTGTCGCTCGCTGGGCGTATTACAGGCCTGCTGTTGGCCGCGTCGAACGACAGAGGTCGGCGGCTCATAGCGCAGTTTCCGGCGGGGCCACTGCCCGCGATGCTGGCGTTCGAGCGCGGAGAGACGGGTCAGGTGCTGAGTCGGGCCCTGGACCGCACCCTCGACCATCTCCCTCACCACACGGACGCGCGCATCGACAGGGCGCGGGTGGCCCGTGAGGGGGCCCAGGTTGGACTCGCGCGGCAGTTGATGGCGCCGCTCGCAAGGGCTGCGCTCGCCGGCGCCCGCACGCGCAATGTCGCCTTGCAGCGGCGTTCGGACCTGCAGTTTGGTCTCGCAGCGCTGCGCCAACTCGATGGGCTAGGCGATTTGGCAGTGGCCCATGCGGAGGAGGCCGTTCGGCATCAGCCAGGCGACTGTCCCGCCTACTGGCAGGCCGCCGAGATCGCCTCTGACGCCCTAGACCGGGATGCCTTGCGGCGCCTGTTGGCGGTGGCGAGCGCGGCATCCTGCTTGGCGGCTGCCCCCTTGCGTCATGCCCAGCTGCTGGAGTTTTCCGGCCAAACCGCCGCGGCGCTCGGGGTGCTCAAGCGCGCCAGCACGCTGCCGGGGTTAGCGGAAAGAGCGCGGGCCAAGGCACGGGCTCTGGCGCCGTCCGCACGGCTCGCGTGGGCCTGGACGGGCGCGTCCCCTGGTACATTGGCCGCTCGGGCATCGGCCGAAGCGCTCGTTGCGGGGCGGCCCGTCATGGCGCGGGCAGCGTGGACACGAATCCTGCTCGGCAAAGGCATGACGCCGACCCAGCGAAGAGGCGCTTGGTTGCTCGGGGCGCGGCGACCCTGGGCGGGGCTCACGGTCGACGGGGCGAAGTGGGTTCGGGCCCATCCGGCCCCAAAAACCAGCAAAACAGCGGTGACCTGGCTGCTCGATCACGAGATCGTGGTGGCCCTGCCAGGCGGCGGTGCGCTGCGGCGCGTCCATCAGATTGTGCGGGTCCATACGGCTCAGGCCGCCGAGAGCGTCGGCGAACTATCCGTGCCTGCCAACGCTGAGCTGGTCCTTGCACGGACCCATACCCTCACCGGTCAGATTTTGTCACCTGCCGATACGCCAGATAAGGAGACAACCTCGCTGCGCGGGGTCGCCCCTGGGGCTGCGGTGGAGTATGTGCAAGTCCAGTTTCTCGGCGCCTCCGACCAGGTGTCCGGCGCCACTCGCACCCCGGTGTTTTTGCTGCAATCGCGCGATGGCGCGGTCGTAGACAGCCGCTTTGAGGTGCTCGACCGGCCCGCTCAAGGCCTGACTGCGCGGGTCGATCAATCCCCGAAGGCGCCCAAGGTGCAGCTGCGCAAACATGGGCCATGGCGTCTTCGTCGCTGGCAGTCCAAAGAGACCCGGCGCTTTCGGGTCGAGCCGCGGGCCAATCGCGCGGCTTGGCATCTGGCAGCGGTACGGGCGAGCGTCGGTGCGACCGTCGATAGTGTCACAGGGCCCTGGGAGGACGCGCTCGCCGCTTTCTTGGTGCGTGATCCAGCGGGTTTGGGGCCCTGGCCGCAGCAGGCGCGCAAGGCGGGCAAACGTCTCCGTGCATGGCGCCAGCTCATCACAAAGCTGACTGCCAAGGTGGGGCACAAGCGTTCAGGAATCACCCCGGGGTCACCATTTGCGGCCGTCTCCGCGTCGAAAGGCGACCGGGCGACCCTGTTGTATTGGCTCGCTCGCCACGCCGGTGTGAAGGCTTGCTTGGTGCGGATTCGGCCGTGGTCGAGGCAGCCGGGATACGGCGCTCCCGATCCTGCCGACTTTAGCCTCAGCGCCCTGACATTGCAGCTCACCGACAAGGGCTCCCCCCGGACGATCTGGCTCGATCCGGGGGTCGATGGCGCCATGGTCAATTACCTGCGCCCCGGGCTGCGCAATCGACCAGCGCTGCGGTTGGGCTGCGAGGGGCCGACCGAGGTAACGACCCCCTCCCTGGGCGCCGAGCTGGACAAACGAGACGTGCATATCGACCTACACTGGGCGGCCGATGGGCAAGTGGCGGCCAAGGTGACCGATACCCTGCGCGGTGTACTCGCTGTGATTGTGCGTAATGCGCTGAAGTTTGGCGGCAAAGACCAACGCATCGCCATCCTCCGCCAGCTGTCCTCCGCGAGCTTTCCCGGCATGAAACCGGCGTGGTCAGGTGTGTCTGGGCTGGGCGGAGGGCCCTTGGTGTTGCGCTACGAGGTGCGGTCTCCCGCCGCGGCGCATCGTCGCTCCCGGGTCATCCTGGGGCTGATGCCCTACCGCTTGGCGCGCCGCTACGCCACGTTGGCGAACCGGCGAATGACCCTTCGCTTTGGTCATCAACTCGACCTATCTGTGACGGTGAAAGTGACCAGCGAAGGTGGCGGCCTCCTCTCGCCGACGCCGGTGGTCGCTCGCCACAAGATGGCGCGGGTACATCAGACCGTCAGTCATGAAAACGGCACACTGCGCATCGATCATCGCCTGGTCTCGACCATGGGTCTGGTGCCGCCGAAGTCCTACGTGCCCTTCGCCAAGACGCTGCGGGCTATCGACAGATCCGAGTTGCTGATCTTGCGCCGCACCCCAGCAATTTCAAGGAAATAGCGCCATTTGGGCGAGCTAGGGCCGTGCGACAGAAGCGATCAGGGCCTTGGCGCAGGCATCGTGATTGTGACGACCTCCCGCCAGCACCTGCGAAGCGCGCCCGAGCGCCTGGGTCCTCAGCTCGCCCCACGGCAGACCGCGTTCGAGCGTGCGCACCAGGTCCAGGTGGTCGGACCGCGTCGCACAGAGGCTACGCGCGACCGTGGCCAAGCAAGCGCGCCCATGAGGCATCCCCACAAAGAACGCCGCGATTTCAGAAGAGCGGAACCGACGGTCGTGCCGAGCCACCGCATCACAACGGCTCGCCTTCGGTTGGTTGCCGAGCTGGTGATCGAGTTGGCGCGCGATGAGCCAGTCGGCGATGGACTGGTTGCGGAACCCGATGCGTGCGCCCTGGGGCTTCTTGGCGAATAGGCGAGAGCGGAACAGCGCCCGACAAAAAGCGGCTGGGTCAGTCAGCTTGAAGCGCTGCCCTGCGGCGACGCACTCGGCATGGGAGGCGGTGATTGCGCGCGCCTGTTGCCCAACCTTGGCCTGCATATGCCCCTGCGCCAAGTCATCGAGCACGCCCAGCAGCTGCCGGGGAGAACCCGGGATGCCAGCGGGAAGCCGATCGAGGGCATACAATCGGTAGAGGCTCGCCCGACTGCCATCGAACTGCTTGTCCCAGGTGGGGGTTGCGTTACCTAGCCGCCAACGGGCGAGGCGGGTGGCCACGGATAGATCCCGCCACGTCATCAGATGGGGGTGGGCACATCGACCGCCCAACTGCACCCGGCGATCGAGGCCCAATCGCGACAGCACGGCGGGTACCTTCGCGACCGCGGGCCGTCTCTTCGCCCAGTCTTTGAGGGTTGTAGCGACGGTCTGGCAAGTCTGCGGCTCGATCTCCACCACTGTGGTGATGGCGGACAGCTGGGCCAGGGGCGTCGAGACCGGCGGCCGGGTGAACAGCAGCACACGAGCCTTGGGCGAGCGCGCGAGGGCATCTTGGACAGACTTGAGCACCGCGCTGTGTTGGGCGTCGGAGACCTCGTCCAGGGAATCCAGCAGCAGCAGCCAGGGACCTCCGCCGAGCGCTCTCGCTGCGGCGCTGAGCTTTCCCTGACGCGCATCTGGCGGTACGCCGAGAGCCGACGCAGCGGCGGCCAGCACCGCGTTGGGCTCTGGCCCGGACAGCGTATGGCCCGCCCTGGGCAAGCGCTGGCCGACATCGCGATTGAGATCCACACGCACCGTCGGAAGGTCGCTGCACACCAGGGCTTCAAGCGCCTTGGCAAACGTCGATTTGCCTACGCCACCTAGGCCGACCACCACAGCCGAACGCACCGCCCCCGAGCGCAGCCCTTTGGCGAGGCGGCGCTCGTCGATGCGCTCTCCTAGCTTGGCAAACCCGCCCTGGATTCGCCGGACTCGAAGCGCGATTGGGCGCAGCTTGCCAGCCTTCTTGCGCCGTGCCATCCGCGCGCCGAGGTCATAGCACCGGGCGCCATATTGGATCAGCGGCTGGGTCCGTTTGCGCCCGAGCGCCGACTTGGGCACCAGTTCGACTTTGGTGACGGAACCCCCTGCCTGGGGTTGACGACCGCTGCAGCTCATCAGGACTATCGCGCCGCACAGTGCGGCATACAGTGCGGCGTGCAGTGCGGCGCGTCGGGCCCCCTTGGACGGGACCTCACGAGCAATCCACAGCGCCGATCGGATAGGCTCCGGTAAGCGATTGCGAGATGGGAGGGGGTTGCGCATGGAAATCCGATTGTTTGCGGAATCCATCCTGTACCACTGTGACCTCGCCGCCAAAATTGTTGATCCCGGCGATGTGACCGACCTGTCTCCTGGCCCGGCGAGGGCGATTCCCCAGGCCCCTGCTCGCTCGGCTTCCCTAGCGCTGCGCGGGAGGAAGGCCCCGAGTTTTCCGGCTGCTAGCGCGCTTATCGCTAGCGAAGCGCGCGGTGCCGCGCTGCACTTTTTTGCCAATCATGAGCTGCTGGCGCTCGAATTGATGGCGCTGATGCTGCTGCGTTTTCCTAATGCGCCCGCACCCTATCGGCGCACCCTGGTGGACACCATGGTAGACGAGCAGCGGCACCTGCGGCTGTATCTCGCGCGCATGGCGGAGCACGGCATGGCGCTGGGCGACCTCGGCGTGAGCGCCTTTTTCTGGGATGCGTTGGCAGATGCGCGCTCCCCGGCGGCCTTCTCGGCGGGCATGGGCCTGACCTTGGAGCAGGCCAACCTCGATTTTGCGACCCACTTTGAGCGGGCGTTTGCCGACGCAGGCGATGCCGCTACTGCCGCGGTGCTGCGCACTGTCCGCATCGATGAGATCAGTCACTTGCGCCAAGGTCGCATCTGGTTTGACCGATTGACGGGCTGCGAGACGGGCACGGACGACGCCACGCTTTTCCAACGCTGGGCCGACGCGCTCAAGCCGCCCCTGACCCCTGCTCGAGCGCGCGGCATGGATTTTGACGTGCGTGGTCGCCGGGCAGCGGGGTTGCCCGAGGACTTCATCGAGCAGGTCAGGCTGGCGCGCCATAGCAAGGGGCGACCACCGGTGGTCCACACCTTCGAACCGGCCTGCGAGCTGCAGTTGGCCCATGGCCGGCCCGGGTTGGTGCTGCCGCGCCCGATCGTGCAGCTCGCCGCCGATCTGGAGACCCTACCGGTCGCCTGGGCCCGGGCAGATGACGTGGTGCTGGTGCGGAAGTTGTCGGAGGTCAGCGTGCTCGGCATCTGGGAGCAGGCCGGTCTCGACGTGCCGGAGTTCATGGAGACACCGCTCGATGCGCCAGCGTTGCCCACTGGCCATCCGCTCAGAACGCGTCAGCTCGGGCCGCTGAATCCTTGGGGGTGGAGTCCGGATACGGTTGCGCGTCTGCGCCCGTGTTTCGACGGCGTTGTCAGCGGCTCTGAGGGGCTGCCGCAGCTCGATGCGTCCGGCCAGCTGCCGCAAGGCATTGCCGACCTGTCTCGCAAGAGCCACTGGCCCCAGGTGTTGCAGCAGTGGGCGAGCACACGCGAACAAAATCTGCCTGGAGCGACGCGTGTCCCGATCTGGACCTGTACCACCCGCCGCCAGGCGCTCGATGCGGTAACGGAGCTACACGACAGCGGCCAGGATGCGGTGATCAAGGCGACGCTGGGGACATCTGGGCACGGCGCGATTCGCATCTTACTTCGTGAGGGAGCCCCGTCGCCTACCCAGCGAAAGTGGCTGGATCGCTGCTTGGGTAAACAGGACGCCGTGGTGGTGATGCCGTGGCTAGATCGGGTGGTCGATCTCTCCGTGCAGCTTCAAGTCTCCACAGATGGCATGGCCCGCTCTCTGGGCGTGACGCGTTTTTTCACAGATCGGCGCGGGCAGTACACCGGCACGCTGCTTGGCCGACCGAGTTGGGGGCTACCGGCCGACGTACAGGCGTTCTGGCATGGCGGCGGCGACAAGCGCGCTGGTGTGCCGCGGGCCCTTGAAGATCTCGGCCTCACCGTTGGACAGCACCTCGCAGAGGCTGGTTTTAAAGGGTCTGCGGGCGTCGATGCGCTGATCTTTCGGGACGAGCAGGGCGCGCTGCAGCTTCACCCCCTGCTCGAGGTCAATCCGAGGATGACGATGGGCCAAGTCGGGCTGGCGCTCCAGCGCAAGATGGTGCCGGGGCGTAGTGGTCTGTTGCTGCTCGCAGGTCAACGGCAGCTGCGAGATAGCGGCGCTGCGAACTGGCCCGCGCTGCTGAAGCTGTGTCAGGCGCGTCTACCGCTGATGCCTGGGCAGGGTCGGCACCTCGGGAAGTTGGCACAGGGGGTTGTGCCCTTGGCTGATCCGGCGCGCGTGCGCATGGCGTTGCCCCTGTGGATTGTGGCGCGCAGTGGCACAGAGCTGCAGGCAGCGACGGACGCGCTCGGGCTGCCGCTGCCATGGACCGGCTGCGAGGCGATCGGCTGAGCTGTGCGCGGTGGCCATGCCTCCCACAAGAAACGACCACCACCGATGAACCAAATCGACCTGCTGCGCGTCCTTCCATGGGAGATGGAGAGTTTTTTTGCGCTTTGACCGATCTCGGGGATCGATCGGGGGGTGGAGGTCGGTGTGTTTGTTCAGCTGCGACAACTGGTCAGTTCTACCCTGGCGGTCCTGATAGGACTCAGTGCCGGGTGTGCTGAATTGCCGTTGCCGGAAGCAGGCGATCACGTCGTCGTGACCCGTTTGGCCGCCCACGGGAGCGAACTGCCCGTCGCCCTATCTGCGGAGCGGAGTGGTGCCGTCTGGCGGTGTCTACGGCAGGCCCATGAGGTGCCGCCTGTAGACGTTGGTGCGGCGCAGGCCTTGGCTGAAGGCACGTATGTCATCCGGCTCTTTTCGGTCGATGGGGCTGCAGACGGCGGGATGGGCGCCGATGGCGGCGAGACGGCGAGCGTGGGCAGGACTTCGTCGCCAGCGCCCATGGTGCTGAGACTCGAGACCGCCCGGCGACTACGGCTGTCCGATGGGCGCCAGTTCCGGTCGCGATGCCTCTATGATCTGGTGCGAGATCGGCGTGTTGAGCCCGAAATCTCGGCGTGGTGAGATCTGCAGAATTGTGGGTTGAACAGGCGCAGGGTGTGGTGTACGGTGCGCGCCCGCTGACCGGAACAGGAGACTGCTTTCGGTTGGATGTTGAGAAACGTCGTTAGACGCCGACCTAGCTCAGTTGGTAGAGCAACGCATTCGTAATGCGTAGGTCACCGGTTCGACTCCGGTGGTCGGCTCCATACAAATCAGTGACTTGAAGAGGCTCCGCGAGGGGCCTTTTCTGTTTGGCTAGCGCGTTGGCTAGGGTTTTGGGCTCACTAGGCCACCACTCGGCTTCCCAAGGCATCAGCAGGCACCGAGGCCCAAGTCGAGGGGCTAGGCGTCTGGACGTGCGCCGCAGGGTGGAATTTCATCGATTCGCAGGGCTCAATTGCCATCTACAGCGCCCCTGAGGCCCACAGAGCCGTCTTTGCGGCTCGAAGGCACATCAATAGCCTCGACGATTCATCGGGCCTCTGGCGGGCTCCTACCCTCACTCATCCGGCACGATTTGCGCCGTGATCACAGGAGATCGAGCGCGTCATCGCTCAGCGCGTCATCCGCGAACGTCGGCTTGGTTGTATGAAAACATAAAGGAAAGTGTGATCTCGCATACAGCTTTCGACAGCCAAGCGCGCACCTTCAGACAAGAAATTTCACCCCATCAGAAAATAAAACCGACGATTTTCTCTTCGGCCAGCGTCGTAGTTACCCAAAGAGCCCAATGCCGGGCTTTGAGGAGCTACCCATGCAGACCGCCATGATTTCATCCACGCCCGCCTCACCCTCGCCCGCCGCGTTCATCGCCGACCCGGCCATCGCGGGCTTCCCGGCCGCGTCTCCCTCACCGGCATTTGACCCTGACTTCGCGCTGCCCGATGACGACGACCTGGACTTCGCCTCTTCCGCCGAGTCCCTGTTCAGCGACCCCAACGCGCTCAGCGGCTGGCGCAACAGCGTGCATCGTTTCCGCTCCGAACCGCGCTCTGCCCGCTGTGCACGCGAGAATCACGTCACCCACAGCGCTGGGACTGTGCCCCCGCCGCCTCTGGCCGCCGTCACCACCGCCGCCTGGAAGTCCGCCTGCGACGTCTGGACCCAGGTCAGCCCCGATGACGACGACATGGATCTGTGCGAGCTGTCTGAAGAACAGCTCGACCACCTGCTCGCAGCGTTTGGGCTGCCCACAGATCTGGACGTGTTGACCGAACAGATGCAGCAGCACTGCTCCGCTCGTCAGTGGCTCTTGCGCGCGGCGAAACAGGACAACCCGCGGGGCATCTTGCTGCCGGCTGCCCACGCCTTCATCACCGAGCACGCACCAGCGCTCTGGCAGCAGCTGGACCCGGCTCGGCCCTGTCTGGAGCTCATTCACGGCTGGATTTGGCACGATATGGTCGAGTACGGGCTGAACGAATCCGCCGATCAGATGACCATCCTCACAGCCCTCTTGGCGCTACTGCCTGAGCACGTCCGCACGATCGGCGCGGCGACCACCTGGCTCGGTCAGGATGCTTGCCTGGAGATGTGGCTCGGGTTCATGGCGGATCACCAGCTCGACTACGCGTGCTCAGACGATACCGAGAGCTTCAAGACCGGCATCCAGCTCTTTGACCTGCTCACCGAGCGCTTCACGAGTGAGCCTCAGGCTGCCCGCGACCACTGGCACGTCGGCCGTTTGCTGCTGATTTGGTGGATGGGCGATCGGACCACCGCAGAGGCCGGCCTCGACGCTTTTAACCAGGCCAATCCCGAGTCGGTCAAAGGGCGCCTCGCCCTGGCCTGTGGGTTGAGCACGGGCATCGTCCTGGGTCAGCCGGGTACCGAAGACGCCAAGGTGGCGCTCGCCCTGCTCCACGATCTCGAGTCATGCACCGACGATCAGCGCGATCGCGAGGACATCATCCACACACGCGAGCACCTCAGGCAGGTCGTGTATGGCCGCTAGCCTCCCCCTGACGAGCAAGCACAGGGGGCACGGTGGTGGTACCGTGCCCCCCATGACGCAACAGCGCCTCCGCAGCATCTTCGGTTTTGATAGTTTTCGGCCCGGTCAGCAGGCGGTCATTGGCGCACTGCAAGCCGGTCGTCCAGCCCTGGCCATCTTCCCCACCGGCGGTGGCAAGAGCCTGTGCTACCAACTGCCAGCCTTGGATTTCCCGGGTCTTACCCTGGTCATCTCGCCGCTCATCGCGCTGATGAAAGATCAGACAGATCAGCTCCAAAAGCTTGGAATTGCAGCCGCAAAGCTCGATTCCAGCTTGTCGAGAGACGAGGCGTTCGCCATCTACGACGCCATGGCCCAGGGCACCCTCAAGCTGCTCTACGTCGCCCCTGAACGGCTCGGTAATGAGGGATTCCGCGCGCGGCTGCGGCGCACCCACCTG
Source organism: Myxococcales bacterium (assembly GCA_023954815.1). Classification (GTDB taxonomy): domain Bacteria; phylum Myxococcota_A; class UBA9042; order UBA9042; family UBA9042; genus UBA9042. The sequence goes on along the minus strand of JAGSHB010000198.1, from coordinate 1,174 downwards.
TCGATGATCGCCATCGACGAGGCCCACTGCATCTCCCAGTGGGGTCACAACTTTCGTCCGGACTACCTCAAGATTGCCGCCTTCGCCCAGGAGCTCGGTGTCCGCCGTGTGCTCGCGCTGACCGCCACGGCGACCCCATCCGTGAGCGCCGACATTCGCGCCGCCTTTGACATCGACGCCTCCGACCACATCCAGACGGGGTTCTATCGACCGAACCTCACCCTGCGCGTCCATCGTACGACCCCAGCTCAGCGTACTGCGGCCCTGATCGAACGGATCAAGGCGTCCCCCGAGGGCGCCACAATCGTCTACGTGACCCTGCAAAAAACCGCCGCAACAGTCGCCGCGGCGCTCTGTGACGCCGGTCTGAATGCCCAGGCCTATCACGCCGGGCTCGACTCGGAGGTGCGCTCCCGATTGCAGGAAGCCTTCATGGGGGGCGACGTGCCCATTATGGTGGCGACCATCGCCTTCGGAATGGGGATCGACAAAGCCGATATCCGCGCGGTCTACCACTACAACCTGCCCAAATCCCTAGAGAGCTATAGCCAGGAGATCGGTCGTGCGGGTCGTGATGGCAAGCCGTCGCGCTGTGAGCTCTTCGCCGTCAGCGCAGACAAGCTGGTCCTCGATAACTTCTCCTATGGCGACACACCGACGGCGGCCTCGCTCCAGAGCATCACCGCCGAGCTGCTCGGTGGGGAGCAGGCGTTTTCCGTCTCGCGCTACCACCTGTCCAAGGACCACGACATGCGGCCGTTGGTGGTCAATACGGTCCTGACCTACCTGGAGCTCGCCGGCATCATCGAGAGCACTGGGCCCCACTACACGGGCTACAAAGTGCAGTTCACCACAACGATGCAAGACGTTATCGGTCGCTACAGCGGGCCGCGGCGAGATTTTGTCGAGGCCGTGTTTGCCGCCGGAAAGATGGGTCGCATTTGGCTGACCATCGAGCCGGAGGCGGTGGCCGAGGCGCTGCAGCAGCCCGTCAGCCGGGTGCGTTCGGTGCTGACCTATTCAGAGCAGCAAGGCCACCTCATCACCAAACCCTCGGGGCTGCGCTACGGTTATCGGCGGCTCAAAGATACCCCACAGGAGGAGGTCACAGCCCTCCTTGTGCAGCGATTTTTCGAGCGAGAACAGAGTGATATTGCCCGCACATCCGGCGTTT
>JAGSHB010000300.1 GCA_023954815.1 Myxococcales bacterium | reverse complement strand
GCGGTGATGGGCGACGGCAAGTACATGATCACCGAGTGGGCGTACTTCGGCATGCCGTTCCGGTTCACGTACGCGCTCGGCCCCGTCAACATCTACGGCCTCTGGGAGTGGAATTGGCTCGGTCATACGCGCGGTGCAGACATCACCGGCAAGACCATCGGCAAGAACACCCACCATGCGACGCCCGCAGGCATGCCGTTGAGAATTGGCGCCTCCGCGGCGCTCCTGGGTCGCATCTACGTGGATGGGGCGCTGACCACCCCGTCTGTCACCTCTGGCGTGTTTGGCTTTGTCGCCTCCGCCGGCGCACGGTTTTAGGAGGGCAGGATGATGAAGAGCGACTTCAAGCGCCTCGCCCCCGAACGCCGCGGCACGCTCAAGCTGCTATCGGCGCTGCTGTTGGTGGCCGCGGTCTGGCTTCCGCATGGTCAAGCCGAGGCAGCCCGCGGGATCGGCTGGATTGGCGGCACCCACGACATGCGGGTCGAAGGCTATCTCGGCCGAGGTGAGCGCTGGGCCAACAGCGGCAGCCAAGTCTACTTCCAGTTTGCTGGGGCGTTTTTTGGCAAGAGTTCACCGCTCGGCAACTTGGCCGGCATTGAGTTCGATATGGGCATGGGCTGGGACGGTATGGGCTACAAGGAAAAGGACACCCTCCTCGGTGACACCGGGTTTCCGATGCACCTCGCGATCGGATTTCCTGTGACGTTGTGGCGCCTATTCGGGCGGGGGAGCGACCGCATTCAGATCGGTTTCTCGCCTGGGTTCGGCATCAACTGGGAGGTGGCGTACACCTACCTGAAGCTGAACACATCGGTGCGATTGTCGCGTCGCCTCGCGATCGAGGGCACCTACACGTGGTGGCCGGGCGTCGCGAGCACATCCGTGGCGGATTCCAACGATGACGTGAACAAGTCTGCGCTTCGCGGCACCGTGTACTTCAAGGCGGGCCGCCGACGCGGGGGCTCATTTCTGGCGTTCGCTGAGTGGATGACGAGTCAACGAGTAAGCACGAACGCCAGCGGAGGCAACGCGAGCAAGACGTTATTTGACGGTGAAGATCCGTTCGGCAGCACTTCCCGCCGGCGCTATGAAGGCATCTTTCGTGTGGGGTTTGGCTATGCATTTTAGCGAATCAACTGGCGTCCCAAAGTACGCGGGTCTGGGCAGCATTACCCGAAGACTCGGTGTTGTTGCGCTGATTGCGCTGCTCCACGGTTGTTTGCTGCCCGAGCTGGACACCCCACCAGTCGACCCATCTCTAGTTCCTGAGGAGACCACGGGCACGACGACAAAGCCGCTCACATGCACGCCTGGGTCGTACAACAACAACATCGACCTGAGGCAGGTGAGTGCGACCACGAGCTACGCTGGCGAGTGCACCGTCAAAGGCAACGTCAAAATCAACCCGGCGAATCCCAACTATAAGAAGCTGGCAACCATTCGAACGATTCAAGGTTCGGTTGCCATTTCCGGGACAAGCACGGCCAAGGCCGTGTCGGTGCTGCCCAGTCTGGTCTCCGTGACCGCCCACGTGCTCATCGAAAATACCAAGCTCGTGCACGCGCCGGTGTTCCCCAACCTTACCACGATCGGCCAAAAGCTAAGTATTCGTGGAAACTTTCAGCTGGCCGAGATCCACGGGTTCGACGCGCTGGGGCAGGTGACCACGCTCGATGTGGTCAACAACAGCGCAGTGACATGGAAGACCTTCGGCAAGCTCGAAGACATCGGCGCTGGCGTGACCATCTCGGGTAATACCAAGCTAACGAGCATCTCCCTGCCATCGGCGCAACGGTTCATCACGACCGCGCAGATCAGTGAAAATGGCTGCAAGAGCGTCTCATTTGCGAACCTCAACAACGCAAATCGGCTGATTTTCCGCGCCAATAAGCAGCTTGCCTCGCTCAGCGTTCCGCAGATGACCATCGTTAGTCGACTGCGTTTCGATTCGAATTCCAAGCTGGGCGACGCTGGGATGAAGTTCGGCAAGGTCACCAAGGTCGATGAGCTCACCCTGCGCCACCAACTCCACGTCACGAAGGTCAGTTGGCTCGGACCCAAGCCGGTGGCCACCAGCACCGTCGAGGCGTGCTACTCCGGCATCACTGCGGCGGACGCTGTCGCGTGGTTTACGAAGATGACGGGCACAAAGGCGACCCCGGTGACCTGCAAGTAACCGTTGCGCCACTGGCTTCCAAGGCTACTTCCGGTGCGCCGCGAGAAGGCAAAACTACGCTTTCCTGCTAAATTGTCGGCCTTTTCGCTACTTCTTGGCTTGCAAGACGTGCTGCAAATACATCCGCAGCCGCGCTGGCCTGTCCGTGTGCACCAGCAGCCTGTCGGTATCCGTCCGCCAAGGACTCACGCCATCGCGCGTGCGGGCATGAACCGCATACAATCCCTTGCTCGGGTCGACGGGCAGCAGCTCCCACGCCACAACCGTACCCCGGCCAATGCGGTGGGCTTTGATGTCCTTGCCAGCGACCTGCAGCTCCAGATCGCCCCGCAGTGAATCGAAGAGATCCAGCGAATCGATGGCCAGACCCACCGTGCTGTCGAGCAAGCTCTCCTTCTTCGTCTTTTCCCTCGGCTTGGATTCGGGCAGCAGATCGAGCAGCTGCACCAGCTTGCCGATCCCGTCACCCAGATGCAGGCCCGCAAACTCACCGCTGAGCTTGACGCCGACGCGCACCGCCCGCTTGGCCAGCCGCGCGCCGGTCTCGATCTCCTTGCGATAGTCCTTGCTGGTATCCCACCGCAGCACGATGAGGCCCTGGGTCGTCAGCACCAAAATGGCGGATTGCACGCGCTTTTCCGCCGTCACCTTGAGCCCATCGACCGGGATGGCATAGCCGTAGAGCCTGTCGACCATCTCTTCGCCGGGCTTCATGATCTCGCCGTTGACCCGCGCCTTGCCTAGCTTGTTGTAGACCGCTGTCGTGATCCGCCGCGTGCGCTCGATCTCCGCCGGCGCGTTGGCGGTGAACTGGGTGCGATCGAGCAAGAGCACCTGCCGCAGGGCGTCGTAGTTCTTGGTGTGCAGATGGACCAGCACCTGCGCTTCGATGAGGTCCCGGTCCGGCGTGCGCTCTTCCAGCATCCGGGCCAGGAGCTTGCGAGCGGCCTTCAACTCACCACGCGCAACCAGGGCCTCAACCATGCGCCGACCGACGTAGGTATCCGCGGTTTCCGCCTGCCACGCCTTCTTCCAATGGGTCAGCGCCTCTGCGTGTTTGTCCCGCAAACTCAGGGTTTCAGCGAGGTAGAGCTCGGCCGCCCTGCCCTTGTAGCCCGCTTTGTACGCCGCGCGCATGCCATCGAGTCCCTTCTTCGGATAGCCGGCCATGAAGGCCAACACGCCCTTGTAGAAACGACCCATGGGATCGCCCGGCACGACCTTCTCGCTGGCATCGAGGAACCGCTTGGCCTGGGCCTGCACTTTCTGCAGCTCGGTGGTGTCACTGTTGGCGACACGGGCCGTACGGATGCGGGTCAGCGCCTCCTCCGCGTAGATCTTGGGATCGAGCGGGGCAGCCTTGAGCTTGTCGTGAAAACGCTTGCGCGCCGTATTACCTATGCCCAGATCGGCGCCGATGGGCTCCAGCAGCTTGGCCGCTTTGTCGAGCGTGCTGTCCGTCTCATCGAGCAACTTGTGCAGCGTACGAGCGCGGGTCAACCCGGCGACATGCGGCGGCTGCCCCCCTTCATTTGCGACGGAAGGTTGTGGCCCATTTTGCGCTAAACGGCCCTTTTTCCAGAGCGATGCGGCCTCTTTGAACTGCTCCAGCGCGTCGCCCCACTTGCGCTGGCCCTCGAGCTGCTGCCCCATGGCCACGCGCACCGCGTACTCCACGCTGATCGCCTC
>JAGSHB010000177.1 GCA_023954815.1 Myxococcales bacterium | reverse complement strand
CTTCTATCAGATTCGGTCGCGGCATCCGATGGACGTCGACATGGACGATGTGGAGCGCGCTGCCCGCATGCTCTTTCTCAATCGCACTTGCTTCAACGGGCTGTGGCGCGAGAATCTGTCGGGCCGCTTCAACACACCCCACGGTCGCTACGCCAACCCGCGGATCGCACGGATTCCGGAGCTGCAGGCTTGTCACCGGGCGCTGCAAACCGCCGATGTGGCCGAGCGTGATTTCCGCATGTTGCCCAAGTTGGTGCGCGACCACCGGATCGACTTCGTCTACCTCGACCCGCCCTATCACCCCATCAGCGCGACATCGGCCTTCAACGCGTACAGCCGCGGTGGGTTTGGTGCGCGGGATCAGGCCGAGCTCGCCGAGGTGTGCGTCGAGCTCGACAAGATGGGGGTGCGCTTCATGCTCTCCAACAGCGACTGTGAGCTCATTCGTGATCTCTACGCGCGCTTTGATATCCAGCAGATCTTTGCGGCTCGCAACGTCAACTGCAAAGCCGACAAGCGCGGCAAAGTCAGCGAGCTGGTCGTGCGCAACTCGAAGTCCGGCCTCGCCTGGTAGCCCTGCCGGCGGTGGTGCAAGCGGCAGAAATACCCCTGTGATCGTCGCCGTCTGACAAGCTGGTTGTCGGTGAAAACCGCTACCGATCCGGGCTGATTGCGCTCCGTCGACTGCAACCACGCGCCGCCGATGGTAGGGTTTGCCCTCTCGCGCCCGGTGGCGCCATCGTGGAGCGCCATGGGCAAGCTGCTGTCCATTGAGACCGGATTTACCTGCAACAGCCGCTGCAAATACTGCACGCAGCTGGATTACCGGGTCATTCCGCAGGCCGACAAGCTCGATCTGACCACCGAGCAGATCAAAGAACGCATCCGTTTTGCTGCCGAAAATGGCTACGACCAGCTTGGGTTTTCGGGCGGCGAGCCGACGATTCGTCCTGATTTTGTGGAGCTTATTGAATATGGCCGCAGCTTCGGGTTTGGCCGGATTGGGGTGACGAGCAACGGCCGCATGTTCGCCTACTCGCGCTTCACTGAGCAGGCGATGCGGGCGGGGCTCGACGGCTTCACCTTTTCTCTGCACGGGCCCACATCCGAGATTCACGACCGCATCAGCAACAGCAAAGGCGCGCTGGAGCAAGCGCTCGCTGGCCTGCGAAATATCGCCAAAACGCGGCGGAAATTCGGGCTAGAAGCGCATTTGATGAACAATCAGATCCTGCTGCCAGACAATGTTGGCCACATCTCGGAGATGGTTGAGCTGCTGGCGCCGCAGGGTGTCGGCTTGTTCATGATTCAGCCCTTCATCACCCAGCGCAGTAACTCCGACCAGCTCGGGCGCTTCTACGTGCCCTACGAGGACATCGTGCGCGAGGTGGAGCGTGCTGTGCCGGCCTTGCGTCGCCATGGCGCGCGGATCAAGCCCTACAACGTGCCCAACTGCCTGTTCGATCACCTCGGCCCGGAGTTCATCGAGCCGCAGTTTTACGGGTTGAAGTCCTTTCGGGAGTACGAGCAGTCCCATCCCGGCGAGTTCAAGGCCTTTAAAGCGAAGCAGTGGTACCGCATCGATGCGTGCAAGACCTGTGAGGCCTACTGCCCGGGCTTTCGTGTGGAGCAATATCCGCAAGACAAGATGGCCGCTGAGTTGGTCCATGCGGCTGGTGAGTTTGTCGCGCGTCAGTCAGATCCGGCTGAGCGGTCCGCTGAGTCATTCACTGTGTCATCCACTGAGTCAGCTGCGGAGCGGCTCCTGTTCTCCGGCACAGAGCTTTTTGACCGCGCCACCGTCACGACCGCGATGACCGAGCTCGCGCAGGCGCACGGGCCGGTATCCTGGCTGACGGCGTTCAAGGAAAAAGTCAGCCAACCGAAGCAAGCCGAGCTCATCTGCGAGCTGACGGAAGCGGGCCAGTTGGACGAGCTGATTTTCATCACGCAGCCCATGGATCAGCGCTTTTTGGCCCAACGCGTCTTGGAAAAAGGCAACTTGGAAGACCTGCGCAAGGGGTTGTTTCGGCTGGCAGAGCTCGCGGATGCGGGGCGCCAATTGCCGAAGCTGCGGGTGCTTTTTAACGTCGGTGACTTGGCCCGTCTCATCGAGGATCCAGCCATGGCCAACCAGTGGTCGCGGCTGTGCAAGGCGCTTGGGCGTGCCAGCGGATTGGGGACGGGGCGGCAGCAGCCGGTCGACGCGGTGATTGCGATCTCCAACTTTCCGAGAGACCAGAAGCCGCCCGACATGACCCGGCAGCGCGCGGATAATTTGGCGCTGGCACGGAAGCTTGAGGTGGCTTGCAAGCTCAACCACATGCAACCGGTGCTGGCGACACTCGAAGATCGCCGTGGGCTCGATGCTGCGCGCGCCAAGGAGATGGCGACGGTGGAGGCGCAGTTTGCCGAGGTGCTGCCGGTTGAGTCCTGGGCGCGGCGGTTGATGCGCCACCCCATGTCCATGCCGGAGATGGACTTTGTCTCCTGGTCGCCGCCCTGGCTGTTTGAGCGCTGGGATCTCAGCGGAGGGCAGCAGGCACCGCAGGCTGCAAAGGAGCTGGCGTCCAATTCTGACTCCGGGCTGCGAACCCAACCTGTCGCCGAGATTGCGCTGACCGCGCCGCGTCGGTAGCCAACGCCAAGTAGAAGCAAAAGTAGAGGAGCGCAGATGGCTATCGCCGTGACCGTTGTGGTGGAGATCGCACGCGACGCCGATGAGGTGTTCGCTTATCTGGCCAACTTTGAGAACAACCCAGCCTGGCAAGGCGGCATGGTCAGTGCCCGTTTTGTGACAGAGCCGCCGCTCGGCGTCGGATCGCAATATGTGCAGCGAGCCCGGTTTATGGGGCGCCCCATCGAGACCCATTTCGAGGTGACCGCCTTTGAGCAGGGGCGCTCCATCTCGATCGCATCCCTGCAGAGCACGTTCCCGATTCAGGTGACCCGCGAGGTGACGCCGATCGATTCGAATCGTTGTCGCGTGAAAGCTGACGTGCGCGGCGAACCGGCTGGCGTCTTCAAAATGGCGGCGCCGCTGATGCGCAGGATGGTCTCCCGGTCGGTGAACGGTGACTACCAGGCATTGAAGAAACTGCTCGAGACTGCCTCGCCCAAAGCTTGAACAGCGCACATCGCCCGCAAAAACAGCGTCTGAGTGCGCGCAAAGCTGCTTGAAACACCGCTCCGCAAGCCTTGAATGAAGGTGTAGAGGCCCGCACTTCAGTCGGGTCGGGAGGTGGTCATGCATGGCACAACCAAGACTGACTCAGTCAAGATTGAAACCGCCGCCGAAATGATGACGCATCCGGCCTATTGCTTGGACGCCGAGATGAACGTCGTCGACGCCGCCGAGCGGCTGGTCGACAAGCACATCCACGGGGCGCCGGTCGTCGATGCCGATGGGCGCCTGCTGGGCATTATCTCTGACTCCGACTTGCTGCGTGTTCAGATCGCGTCGGCCTTTCATGCGGTGCCGACGGGGCCGGTGACCGATCACATGTCGACCGAGCCCGTGACGATCGATGCGGAGGCGGACATCTACGCGGTGACGCGACTGTTCCAGACGGGGGAGGCGAGCCGATTGCCAGTGATGAAAGACGGCAAGTGTGTCGGCATCATTACGCGGCGAAACCTGCTTCGAGCGCTGCAGCGTCTGTCGCGCTTCCACGACAAGGAGACCAACCGCACCTACGAATTGCTGGCGCGGCTTCGCGGCGCGTGAGCATTGACCATCTGCGCGAAACAGTGGCGGGCAGACGCGTTATTTGGTGTCAGCCTTTTCGCTGCGTATGGCCGCCCAAGACCAGACCGCATCGGGTTTGGCACGACAAGAGCTTCGCACGACCGCTACATGGCTGAGCAGGACGACATCGAAGCTCTCTGTGGTCGATTGACGCATTCGGAGCCGGCTACCCGGAGCGAAAAACCGACCCCTGAGTATTTTGCCCTCGCTGCCCGCGAGTAGGTCGGGCCGAGAGAGGCGGAAGTAGCGCTGTTCGCGGACATCCTGACAGTCAGCCCGGTAGCGACCAGCCTCTTTATATGCGGCGACGTCCGTGATCCGCAGCCCCCGTAACGCAGCCGGCAATTCGTCTTCCGAAAAAAGCTGATTTTGCTCGACGACCGCGATCAAGACGGCCCGGTTGCGCAGTTTGAGCGTGCCCGTCTCCGGCTTGTCGCCCGGCCCGCGCGGTGCCTTCAGCGGCGAATCCCCGCGGTTGTCAGTGACGGATTCGGTCTCCGAGCGGTAGATTAACACGCCCACGTCTTCGCCCTCGTCAGCGGCATGAGCTCTGTGTGCGACGACGATGCGAATGCTATCGCCGGTGTTGACGGGAAGCCGACGATGCCGCCCCAGACGATAGGTGAATTTGGCATCGACCCGCTCCGGGCGCTGCAGGGTCAGAATGTAGTCGACGCCGGCGCGACCAGAGCGAACATGGGTGGATACGATGCCTTCGATGTTGTGTCGGGTAACTGCGCCCGGAGCGCCCTGTGGCACGGGCGGTGAGATTCGCAGGAGAGCGAGCCCAGGTGATCGCAGCCAGAAATCATCATGGCGTGAGATTTGCGATTGTCGGCACGCGCCCATCGTCACGCACGTCACCAGTATCAGGAGTGAGGAAAGCCGCCGATTCATGCTCGAAGCTGTAGCATATCGGCGCGGATCGTCGAAGACTCGGATGCGTTCACTCGGGCCAACTGCAGGTGTACGACAGCAATTCAAGCGGCCGGGAGGCCCGTCCTAAAACGATGGTTGCTGGCAGGTCGGCCGCTCGCTAACCTCCGCGCCCCTGGCCCTCAGGTAAGAAATGGAGTCTTCATGTTTCCCCTCGCTTCCCCTCGCTTCGCCTTATCCGTCGGACTGCTTTGCGCCGCCCTAGGCTTGGCAACCTTGGGATGTAAAGGTCCGTCGGACACGCCGGCGCCGAATCAGACCGCGACAAAGGAGAAGCCCATCACGCAGCCGGCGCCGGCCAAGAGCGCTGCCGGCGCGAATGCTTCTAGCGAACCGACGGACAGCGAAAAAGCTGAAAAATCAGACAAGGACAAGGCGAGGGCTGTCGCCGCTGTGGCTCGCAAGCTCCAGCGTGAGGGCGGCTCGGCGTCCGGCGGGCTGCCCAACATTGCGCCGGGAATGATCGAGCGCGCCGTCATCAACGCCAAGACAGCGCCCGGCGAAGACAAAGACATCGCCGCGAAATGGATGGTCAAGCGCATCAAGAATGTCGCCGCCAACCACGACAAAGAGGGGATCAAGCGCTGGTGCACGCCGCGCATGGCCAAGGAGATCGACGACATGCTGCCCAAGCACGGCGAGCGGTTTTGGCGTCACATGGACAGGTACGCTAGGGCAGGGGCGCAGGGCTACGCGACCAGTGACCGCCGGCAAGAGGGAGACAAGCTTCACTTGACCGTCACATCGGCCGGCGACATCGTGCTCAAGCCGGTACTGGTACGCTCCGCTCAAGGGTGGCGTTTCGACAGGTTCTAGGCCTTATTATCAGGCGTCTGCGCTGGTCACACTTGGATCTACATTCGGAGTTCGATTTCATGCACAACCTCTCCTCCGCGATGTTTGGCGTGTGCTTGATGGTGCTGGCCGTCACAGCGCCGGCGTGCGGTAAGAGCGCACCCAAGACGGCGCCCAAACCCGCAGTCAAGGCGCCAGCTCCAGCGCCGAGCAATCCGCCCGCGCCTACCAAGGAAGTCGCGCCCGCGCCGACACCAGCGGCTGCCACGCCCGCCAAGGCTGCTGCTGCCGAACCGGTGAACCCGCGGGTTAATGCGTGGGCGATTAAGAGCGCCGCCGCGACGGTGAAAGCGGGAGACCGTGCTTACGTGCTGACACGTGGCCGCAACCGCAGTCACACCGATCGCCGCGCTGTCTACCACCTGTACGCCCACGACGTGCGCTCCGTGGCCAAGGACTTGGTCACGCTCAAGGAGATGGGCGGCTCGGATTTTCAGGTTAGCGGCTCGTTTGTCATTCCCGCCGGTGTCGCCAGCGCCAAGGCGCTGAGCAAGGGGGACTTTGTCTTGGCGGAGTGGGCGTCGTCACTCAAACACGCTGTGGTGGTTGGATTTCAGGGCGCTAAGGTCAAAATCCGCTACACGGATCTGCCCGATAGCTGGTCGGATGACAAAATCACGGCGACGAAATCGCCCCGCGAGCTGACGCAGCAAAAAGAGGGGCTGTCCCCCGGCAATTTTGCGGTCGCCAAGCTCGATGGGCAGCAGTATTTGGTGCTGCTCGTTGCGCCCGCAGCCGACAAATGGGTGGTTCGCAGATTCGCCGGGCGGGTCGACACGTTGCCCACCGACACGCTGACGCCGATTCCACTGAAACCCAAGTTGCGTCGTCGGCAGCGCGTGACCGTGCCGTGGATCGGAATGATGTACCCGGGCTCCGTTCGCAAAGTGAAAGGTGTCAGAGCGCACATTCTTGTTGATGGTATTGGCCAGAAGAAGCCTATCATTGTCCCCCTGGGTCAGGTGCTGCCGCGTAAGTAGCGCACCCCTCCTCACGCCAACCACTGTCGGAGCCTGCATGTCCGGTCCATTTGAAGTTGCCCTCACCTCGTTTCCTGCGGGCCGCGCTGAGCATATCGAGCGCGTCGTGCACAAACACAATCGCGGGCTGAGCCACCAGGAATGCCACGCCTTCATCAAGAGCGTCGCCGCCGGCAACGCCAAAGTCATCGCGACGTACGAAGAGGAGCACAGCGCCGACAACGTGGTCGCTGAGCTGGCGTACCACGACGCCAAAGCTGAAGTGCGCGCCCCGGCAGCTGCCGCCGAATGAGCGGAACTGTCCCACTAGGAGCACTCAGCCTCGCTGGGCCCCATGAGCCTCGGCGCCAAGGTGGCGCTCCAAGCCCGTTTTCGCTGGTTGATTTCCAGCGACGCACGGTGCGATACGTCCGAATCAGCCTCACCGATCGCTGCAACTTCCGCTGCACATATTGCATGCCTGCCGAGGGAGTTGAAGTCGTCCAGCGGCCCGATTTGCTGCGCTTTGAAGAGATCGTGCGTCTGGTCCGCGTCTTTGTATCCATGGGGATCAACCGCGTGCGCCTCACCGGCGGCGAGCCCCTAACACGGCGTCGGGTGGTGGACTTGATTGGCCAGATCGCTGCCATCGACGGCCTCGAAGACTTGGCCATGACGACAAATGGCCACCTGCTCCCCTCCTTGGCAGCTCCGCTGCGGGCGGCGGGGCTGACGCGGCTCAACGTCTCGCTCGACACGCTCGATGCAGACAACTTCGCGCGCATCACCCGGCAAGGCGACCTCAGCAGTGTCATCGCTGGTTTGGATGCGGCGAAAGAAGCCGGCTTTTCGGACATCAAGCTCAACGCCGTGATGCTCCGCGGGATGAACGACGCAGAGGCGCCCGACCTGCTGGCCTACGCCCGAGACAGCGGGTTCACGCTGCGGTTTATCGAGTACATGCCCATCGGCACGGACGACTTCTGGGGCCCCAAGAGCTTCATCTCTGGCGGCGAGTTGCGCGATATCCTCCTCAAGGCCGGTTGGACGCTCCGATTGGACGAGGGCAGTGACGCTAAAGGCGGCGGCCCTGCTCGCTATTGGGCTGCTTGGCCCCGCGGCGTCGATCCCGCCTCTGAGCCGGGCACACCGGTCGGATTCATCACGGCGGTGAGCGACCACTTCTGCGCCACCTGCAATCGGGTGCGCGTATCTCCGGTGGGCATCTTGCGGGAGTGCTTGTCGACGCCGGGAGCCCTATCGTTGCGCGATGCGATGCGCCACGGTGACGACGATGCGGCGTTGGCTGCGTCGATTCGCGATGCCCTGGACGGCAAGGTCGATGGCCACCGTTTTGAGGCGGGTCAGCAGACCTTTGAGAGCATGGTGCAGATCGGCGGGTAGCAGCGTGCGGCGTAATTAGAATTACTGTCCGTGCACGCTGCTCGTTTTCTTTTTCAATTGGGGGGCTACGAGCGCCCCCAGTCGCGGCAAGCCGCGACTTCCCCGTCCCAGCAGACAGCGCCCAGTGGCGTGCGTTTCCGAAAAAACGAGAAAAATCGCAGTCTGCTAGCCCGCAAAATCAAGCTTATAGCGCCACAATGCCCAGGCCGAGTGCCAGCAGCACGGCGCCGATTCCGGTCGCACGTGCCGCCAAAGATGGCTGCGGAGCGGGCGGCAGATCCCGACTCAGTAGCGCGCCCGCGATCGTCCCTGTGGCGAGCCCCCCCATGTGAGCGGCGTTGTCGATGGCCTCGATGCTGAGGCCGATCATCAAGTTCAGTCCGATGAAGAAGATGGCGTTGCGGGTCAGGCTGCGATAGAGCGCCGGCGGCACCGATCCACGGCGCGATAGCATAAAGCCGAGCAGGCCGCCCATGATGCCGAAGACGGCACCCGACGCACCGATGCTCGGCATCATCGGATGAGCGGTCAGCGTGAAGCCCAACGACGCGATAGAGCCACCCAAGCCGCTGAGAAGGTAGACGACGACGAAGATACGGTTGCCGAAGAGCCGCTCCGCCATCTCGCCGAGGGCATGAAGCGCCCACATGTTCATCCCGAGATGCAGCAGTCCGGCGTGCACAAAGGTGCAGCTGAGCAAGCGCCACCATTGGCCATCGGTCATGGTCAAGGAGCTGACGTTGGCGCCCCACTCGGTCAGCTGGTCGACGGTGAAGCCGCCAAAGAGGTCAAAACCCGTCAGCAGCAACATGACGACGTAGACGCCAATATTGAGCCCGATGAGGGTGCGCGTCACGAAAGCGCCCGGGGTCGCGCGGCGCAAACGCTCGAGAAATACGGCGTGATTGCGGGGATCGGCCAATGCGGTCAGGTGCTCCAGGGGATTGATCTGCCGCAGCGCGTCCTGGGTCTCTTCTTCAAAGAGGCAATCCAGCGGGCGAGCCAACTGCTCCGCACCAGCCACCGAGTGGATGGCGACCTGCAGGGCGCTGATCTGAAGGCCGAATTTGATGCTCAAGGCTGATAGCCAGCCCTCATTGACATGCCCCAAGCTGGTGATCATCACCACATGATCTGGCACCTGGTCGGAGTCCGAGGTCAGGTGTGCCAGCCAGTTTTCGAGCAGGTGCGGCTCGGCAGCGTCCCACGGCAGCACTAGCCACTTGCCGGCCGGTAAAGCTGACGTCCCGGGCAGCGCCTGACCTGAGCCGTCCAGCTCGAGCATCACGGGGACCGCCTTCCAGTGAGCCTCGCCAATGTGGCTGCGATACTGCGCCCCTTGGGACAACAGCAGCTGCTGCGTGAGCGCTGAGAACTCGGCGGTGGGCGGGGTGATTTGCATGGCGTCCAGTGTCGGGGGCGGCGAGAGAATAAGTGTAGGACGCAGCCCCAGTCTGTCGACTTCGGGAGCGAGGATTGCACGCGCCTAACGAATCCTCTCGGGGTGTTGTGCTAGCCAATTTTGCGCGAAATGCCCATGCTGCCGGGGTTCAATCACGATTTCGCGCTCATCGAGCCGAAGGACTGCAGGGGGAGCCATGGGCGTCGCGCGGGTGTTTTGGTTGAGTTGCTGCGTCCTGCTGATGGCCGCGTGCGGCTCGGACGCCGATGGGAGCGCAGATGCTGGCGCGTCGGATACAAGCACTTCAGATGCGATTGGCAGTGATGTAGGGGCCGCCCAGATGGGGCCGCCGCGTGATGTCGTGGTCTGTACCGGCAAGACCCATCAGCTCTACACGCCGCTGTCCAACCCAACACTCGAGTTGATGCCCGACGACCTGTGGAGCCAGCCCGCGCCCGATTCCCTGACTGGCATCCGGCTGCACGTCACCAAAGACACCCCGTGGGTCAACGGCGCCACCGAGGGGTTGGCGCAACCGAATATCGACTTGTCGCGGCTCGATGGCTGGGGCACGACGGCGTCGATGTTCATCCGGTTCGACGGCGAGATTGGGCCGCTGGCGAACGGCGAAAAGGCCTCTGTTGAAAACGAGGGACTGCAGCTCTGGCAGTTGGGAGACAGCCCCGTGCGGCTGCCCTTCGAGGCGACCACCGTGGACGATGGCCAGACCGTGCTCATCGCGCCCATGGTGCCCCTGAAGCCGAAGACGACTCACCTGCTGGTGGCGACCACAGCGCTGAAAGATAGCGCTGGCGCGTGCATGGCTCCGTCTGAGACCACCCACAAACTGCTCGAACGCAAGGTGACGGAGGCGCCGCTCAAGACCCGGGCGATCGCCATTGACCAGGCGCTCACGGCGGCCAACATCGCGCTATCGGACGTCAGCGCGGTCAGTGTGTTCACGACGCAAAGCATCGTCGAAGAGAGTGAAGCGGTCGCCAAAGACATCGTCACCCGCACCTTCAAGTGGAGTCAGAAAGCGACCTGCACCACGCCGAAGGGCAAGTCGTATCAGCGCTGCGAGGCCCGTTTTATCGGCCAAGACTATCGAAAGGAGCGCGAGGTGCTGCCGCAGCCCAGCGCGCCCTTGGAGCACATCGTTCGCATCTGGTTGCCCAAGACTGGCACGGGACCTTTTCCGGTGGTGATTTTCGGTCACGGGCTGACGGGCGCCAAAGATCAGGGCGAGCCGGTCGCGCAGCTGGGCTGTCCACTCGGCGTCGCGGTCGTGGCCATCGACGCGGTCAAACACGGCAAGCATCCGGCGGGCGGGTTCCAAGGGCTCGCCGCGGTGCTCGGGTTCTTTGGCATCGACGTCGCCTCCATGGGCTTTGATTTCCTAGCGATGCGCGACAACTGGCGGCAATCGACCTACGACAAGCTGCAGCTAGTCGCGTTGATGACCCAGCAGCCCGACATCGATGGGGACGGCAAGCCAGATCTGGATGCGGACAAGTTGGCTTATCTCGGTGTCAGTTTGGGCGGGATCATGGGCAGCGAGCTGTTGGCCTTGAGCGGTCAGGTCAGCGCCGCGGTCCTGTCTGTGCCGGGCGGCAAAGTGAGCAGCATCGTGCTGTCGAGCAAAGAATTCGGTCCTCTGATCACGGCGTTCAAACCCGATGGGACGACCGATGGCGATGTGCAGCGCTTCTTCCCCGTCCTGCAGACGCTGACCGAGCGCGGCGATTCGGCGAACTGGGCGCCGTACGTCATGAAAGACCGCCTGATCGGCAAGAAGGCGCCGTCGGTGCTGCTCCAGATGGCGATTGGCGATGAGATCGTCCCCAACATCGCCACCCGGATGCTGGTGCGGGCCATGGGGGTTCCGGTGCTGGGCGACGTCCTGCAGCCCGTCGGTATCGTCGGTCACGAGGCCAAGCTGCCGATCAGCGGAAATCAAGCATCCAAGACCGCAACCGCGGGCGTTTTTCAGTTTGACCGCTCGCGAAAGAAGCCGGGCAGCACCGTGAAAGCGGCGTCCCATGGCAGCGTCCCGGCCAGCCAGGAGGCGCTCACCCAGGACAAAGCGTTCATCGACAGCTGGCTCAAAGGCAATGTGCCCGAGGTCATCGACCCCTATGTGACGTTGAATACGCCGAAACTGGGAAAGTAGCGGCTGCGCACAGCGAGTTTTGAGGCTGACGCGCGCTTACTTGCCACCACCATAAACCCACACCACGGGCGCTTGCCCCTGTTTGACGACCCAGCGCTGATTGCCGACCAACTTCACCGTCTGCTGGGTGCGCGCTTGGTTGGGCCACGTGATGGTGACCGTCGCCGTGCAGTCTTTTCCGAGGCCAAAGTGCAGCAGCTTGTCGCGCTGGGTGTTGTAGTGCCCGTGGCCGCCATCGACTTCCTGCGTCTGGGTGACGCCGCCCGCCGTGACCTCGACCCGCGCGCCAATCGCGCTGCGATTGCTGCCCTCGCCGCCTGCTAACTTCAGCTGCAGCCAATTGCGCTTGGACCCGATTTGGTTGAGGAACAGCCGCACCTGCATGGTCTTGTAGCAGTCGTGGGGCGCCTTATCGTAGCAGCGCGAGCGCGAATGACCGACCAGTAGGTCCATGTCGCCGTCGCCATCAAAATCCGCCGCGACGACCCCGTGGCTGCGATTGTGCTCGAAGAAATCAGCTGTCTTCAGCTCTTGGAATTTTAACGGTGCGGTCTGGCGGTACAATAACCCGCGATTGCCCGGGTAGTCCGAGTTGCCGATGTAGATGTCCGACCAGCCGTCGTTGTCGAAATCAAGGATGGCCGCGGTCATGTCGCCGTCGTTCCAACCGCTGACCACGTGGGTGCGCGTCAGCCCGGTTTTGTTGTTGCCTGGGCGCGAAAGGCTGATGTTTGCGGTCTTTTGGTTGATAAGTAGCTCGGACGCATCGCTGGTGTCGCCCACGTCCCAGTGCACGATCTCGGTCGTCAACAGGTCGAGGTGGCCGTCGTTGTTGATGTCCGAGCAGAGCGTCGCGCCGCTGCTCCCGCCCAGACGGAACGGCTGCCTATCGTAGGTGTGGTTCCAGCGAAACTTGCCGCCGAACCCCGCCTTGAGCTGGGCGCACTGTTGGGCGTTCGCCTTCGCCGCCGCTTTGGCGCAGTCCGCCGCTTTGGGGTTTTCTAGGCAGTAGCACTGAGCGTTGATGTTGGTCGTCCAGTCTTGCTTGCCATCGAATGCATAACCCGACGCCACCGAGACGTTGCTGTAGCTGATCTTGCCGGCGCTCGATTTCGCTTGCCACAGGTGATTGGGCGCGCGGCCGTAGCTCGAAGCCAGCAGCTCCGGCCAGCCATCGTTGTTGAGGTCGCAGGCCGCGCTCGACCACGCGCGCGAGTGGGCCTTGGCCTCGTTGAGGTCGGCCAAGAGCTTCCAAGGCTTGGTCGTGAGCCCGCTGGCGACGGTGATGTCGACAAAACCGCCTTTGCCATCGCCTTTGAACAACCGGTCCTGCATGGGCGACTGGCCACCGGCCGGCGCGTTGTGGGTCATCCACAGGTCGAGATTGCCGTCACGATCGACGTCCACAAATGTCACGCTGGCCGGG
>JAGSHB010000045.1 GCA_023954815.1 Myxococcales bacterium | reverse complement strand
GCGCTTCCAGCCGCGCTTGGCCCAGCCAGCGGCCCACTGGTTGATGGTGTTCGCGCAGAGTTGAGAGTCGGTGTAGATGGTCACATCGGAGGACGGTTTGACCAACTTCAAGGCCTCGATCAGCGCCTTGAGCTCCATGCGATTGTTGGTCGTATCGCTGACCTCTCCGTAGGCTTGGTCGACCAACTGACCGTCCTTGAGCCACGCGACTCCCCAACCGCCCGGACCAGGATTGGGACTGCAACTGCCATCGGTGAAGATGCCGTCCTGTGGGCCGTCGCTGTACTTGGTGAACACATCAGCGAGCTGCAGGTTTTCCTCCCGCGCAGAACCACCACGCCCCTGCCCACCGCGCCGGCTCCGACCACCGCTAGGCCGCCGACCCTGGTGCGACTTCTGATTGGAGGAGCCCGACTTCTTGCGGCTGTGCGCGCGGCAAAACCGCGGTGTCCAACCGGGAAATCTGTCAATGACGTCTTGCGGCAACGAGAAGCCATCGCCACAGGTGGTGCAGACAAAATCAGGCATACGACAACGCTCCTTGGCCTACCGAGACGCTGGTAGGAAAGGGCACAGCACCGCGAACCGGCGTGTAGGTCAAGAGGAGCAGCGAGAACATTTGGCCGAGGTCGCAGTGTTGTCGCAGTGGACGTTGGGGGCGCACTGCGGCACATTTGAACTCGAAGTAGCCCCGCTCCAGTCCGCCTTTCGGTCTGGACCCTGGACCCACAGCACCTGATAGTTGACACGACACCAGCAAGGTAAAGGACGCATCATGGCTCATCGACACCTCCTCATGGCGACCCTCCTGGTTGTTGCCTCATTGTCTCTGACCGGCTGCGGAAAAAAATCGGAGTCCTCTGCTCCCGGTACGTCTGCGAAGGGGCAATCGAGCACCGAAGCCGGGGAAGTCAAACCCATCGATCGAAAGATGCTCGGCGCTTTTGGGAAGCTGCCCGCCCATTTCGACAGCAAGACCAACCCGCCGACGCCGGCCAAGCTCGACTTGGGGCACATGCTGTACTTCGACGCGCGACTGTCTCGCAGCGGCACGATTTCGTGTAACTCATGCCACGGCCTGTCTACCTTTGGGGTCGATGGCAAAGCGACGTCGGTGGGCCACGCCGGGGACAAGGGCGATCGCAACGCACCGACTGTCTTCAACGCGGCCGGCCAGTTCCGCCAGTTCTGGGACGGTCGCATGGCGGACGTCGAAGCTCAGGCCAAGGGACCGGTGCTCAACCCGATCGAGCATGGACTCAAGGACGCGGCAGAGGTCGAGCAGCTCTTGGCTGCCATCCCAGGCTATGTCGTCCAGTTCCAGCGTGCATTCCCCGGAGAAAACTCGATTACGTTCGACAATTTCGCCAAGGCTGTGGGCGCGTTTGAGCGCAAGCTGGTGACACCCGCACCCTGGGATCGCTTCCTGGGCGGGGACGATGGAGCCCTCAGCGACGAGCAGAAGAAGGGCGCGCGCCTCTTCGTCGAGACGGGCTGCATCTCGTGCCACAACGGGCCACTGCTCGGCGGGCAGACCTACCAGAAGTTGGGCAAGGTCAAACCGTGGCCGCGACCTGCGGATGAGGGTCGGAAGAAAGAGACCAACAAGGCTGCAGATCTGCATCACTTCAAGGTGCCGACCCTACGCAACATCGCCAAGACCGGACCCTATTTTCACGATGGTCAGACCACCGACTTGGGCGAGGCTGTCCGACTCATGGCCCGCCATCAGCTAGGCCGTGAATTGACCGCATCGCAGACCTCCTTGCTGGTCAGCTTCTTGGGCAGTTTGACCGGTGAGCCACCGCAGCAATGGACGGCAAAGCCGACGTTGCCACCGAACCCAGTGACACCGCCGCCAGCCGCTGCGACCCGCGTCGACGCCGGTTCGCCAGCCGCTGACAAGGCCGGCGCGGCCAAGCTTGGCGACGCCGGTGGCGTGGTACCGACTGTCCCGCCTGCGCCGGCTGGCCCGGGAAGCGCACCAGAGCCCAAGCCGCCAGCGAACGACAAGGTACCCGCGACCAAACCGTCCTCCCCATAGCCTGCCCCACAACAATCGCTGGCACGCGAACCGAAAGGCCTGCATAAGAAGTCATGAGCAACGCTTCCACACCGCGCGCTAGCGTGACCATCTTCACCAAACCCTCCCTCAGCGACATCGGTGCGTGCCGCTTGGCCCAAGCCTTGGGTCAGGAAACCGCGGCGAGACTTGCGGTCGCGTTCTTGCACGATACGGTCGCGACTGTTTCTCAGATCCCGGACATCTCACTGAATCTCGGGATTCGCCAACCTTGGCAGGTCTACGCTGAGGCCAGCAGTGACCTCGCCGCGGCAACCGAAGATGTGCCCAAATGGCACCAAGGCGACGGCGACCTGGGTGTCCGGCTTGAGCGCGCCCTACGGCGTGGATTGCGGCAGAGCGATCGCGCTGTGGTGGTAGCTGGCGATTCCCCGGGCCTGCCCACGCCGCAGATCGAAGCGGCACTCAACAGTCTCGATGAAGCCGACTGTGTCTTTGGCCCAGCGTTGGACGGCGGATTTTACCTCATCGGCATGCGGCGATGCCCTGAGGGCTGCCTGCGCGACCTGCCGTGGAGCACATCGAAGACCCTCGAGGCCTGCCTCGGGCGCATGTTTGAGCTCGGGTTGTCGCCGACGGTGGCGCCGAGTTTTTTCGATGTGGACAGCGAACAAGATCTCCACACGTTCAGCGAAGGCGTCGCAGCGGGTCTCTGGCGAGCGACCCACACCGAGCGGGTCCTCAGCGCCGTGGCGGCAGAGCTCAAACGCAGTACTTTGCCCGATGTGGTGGGGGCCTAAGCCCATCCATTCACGTCGTCCCAGCGGAGATGTCCATGCCTAACTCCCCGTCATCCCATCCAACCGGTGCGGCAGTCGATTCGCCACAGCTTTGCCGTCTGCCCGGTACGGTTGGCCCCCACAGCGCCCTGAGGAAGATTGGCAATACCCCGCTCATCGAATTGACCCACATGAGCCCGAACCCGAACGTGCGCATCTTTGCGAAGTTCGAAGGCACGAACCCGACGGGCAGTATCAAGGACCGTATCGCCAGCACGCTGGTCTGTGAGTTGGAGCGACAGGGCAAGCTGCGGCCGGGTCAGCGGATCGTCGAAGCCTCTAGCGGCAACACGGCGATCTCGCTAGCGATGGTGGCGCGGCAACGGGGCTACAAGGCCTGCGTGGTGCTGCCCGAGGGCGTGCCGCCGATGATCGCAGATACGCTGATGCTCTTCGACGTTCACCTGCACTGGTGCAAGCCACTCGCGGGCATGCGCGGCGCGATTGAGGCGGCAGAACAACTGGCCAAGGACTGCGGAGGCGTGCCGCTGCGCCAATTTCAAAACCCGCTGAATGTGCACGTTCACGAGACCACCACAGGCGAAGAGATCGTACGCGACCTGCCGAATATCGACGCCTTTGTGGCCGGCATTGGCACGGGTGGCACCATCACCGGGGTCGCCAAACGGCTGCGGCGCCACAACCCCAAAGTGCGCATCGTCGGTGTGGAGCCGCGCATGGGCGAGCGCTTGCAGGGCCTCACGCGACTGGAAGATCACTTCGCCGCGCCGCTCTTTGACATCGAGATGCTCGACCGCCGCCTGCTGGTGACCGCCGCCCGCTCCCTACAGCTCATGCGCGAGATTACCACCCGCGAGGGGCTGGTCGCTGGCGTGTCCTCCGGGGCGGCCATGCACGGCGCGCTGCGGGAGGCCGAGCGTATGGACAGCGGTAATATCGTCGTCATGTTCTCCGATAGCGGCTGGAAGTATCTGCCCTCCAGGCCCTGGGATGCAGCTGAGCGAGACGACCCGGAATTGGACGAAGTACACTGGTGGTAAAAAAAGTCGGAATGATTTCGTCAGGTGCTGCGTTGGATAGGTGCGGGCCGCAACAGCAGCGCCCCGCCCCAGACAGCGTCTGGTGTGCTTGCAACCCGAAGCCGGTGTGTCCCTCCCCTCTCCCTCCCGACGACACGCTGGTGACGCGACCGGACCCGCCCCACTTTGTTGGTGAGGCGGGTCTCGTCATTTTTGGACCTGCCTTCCATTTTCGAAGCACGCCATTACTGCGTCGTCCAGACCTGAGCTGAGCTTGCCGGCACGTCGAAAGCGAGCTTGCCACCCGCGATCTTCACCTTTTTCTTGGTAAACCACTCGACGAGCTCGGTGCCGTCAGCGATGCCCGCCGGGGTCACGGTCAGCCCGCCCTTCTTGGCGCCACTGCCGCGATTGATGAGCACAACCACCTGGTCGCCAGTGGCGGTGCGCGCCCACGACAGAAAATCCGCTTCTTTCCACAGCGCCTTGCTCCACTTGCCCTTGCGAAGCGCTGGATGGGCCGCACGAAGCTTGCCGAGCTCACTGAGGTAGGTGAGCGTCGCCTGTTCTTTGGCCGACAGGTCACTACCAAAACGCATCATGCGGCGGTTATCCGGGTCGCCCGCGCCGGGCAGGCCAAACTCATCACCGTAGTAGATCAGCGGCACCCCGGGCGTGGTGAATAGGTAGGTGAACCCGAGCTTGAGTCGGTCATAGGGCAGCTGGGTAGACGGCACCTTCGGCGGATTTTTCCACCCGGCAGCTTGGTTGCTGATCATGTCCCAAGGACCGCACGGCAAGTCACCGCTGGCGTGGCTGATGAACCGCGCCATGTCGTGGTTGCCGATAAAGGTCGACATCAGCGCGCCTTGGTCGGTGTAGACCGAGCGAATCCCGCGGATGACATCATCCATCTGGCCGAGCCCTTTGCTCGCTTTGGCGAACCCTTGCAGCAGCTGCATATTGGCCGGAAAGTCGAACTGCGCGTGGATCTTGTCGGCGCCAACGAACGCTTGGATGGCCTGGGCATCTCCTGTGAAGGTCTCCCCGACGATGTAAAAATCGATCCCGGTTAGCTCCATCTCCTCTTTTGCCCGCTTGCGCAGCGCCTTGATGAAGTCCATCTCGATGTGCTTGACCGCGTCGAGCCGGAATCCATCCGCGCCCGACTGTTTGGCCCACCACATGGCGCTCTTGAGCGAGGCCTCGATGACCTGGGGATTGCCGTAGTTCATGTCCGCGAGATAGCTCGTAAACCAGCAGGTGACAGGCTTGTTGTCCCAGCCGACGTCCTGGCAAACCTCGGCCGGTGTATGAAACCAGCCTTTGTCTTTGTACTTGGCAAACCAGGGGTTGGAGGTGTGCACGTGGTTGGCGGTGTAGTCGAGCAGGATGCGGATGCCTTTGGCGTGGGCCTTGTCGACCAGCTGCTGCAATTCGGCCAAGGAGCCAAACCGCGGCTCCGTCTTGTCCGAGTCGGCCGGCCAGTAGCCGTGATAACCGCTGTATTTCATGGGGGAGTACTTGACCTTCCCCGGCCCCAATCCGCAGCCCGTACCATCGGGAAAGGTGCCCTGCTCGGCATAGGCTGGCTGTTTGACGGGCCAACTGAGCCACAGAGCGCTGGCGCCGAGCTTGGTGAAGTAGCCGCTGTCGATCTTGGCTGAAATCCCGGCGAAATCACCGCCTGAGAAGTTGGTCCGCGGATCGACATTGGGCAGGATGTTGTCGTTGGTCTTGTCGCCGTTGTTGAACCGGTCGGTCATCACGAAATACAGCGTCGCGTCACGCCAATCGGTGCTGACGCCGTTGTAGACCTTGAGCAGCCACATCTGCTCGCCATCGGCCGTATCGACCGCCACTCGGACGTCGTGGATGCCAGTGGCGAGCCCCGTGATTTTGATGTGCAGCTTGCCCCCCGACCACGACACGGCGGCAGCGCTCACCGCTTGGTGATCGAGGGTCACCGTCACCTTCTTTGGATCGATGGGGCCGAGCGGGGTTGAAAATGTGGCCTCGATACCAGCGCCAGTGTTCTGCTGACTGTCGAGTTTGAGCGCCTTGGGGCATGGCGCCACGGTGAGCACCGAGTTCTTGTTGCCAAAACCGTCGTCGACCTTGTTGGGGTTGGTCGGGTCGGGTAGCCAGGTGCCGTCAACGATGAATTTGTACTGCCATTGGCCCGGCTGCAGCACCAACGTCGTCGTCCACACGCCATCGCCGTCGTCGTCCAGCAAAATCGACGCCTTAGCGGCTGTCGTCGCCCAACCGTTGAATGAGCCCGACAGCAGGACTTGTTTCACCCCCGGCGTGGGCTTGTAGGCGAAGGTGGTCTGGCCACAGGGCTTGGGTTGCGTGATTTGGCCGTCGGTCGTCTGGCCATCTGTACTCTGACTGTCCGGGGCAGGCGCGCTCGCGTCCGGGCTCTCCCCATCTGGTGCAACACTGTCTGCCGCGACGGAACTGTCTGGCGCGATAGAACTGTCTGCGACCTGTACATCGACGAATACGTCATCCTGACCGCCGCCGACGTCACTCGCGGCCCCATCTGCCGCTGCATCGGTCTGCGCCCCGTCAGGGTTCGATTTGATATCAAACGACACGACGATATCGCCGTCTCCTTTGGCCCCCTGTGCGTCGTTGGCAGGGCTGTCGGATTGAGCTGGCGGCGTACAGCCAACCAAGCCCAGCAGGACAGAGAGGGGGAGCACAAGGCTCATCGTCAGGTTGAGACGCGACGGTAGGCGAAACACGGGGGCTCCTGGAGCAGATTGCGGCGCAGCTTTCTGTGGTAGTGAACGAAGCCGCGGTAGGGTACGTCTATCTGGCCACACCAAACAACGGGTGCGTGTGCAATGGAGTCCATGGCGAGTTCTCTGCGATGCCCAGACTGCAAACGTCCCTTGCGATTGTGCGACTCTGGCGCTCAATGCAGCTGTGGCGCGTCTTTTCTGTTGACCGATGAGGGGGTTTTGCAGCTGACCAGCTTGGCATTTCGGGAGCGCCTCGCGCCGTTCACCGACGCAGTGACCGCGTTTCGGGCGAGCCGCGGCATCGGCCAACTCGATCCAACCGAGCTGCCGCGGCTACCGAAAATTGGTGCGAAGCGGGGCGATCCTGCCTGGCGTGGACGATTGGCTGACCTCCGGGTGGTGCAAGGGGCGCTGGCCTGCAAACCTGGGCGAAAATTGCGAATTGTTGAGATTGGCGCTTGGAACCACTGGCTGACGGCTCACCTATCTGCCGCGGGCCACGAGGTGACGGGCGTGGACACCTTCGCAGGTGCCATCGATGGGCTCGGGGCCCGCAAGTGGTTCGCCGAGCCAGCGTGGCAGTCGATTCAGCTGGATGTGCGCGATCTGTCGCCCTTGGGGACCGGCTGGGACCTTGTGATTGTCAATCGGTGCACGCAGTTCGCCGCCGACCCTGCCGGCTGGCTGCGACAGGTGCAGACGCTCGTGAAGCCAGGCGGCGCGGCCCTGATTTTGGGGTTGTACTTCTTCGCCCGACCCGGCCACAAACGACAGCAGGTCAGTGCACTGGGCAGCAGCTTTCGCGCGGCGACGGGGCGTGATCTCTTCCTGCACCCGACCCGCGGCTGGCTGGGGCTAGCGGACGCGCGCGCCATGGGGCAACTGGGGATTGGACTGCGGCCCTACCCCGATCCGCGACTCCTTGCGGCCGACCTGATGGGGCTCGTCCAACCCGACCGCCCCCGTCACCGCTGGGGTTGGTGGCGATCATGACCAGCACGACTGCACCCATCACGACCGCGCCCCGGCCAGACGGTCTCCCAGACAGCCGCGCCATACGCGCCGGTCGGCACATTCTTGCGCTCGCGATGCTCTGCGTCTGCGCGCTGCTGCCATTCGAAGCGGGCGGCGTGCAGATAGGTCCATTGACCATGACCTGGCTGGAGTGGGCGCTCTGCGGCGCCGCTGGTGGAGAGTTGCTGCTGCTCGGGTTCGGGGATAGCTGGGTTGCCGGTCGCAGCGGCCTGTGGCTACTCGCCTTTATCGCCGCGGGCTGGCTCTCTGCGGCGCTGGCGCCCAACCTGAGCGGCGAAGCGCTGCGCGGCAGCTTGCGACTGACGCTGGACGCGCTCGTGGGCCTCGCAGCACTGCGCGCCCTCATTCGCCCCGTGCCGTGGCTCCGACCCAAGCGCCTGATGGGCGTACTCCTTGCGGCCGCAGCCGTGTCGGCTGGATTGGGCATCGTCGATCAGCAGGGCAGCGAAGGAGGTTGGCTGACCCTCTTTGCCGACAAGGCGACCCTGTGGGGTAGCGTTCGGCGACTCACTGCAACGTTCGCCCACGCCAACATCGCAGCCGCCTTCTTCGCCTGTATGTTGCCCATCGGGCTGACCCTCGCGCGTCGGCACAGCAGCGCTTGGCTTGGCGTCGTGCTGATCGGCTGGGCCCTGCTGGGAACCTATAGCCGAGGGGCGTGGATAGCTGCGGGCGTTGGGCTGCTCGCGACCGGTGCGATGATCGCTGTTCACAAGGAGTTCCAGCAGCCCGGCGGCCGTAAATTCGCAATGATTGCGGGCCTTGTGGTGTTGAGTGGACTAGGCGGGCGACTGGCCACCGACGCTGCCCTGCGCCACCGGTCCGGGCTCGCATCCGAAAGTCCGCAGGTGTCTGTGCAGATCTCGGTGCCATCCCTGACCACGACCTCGGCCCCTGTCACCCTGATCAATACAGGCTGGGTGCGCTGGCGAGCCGGCGGCTCCGATCCCTTCCAGCTGCTGGCCACGGGAATGAATGCCGACCACCAAAGCGTCGATGAACGCCGCACGCGACTGCCCCACGCCGTCGGGCCGGGCGAGCGCGTGACGGTGATGGCCAATGTACCCAAGGGGGACTACGTGCGGTGGGCGTTGCAGCAGCACGGCAAGGGGCGATTTGAACCTACCAAAGTCACGGTGTCCACAACGACAAAGGCAGCTCTCCTACGCCTGCAGACCGCGCCTGCGAAGCCACCAGCGACGACATCACGAAATGGCGCCGCACTCCCCGGGTCAAACGAACCCAAAGCTGCTACGCGCGCCGACCTGTGGGCGATAGCCATAGCGCAGTGGCGCGAACGGCCCTTGGTGGGGTGGGGCGCGAACACCTTCAGACTCAGGTGGCCAGACGCCCGCCCCGATTTACGTTCAGACACCAGAATGCATGCCAACTCCCTGTACTTGGAGCTACTAGCTGATCTGGGATTGCTCGGTCTGCTGGCGTGGTGCGGCGCCATGGGAACCGCCGTCATGACTGGGCTGGGGGGGCGGGGCCGTTGGAAGCTGGGTCGTCCGGGGCTGGGTCGTCCGGGGCTCGCACAGGCAGGAGCGCTGCTCATCGTCGTGGCGTGTATCCATGGACTGGTCGACTGCGTGCTCTTCTTCCACGGTACTGCGACGCTGGTTTGGCTGGGATGGGCCCTAGCGATGGCGCGCGTTCAGGGGGACTTCGCAGGGATGCCGGCGCCGGATAGGGCGAAATGACGGAAGGCTTCCCGCTGCTCATGGGACTTGATCGTCAGCACGATAAATTCGCCACACCATCCTTGCGGCACGCGAACAACGTCCTGCCGTAACACCGTGAAAAGGTAAATCGTTTGCCAAACCCCATCGATCTGCAGCGGCAGGTGGAGCCACATCTCAGTACCGACCTCGGGTTGGGCGCCTTCGCTGACGAGTACCAGCGTGTCTGTGTCGACGAATTGGGCTTCGGCGGGTTGAAACTGATCTTGAACGTCCAACGTCACGGGGCTGCGCATTTCACGCAATGTCGGCCGCAGGAAGGGCACATCCTCCATCGCCACCAGCGGCGTCGTCATGGAGATGGCCGCCAACTCACTACCGGTGATGCGACTGATGGCGTTTGGGTCGCCGGCGTCGGGCACCTCGCCCGTTCCCGGGCTATAGAAGCGACCGGTCGGCGAGATCGCCTCTCCACCCTTCACCGGGGCATCCTCGTCGCTCGCCAGGAAAAAGCGGCTCGTCGAGCGGAACAAGCGCTTGAGCAGGGGGCCGCGCGGTTTTTCCGGCTCAGGAGCTCTGGTGGGCACGGCGGCAACACGCCCCGACGGTGGACGACTCGGCGTCTTAGCAGGGACCGCCTTGTGTCTGGCCGATACCGGGCGACCGCCCGTGGTGCCCCCGGAGGCGCGCCGCAAACCGCGCCGCCCACCCGAATCGAGATTGGTCCTGCGGTGCGGCGCGTCGTGGCCGCCGGAGACGCGACGTGGAGCGTCGTGGCCGCCGGAGACGCGACGTGGAGCGTCGTGGCCACCGGAGACGCGATGTGGGGCGTCATGGCCACCGGAGACGCGGCGTCCCTTGCCGTAGGCACGCGAACCATAGGAACTGCTCGATGACTTGCTCGCCTCGTTGGGCTTGTCTACCTGCGCTGCGGCAACAGATGCCAATACGGCCTTCGATTGCTCCGCCATGGACTTCAGATCTTCGAACGTACCTGACGGAGGAGGCGCAGCCTTGCGGGCCGAGCTGATCCCGATCTCTGGGTGACGAATCCGCGCTGGTTGCGTATGGGATTCGCTAGGCCCGAGGAGCAGATCGACTGCGGCCGGACTCTCCACGGGTGCGGCGACGTCGATCTCCGGCGCCAGCGTACCGTGCAGCCCGCTAATCGGTCGCGTGCCGCCAAAGTGAGGCGACCCAAGCACTTGCGTATTGGATGCAGCGAGGTGCGTCCCGGACGGCTTGCGCGGTAGGCGACCATCCTTGGCCGGCTGCGCAGCGCGAATCTTGCCGCTCGACGTCGAGCGAGGAGCCACCCGAGCGCCCGGCCCGGAACTGGGCAAGTCTGCCGGCATCTGTGGATCAGCCGGCACCTGTGCTTCAGCCGGCGGGCGCGCCGCAGACTTTGCCCGACCGTGAGTCGCTGTTGCCTCGTGGGTCACCGCTGCTTCATGGGTCTCGGTCGACTCATCGATGTGAGTCTCCGTCGGAACCGACGCCGCAGATGCGTCAAAAGAGCGTTCCTCGGCCGTGCCGAATGGGCGCGGCTCAACAAAGGGAGGCGCTGCAGGCTCGCGGGCTGGGCTGGGTTGCTCCGCGGGCGGATGCTCAGAGCCCCCACCAGCGGCCATGCGACCGAAACGATAGGGCTCAACAGACTCGTGGGTCCCCAGCGTCAGCCCAAGCTCGCGGCGCAAGAAACTCTCAAGGGAAGCCCGCCCACGCGGACAATAGGCCGACACAAAATGCAGGCCCATGCCCGGTTGCATGCCCTCAAGCGGCGTGACGACACGCATGACCCGAGCGGTAACTTGGACCGTGAAGGACGTCTCACCGGGCGGGCGAAACAACAACCCGACCTCATCACCGATACTGACGGGCTGGCGCGTGGCCACAAAGGAGCCGCTCGCGCTCAAATCCACCGTCGTCGCACGGCTCGGCGTACCCGCAATCCGCAAGATCACCTGCACGAGGCGTTGGTGGCGAGCACTGGTGCGACGGTCGGAGAACATCTCCACAACCTCGATGGGGCGGTCGAAGGCGCGGTCGACATTGTGGGGGTGTGACAACGCGAGTTATGAACATTTGTAGTCT
This sequence comes from Myxococcales bacterium, assembly GCA_023954815.1. Taxonomy (GTDB): domain Bacteria; phylum Myxococcota_A; class UBA9042; order UBA9042; family UBA9042; genus UBA9042. The sequence continues at coordinate 25,796 of JAGSHB010000045.1, read as the reverse complement.
GCGAGACGACAAACCGCGATGCAAGGGTCTGACAGACAAGCGGCTATATCGACGGGAAACTCAGCGCGCGGGTCCACGGCAGCGCCGGCTTGTATCCCTACAATAAAGTCTTCACAGGCCAGATCGATGACCACGTGGGAGCAGCCAACACTCTCTTGGCCGCCAGACCCTTACTTGACCATTCAGCCCAGCATGGCGTGCGGGTCGAGCGACGCATGCGGCTTGACCGTCAGCACGGGGCAATCGCTACGGCGAACGACTTCCTCTGCTGTACTGCCCAAGAACACGCGGGCCAACCCACGGCGACCATGGGTGCTCATCACGACCATCGCCGCATCGATGGCATCGGCTGCGTCAACGATGGCGTCCGCTGGCAAACCGGCGCGGAAGATCACTTGCTTCGGATGACGCGTATCCGGCGTCCGCACCAAGAAGCGCGTCATCTCCGTACGCGCCAGCTCCAACGTTTCCTCGTCGTCGTAGAGACCGTCCCAGGCGATCTCCTGGAGGGTTGGATCGAGCCCCGTATCGGGCCGGGTCAGGCCAGCGGTACGGTGCACGACGTGTAGCAGCGTGATGGACGCGTCCAGTGAGTCCGCCAGCTTATCGGCAGTTGTTAGAGCCGCCAGTGAGCCGTCGCTAAAATCGATGGGGACCAAAATCGTCTTCATGACTCACCTCCTCGCCGCCGAGCGGCCCAGTTCCAATGACAACATAGGACCGAGAATCTCGGCTGCTAGGGCACAGTTCACGCCCGGCACCTCCAGGCCTTCCTGCGTGCTACCGTCGCCCGCTCCACACCCGATACTGGACCCGCCATGCTCTCGAAATCGCGCTACACCGCCGGCCTGCAGTGCACGCTTCGCCTGCACAATCAGGTGCATCACCCTGAGACTGCGACGGCCCCAGACGACCGCGCGCGTTCGGGATTCGAGACGGGCAATCGGGTCGGACAGCTGGCCCAGTACCGCTATGGTGATGGGGTGCTGATCGACACCCTCAATGTCCGCCAAGCGGTGCGACGCACGCAGACAGCGATGGCCGACAAGACCACACCGGCGATCTACGAGGCTGCGTTCGTGCACGACAGCGTGCTCGTGCGGGTCGATGTACTGAGCCGAGCGCCGGATGGGCAGTGGGACCTGGTGGAGGTCAAAGCGACCGCCCGCCCCAAGCCGGCACATCTCGACGACGCCGCGATCCAGTTGTGGGTCCTCGGTGGCACGGGCGTGGCTGTGCGCCGTGCTGGGGTGCTGACCCTCAATCGCGACTATGTGTACCGAGGTGGTGAGCACGACTTGCAGCAGCTATTTGCCTTCCACGACAAGACCAGCGAACTGCGCGCGATGCTCCACGAGGTCGGCCGAACCGTACCGAAGCTTCGCGCCATGCTGCTGAACGATGCCGCGCCGGTCGTCGACATGGGCGCCCACTGCACGAGCCCGTACCCATGCCCTTTCATCGCCAAGTGTAGCGCAGGGCTGGAGCTGCCGGTTCACCCCGTGACCCTGCTGCCCGGGGTTGGCCCGAAAACGGCCGCATCGTGGGCTCAAAAAGGTATTGGCGAGCTGGAGGACATCCCCGATGGCTGGCCGCTCAATGCCGCTCAACGCCGCGCCTTGGATGCCACACTGCAAGGCCGCGGATGGCGCTCTCCGGAGCTGCCCGTCGCGATTCGTGAGCCCGTCTACCCGATCTCGTACCTGGATTTCGAGACCACCATGCCGGCCATCCCTAGGATCGTGGGAACCCGCCCGTTCGAGCAACTGCCGACCCAGTGGTCGAACCACATCGAGCACGCCGATGGCTCCGTGCGGCATGACGAGTTCATCGTGCGGACCAACACAGACCCGCGGCGCCCGCTGGCCGAGGCCCTGCTCAGCAGTGTCGGGCAGACGGGTAGCATCTGTATCTACACGAGCTTCGAGATGCGGGTGATTCGCGACTTGGCCAAGGTCCTTCCCGACTTGGCGGACCCTTTGCTGGCGTTGCTACCGAGATGCTGGGACCTGAAGAAGGTCATCGAGCGACACGTGATGGAGCCGGCGTTTGAGGGCTCATATTCACTCAAACGTGTGGTGCCGGCGCTGTTGGGGCCTGGGCGGTATGAAGCGCTGGAAATCGGCGACGGGCTGGCCGCGGCGCGGGCCTATGAGCGAGCCATGGCGCTGGAAGAGGGGCAGGAGCGAGCGGCGATCTTTACCGAGCTGTTGGCCTATTGCGCCGTGGATACGCTGGTGATGGTGGAGATTCGGCGGGTATTGATGCTTGGGGCGTGAGGTGACGAGGTCCGATTTGGAGCTTGTATTTCGAGGCAAAATGACCGCTCCGCCGCGCTGCCACGTCCTACTGACCCGTCGCCCTATCTACCTCGCTTGCCATCCGGGCTGTGGGCGCCTCACTCTGACCGTATGTCCACTACCGCCTCCGCCGCCCCATCCTCAGGCTGCCTGAGCGCCACCATCGGCCGCGTGGTCCATCTCATCGCCAGCCTCGCCTTCGGCGCACTCGCGTACCTCACCAGCCTCGCGCTCCTATCCTACCTCGCCGGCTTCGACCTACGCATCCTCGACGCCTGGCACGCTGGCCCATTTTCCGCGGGCTTCTCCTACGCCGCTCGCGGGCTCGCCGCCTTAGTCACCGTGGTGGCGGTATCAAGCGTGTTTCGCTCCAGCAGTGACACCGACAAGACGACGCGATGGGCGAGCCTATGGTCTGGGTGGCTGTCTCTGTCGATCCTCCTCATCATCGCCGGCCACGTCGCCGACCGTTGGGGGGGCCTCTCTTCGTGGGAGCCCGTCGGCATCTCCTTCCTCTGGCTGGGCTGGGCGCTGCTGTTCCCCGTGTGGTGGCTCTGGACGAGCCTAGCGGCCGCGCTCAAGTCGACCTCGTCGGATGGCTGGAATTGGCTGGTCGCGGTTGCGACTATCGTGCTCGTAGCCACTGCGGTGACCCCAGGACCAACGTGGCTGAGGAAGACGCCGATCGCCGTCTGGCAGAAGTGGGTTCACCGCCTGCCGCAAAGGCTTCAACACTCCGAGCGTCAGGTTGACGCCTTGGATCAGCAGAGGGGTTCTCTCGGTGACCTGACCGAAGGCGCACGGGCCGCCATGCTGTTTGGCCACACGCGAAAGCTCGCGCTCGCGAAGGCGAGGAAAGTGCTCGACGACCGACGACCTCAACGAGAGCCTCGACCGTCTCCCGAAGCAACCAAGCCCCACGGCTACGTCCTCGCGCTGACGTGGATGCCGCACTTTTGTCGGTCAAAACCGCACCTAAAGCTGACGGCACGCTGCAGAGAGACGGGCTTCAGCCTGCATGGGCTCTGGCCTCAAGAAGGTCCGGGTCGCTCGATTCGATGCGGGCGCGGCCCAGCCTTTCGCCGCGACCAAACCGCCGCCGCCAAGCGCGTCTTTTCCTCGATGGGTCTCGCTCGCCATGAGTGGAACAAGCACGGCCGCTGCCTAGGCTGGGCGCAGGAGCGCTACTTCGAGATGACTGAGGAAGCTTGGCGCAAGACCATCCGTCCCGCAGCCAGAGCGACCGCATCGACGCGCCGGCTGCCGTCGGACTCCCTCCGTCGTCACAACTGGACCACTACCGGATGGCGAGCTTCCCACAAGCGCGCGGTCTTGCGATGCGATGGTAGCGAACTCAGCGAGGTGTGGGTGTGTTTCGACGCCGCGCTCGAGCCGACTGCATGCCCGCAGCAGCTTCGGGATTCTTGTCGTACCCGGCTACTCAAGCGCTAGGGTGGCCAGTCCAACCTCGACGTGCCAGACGAGCACCGAGCCGCAGACGCGCTGACGACCGACTCCCGAAGCCGGCCAATGCCCCAATAGAACGCTCCCTGTTCGCCTGCGACGTCAGTTGTCGGAGGGATGGGCCAGGATGCCCGCATCCAAGCCCACCACCCGGAGCCTCTCCATGGCATCGTCTACCGACGTCTTTCTGTCTTCCCGTTCCCACACAATGGGTTGGCTCACCCTGTGGACCGCGCTCGCGCTCATGCCGCTCGGCTGTGTTGGAAGCAGCGGCAATGCCGGAGGAGGCGGGTACGGTTACGTGCCAGCCCCCACAGTTGATGGCGGGACCGCCACGGATGGCGGGGGCGGGACCGATGGCGGCGTTGCCATGGACAGTCAATCGACCTCCCCGGACACTTCCGGCGGGCAGGCCACCAGCACAGACACGACTCAATCAAGCTGTACACCGACGTGCGGCGGCGCTGAGTGTGGACCCAATGGCTGCGGCGGCAGCTGCGGCACCTGCCCTGCTGCGGCACCTATCTGTACGTCATCCGGTGTCTGCAAGGCCAAGTGCGTGCCGCAGTGCGCAGGCAAGCAGTGTGGCTCCGACGGCTGCGGCGGCACCTGTGGCACTTGCGCGGGCGGGTCTTTGTGCAACGGCGCCACTTGCATGGCCGCAACCAAACCCTGTGACGTGACGAGCTATCAGGGCTGCTGCCAGGGCGCCACGCTGCTGTACTGCACCAACGGCAAGGGCGACACCAGCGACTGCGCGTCCACCGGCAAGGTCTGCGGCTGGAACGCCGGGGAGGGCTACTACGACTGCGTCAGCCCACCTGCCGGAGCGGATCCAAGCGGCACGCATCCGGTCGCGTGTGGCACCCCAGGGGGCGCGGGGACGCCGCTGGCACAGCTGAGTGCGGTAAAGACCTCGATCGTCGACCAAGGGGGCTTCTTCCCGACTTGGCTGGCACACCTGTATGGCAGCAAGGTGGGTTCGTTGGGCGAGCTGCACTTTCTGAGCGTCACCATCGACAACCCCGGCACGGTGGAGACGGCGGTGAAGGTGACGGGCGAGCTCGCGGGCTACTCCAAGGCCGCGGTGAAGTTGGTGAAGGTGCCAGCCAAGGGCAGCAAGACCGTCCTGCTTGATCCGACCTGGAGTCCACAACTGTACAAGCTGAGTTCCGCGGTGCCTGGCAAGGCGACAGTCGCGTTAGAGGTGAACGGCAAGCTGGTGGACACGGGGGAAGTGCAGCTCAAAGTTCTGCCCGTCGACACCGTGCTGTGGTCGGGCAAGACCATCGGTGGCAAGCCCTTCGACAGCTTTCACTCTGTGGTCACGCTCATCACTCCGAACGACAAGTGGCTGCAGACGGTGCTCACTAAAGCCGCAAAGCAGTCGATTTTCGGCAGCATGACGGGCTATCAGTATTCGTACGGGTCCAAAGTCTACGGCAAGAACCTGCCATCGGTAACCGCGCTGCTCCCAGGCGGAACGAGTCGGCGCTGGATCGCCTACTACGAGGCGGGCCAGGTCATCAACCTCGACGTCAGCGTCACGTGCAGCGTGTGCTGGTCGTACAACGCTGGCTACGGGCTGGTTCCCATGGAGGAGTACAAAGCGTACATGGCCGGCACGGGCGGCAAACCGCTGGTAGAGTCGACTGCGTTGGGCAAGCTACAGAAGAAGGTCCTCATTTCGAAGGCCGGCTACTACGTACACGTCGCTTGGAACCCCAGCAGCAACAGCACATCTCGGCATTTCACCATCGGCCGGGAGATGAGCATCTACGAAGGCGCGGCCGACCAGCTATCGGCCATCTACGACGCTTTGGTTTCGTACAACCTCGTCTACGTCAATGTCCCTGGGAGTTATTTCAGTGGTGCGCAGAACATCAAGACCGTCACCGAGACCCTGCTGAGCGGGAGCGCCAACTGCATCGACGGCTCCATCGTCTTCGCTGCCGCGCTCGAGGCCCTGGGTATGGACGCCGCACTGGTCAGCCCACCTGGCCATGCCTTGGTCGCGGTGAAATGTTGGGGGACATCAAAGGGCTGCATCGTACCGCTGGAGACCACCAGCATGGGGAACCAAGTGTCCGCGGAAAAGGCCATCACATCCGGCTGGGGGCAGCTCCCTTCAGTGATTGAGGTGGCCGACGTCTCGAAGCTACGCAAATCTGGCTGGCTCCCGGCGCCGCTGTAGGGGCGTTCGCTCGTGGGCGGCAGCGGCCCCCCCGAGGCGGGCATCGCGCCCTGCCTACCTCCGCTGCCGCCACGGGCGAACCACGTCGCTTTGCCAGCTCCAACCGTAGGGCCGCGAGCGGTCGTCGCAGACCAGCGGCAGCACAGTCGACAGCTGCTGCAAGTCGCGCTGCACCGTGCGCACGTCGAGTTCCCAGCCCCTATCCTGCAGCTCATCGAGCAGCGTCGCGGCCGTCGTCTTTCTGGGGGCTATCGGGATCATCGACAGCATCAGCCACTGCCGCAACATCGTGCTCGCCATCGCACCCTCCCCTCAACTGCCGTTGCCCTTGTTTGGTGATGAGGGCTAGACGACCGGACAGCGGGCTGTCTGACGCGTGTTTGTGATTGGGGGGCTTGTGTGCCCGCGCTGCGGTACCTCACACTGGCTGCGATCCAGACCAGGGAGCGCCCATGAGTCAGCCGTGGCAGCTGTTCGTCGACGAGAGCGGTGATTTCACCAAGCCGGAGCAGGCGGTTTGCTTGGGTGGACCGCTATTCGACCGAGAGGGTGCCCGCGCTGTACACCGCTTCGGCGCGCACATTCGGCAGCAACTACCGTTTCTTCACAACCCTTGGGGCAAAGCTCCTCTTCACGCAGCGCATCTCCGCTCACCGCTATTCGTCGCCCTGTCCTGGCAAACCTTTGGACCGCCCGCACTGCTGGACCACCCGACGATCAAGTTGAGTCCAGAGACCAGGGAAGCACTGTTTTCCCTAATGAAGGGGCTAACGCCCGGGACTAGCCGTGGCAAGGCGGCGACCCTTGAATTGCGAGCGCTGACGGAGACCGAGGTCGGCTACAACCGAGCCGTTCTGATTCGGGTGACGACCCTGCTGGGCTCTGCTTCCAACAACGTCATGCTGCGGCTCTTTCGCCAATTGGGCTGGCCATCGCACATCCCGTTCGCGATGCGATGGTTGGCCAGAGCCGATCCGCGTCGGCTCGACGCGGTTGTGGGGACCCTTCGCGCGGGAAAGAGGCCCGATCTCCAGAAGCTGCGCCGCCTTGAGCGCCGTCTGAAGCGGCACCGGCCAGAACTCCATCGTTCTCTTGAGTCCGGAAAAGCGGCGTGCGTTGCCTTTGTGCGTAGGGCCGTTCGCGTGGCCGGCGCGAGTCCTGGCGAATTGAGCTGCTGCATCGCTGCGGAACCCGCCAGTGACCACCTATGGGAAGGCCGTCACGAGACGCTACTGCGCGCCGCCATGCGTCGTTCGGTGCGCGTGAGCCAACTGTCGTCAAACAACGCTGAGCGCGGGTTGGATGTATGCGCGGCGTCGGTGTCGATTCCGACGGGCGACGGTTCTTGGCGGGACGGTCATTCCTCGTGGGACGTGGCCCAATGGCTGACCGAAGAAGCGAACGCGCTCTCCGTCAAAGATGCAGGCACAGGGCGCGTCTGCGCGTACGAGTCTCCGGACGACCAAGCCCTCGTGTTGGCAGACTGGGCGGTGTCCACGGCACGCCGCGCGTTGTCGTGTCGCCTCTCGCTGGAACAAGCCGAACTGGCCGTTCAAGAGTTGGTCGGACTTCCCGCGACGCTCGGCCCTGAGGCGCTCCCCACGCTGACAGCTGCCTACGGACCAAGCCAGTGGCTTGAGGAGTCCACATCTACAACCACCTCCCCGCCACTCATCCCCATGACCGACCGCCCATGGACGTGGGAACAGGCCCACAGGTGGGCAGTGCACGTCGGCCGCAGCAGCGCTGGAGGGTCAGATGAGTAGACCCATCCCTCTACTCGACGCGCTGCTCGATGCGCGCTGCGTGCCTGCCTCCGCGCCGCTTGCCGAACGGAAGAACTGCGCACTGGCAATGGAGCGGTTGTGGCTGGAGCTACAGCGCCTAGCACCGCGGGTGCTGCGCACATTCTCCTTGGACTCGGATGCCACCGATGAGGCGATCTCCAGAGTCGCCATGAACATTGCCAAGACAGGTCCGCGGAGGTCGATGACAGGCCAGCCAACAACTGAAGCTGCTGCGCGTGCCTACTTGCGCCGATCGCTGCATAACCGCGCAGTCGATCTGTTTCGAAAGAGCAAGCGGACCTCCAAGCGCGAGGAGTCCCTGGATGGGCTGGTCGGAGAGTCTGCGCGCTCAAGGCATGAGCTATTGGCAGACCCAGATGCCCAGACAGGCGAAGAAGCCCTGGCCAATGCGGAAGCGTTGCAGGCGCAACAGGCTCTGGTTTCAGCGACCGACACCTGGATAGACCAGCAGACCGCGGCCTTGGTCGCACGCAAGAACAGGCGCAGAAGCGGTACAGGCACGCAGCTCCAGGAAACGCTAGCGCTCCTCGCACGAGCCGCAGCAGGCGAGCTCACTGTGGACGACCACGTGGCCAAACACTGCGACCCGGGCGCCGATGCCAAGACGCTCAAAAAGACCCGCAACGCCATCGACGCTCGCTTCAAGCGTGCCCGCCGTGCCCTAGACGATTGGATCTCGTTGGCCCTAGAGCGAGAGCCGGAGATCGACAAAGAGCTCGCCCGCGCGCTCCTACGAACCCGGGTATCTCTCCAATGACGCGTCAGACGACGGCCCCAATCGGCGTCATATCGGCAGCGGCCCTTCGGCCCAGGAACGAGCAGCCATGAAGAACAAGTCCATTGAACAGCTGCGGGGACAATTTGGTCTACCATCTGAGCCAGTCGGCGACGCGGCGCTGGGCGCCGCGACAAGTGATGCGGCCCACGGATTGGCCCCCAGCCTCGTGTCGTTGCGTGACTTCGCAGCGGGCGATGTGGACAGCCAGCCGGTGCTCAGCTCTTTGACGACTGACCTCGGCCTGGTCGTCGAGCGCGCTCAACTGGCCGCGAAGACGCTCATCTTTTCTGCTCGGTCCACGACCGATGACGCGCTGGTGGTTGAGTACACCGGCGCCGCGGCGCTTGAGCGAGATGAAGGCGACACCGAGGTCTACCTGAAGCTCGAGCCGGGCGGCAGCGCGACGATATCGTCTGGTACGCTGGGAACCTTGCTCCTCACGGCAGATGCGGACGGCAGCGCGCGAGCTTGGTCTTTCGCAAAGGCGCCCTGGACGGTGGCTCCGTTTGCCACTCTGGAGGTCTCCGTGTCCCAGTGGCTTCAACCGACCAGCCCGCCCTGGCTCACCGCGCTCGTCGGCGCGGCCGACAAGTCAGGCGATCCACTTCGCCAACTCTGCGCAGCCGGGGTGATTCATCGCCTGGATGAGGCGCCAAGCGCGAAGGCCCAGCTTCAAGCCCTGCTGAGCGGCGATGGGCTGCCTTCAGGGCCGGTGGCGTGGGCCAGTGAGTTGTCATCCGCTCAGCGCGAGACCGTGGTTGACCTCGGCCGCGTCGGCTTGGAGTCGCTGCTCGATGAGATTGAGGCCCTCGACCATAACGACCTCGATGACGACACGGCCGTCACCAGCGATGACTTAATCGCACTCCTCCATTGGCGAGATGACCTGGAGGGCGCTCGAGTGCTGCTCGCCGCAGAGGCCGGATTGTCGGGATTGGAGCTGCTATTCGAACTCGTAGATCGCGCAGGATCACGCTTGCTGCGCTCCCTGGACCATGGACCGTTGCCCGCTGACCCACGTCTGCATCGCGCCCACGCCGTCATGCCTGAGGCGTGGTGGTCAGCTGAGGACGTTCGATGACGCAGCCGTCTCGTCTGATCCGCCAAGCCCTCGGTCAACACGGCAATCGCAAGCGGAAGCGCGCGCTGCGTAGGCTCGCCTGCGCGCCGTGGATGTCGCCGCGAGCGCAGCCCGATACCGAGGCCGACACGCCAAACCTCCGCGCGCTGCGTACGCCTGCCGAGTTAGTGCCCGGCCAAGTCCTGCTGGTGGGTGTCAGCGCCGATCTGAGCACGGTCGATCTGTGCAGCCTAGGCGGCCCCCGCTTGGACGCCACCGCCGAGATGGTGATGAGCCCCACGGTCTTGGCCACGCGGGACAGCGCAATCGTCGCCGCCCAGCGCACAGCGCCGCTGCGGATTCGACCGCTCGCACGCATGCCCGAGGCCGCTCCAATTCGGGTCTGGACCGAATCCGTCAGCGAAGAGACAACCGTTGACGCGTCCACGGTCCGCACGGCGCTCGACGGTCGATCGTTTGGCTTGGCGTTGTATCTCCGCTGTGCATCATTCGCGGCCAATGTCCCGCTGGCGGTGGACGTCGTGGCGCTCGCCAGCATCGATGAGCAGGGCAGGCTCGCAGGGGTCGACGGTCTCGCTGCAAAGCTCGCCGCTGTCGCCCGTTGCTGTCCTCGCATAGAGACGGTGTTCGTCGCCCGTGAGCAAGTGAAGGCAGCCGAAGATATCCTGCACAAGCTCGATTCTCAGATTGGCGTGGCGACCGCTCATTCGGCCGCAGCGCTGCTCCCAACAGCCCTGGCGGTCGACCCTCGGAAGGCCATCTCAGCCCTCTCCGATGGGGAGTGTCGACGCGTCGTGAGTGCGCTCTTCCAGTTAGCGCTCGATGGACACGGCGTGGTCTCCCATTGGGCGGGCATCGCTGTCGCCGCAGCAGCAGCAGCAGAGATCTGGGGACCCGCGCTGTCTGCCGAGCTGCGCGGCAAGCTCCTGTTTGCCGCGAGTGTGGCGAGCCGACATCACAGCGATGGTGTGCGGCCATTGCCTCCCTTTGAATGGACCTCGGGGCTACCTCAGTTCTTGCGTCATCAAGTACTGGCGCACTACATCCAAGACAGCACCGACCGAGGCAGTGAGTGGGCCACCGGCCTTGAGGACGAGATTGCGTCGATCTGCGCGCCAGGGACGGATCCGACGCCAGCGGAGTGTCGGGTGATGGGCGCATGGGCGCGGTGGCTCTCCGTCACAGGAAAGCCGGCGGCCGCCATGGCACTCCAACAACGCGCTGCTCGCCAGTGGCTCCGGTTGATGCAGCCCGAGCAAGCCTCGCACCCGCTGTGTGAGTGGATGAGGCTGGCGGGCGCCCTCCAAGACCACGCGGCAGCCGCTGAAGCCATCGCCTGTCTGGCCGACTTTGAGGTCGCCGGCGGCCTCACCGCAGCCAATCTGCGGTATCTCCGACTCAGCCGCGCGGTCATGGGGCTACGGCTCGCCGGAGACGCCTCGAATCGGGCAGCACATCTGTTGGAGCTACAGGCGCTCGTGAATGATGCGACCTGCCCTCCCCATGTGGCGCTCTCGGCAGCCCGCTGGCGGATGATTTACGGTGCCCCCTCGCTCAGGGACGCAGCGCGCGCGACGCTCTCAGCTGGGCGGGACTCGCTGGAAAAGCACAGACGCCTGTTCTCTGCGCTGGCCGAGACGCAGCCTGGCGATGACTCCGCCGCGCTGCTGGCCGCCATCACCGACGTCACCCCAGGCATCGCCGGGCACCTCCACAAAGCGTACGCAGGTGCTGGTCTCACGGCAGCGCTACTGCGGTGGTATCTCTACTGACCCGGTCGGTGACCGCACACCTTGAGGCATTCAGCCGGCTTCCCTCTTGGGTCTCAAGTTGCGGCGGCAAGACAGGCAGAGGTCGACGCACGCAGGTTCACTGTGCCCGGAAGGCCTCACTCGGCGTTGTCACTCGCCGGCTTCCAACCAGGAACCAACCGCCGCGCTGGTTCGTTGGCCGCTTGGTATACTGCCGCGGAAAGGTCACATGATGGGCGGCATGTGGTGCCCGCACCTTACCCAAGCGGAAAATGACCTCACGCTTGCAGGCCGGACAGCAAACGGCGGTCCGCTCATGTCTCGGCAGGCCTATAAGCTCAATGATATGATTGGCTTGATGACCCACATCCACATAGGCCAGCAGCGCCGTTGAGTCCGAGGTTTCAGTATGACGAGATGATCTCAGGGCATGCCTCATGGGTTAGGGGGATGAGCTGGGATGCGTGACCAACAGGATGTGCGGCTTCACCGACACGGGGGCGAGTAGACAGCCCGATAAGCGCGACGACGGCTCGGAGCTTTGGGAGTGACGCCACCCCCCGCCAATAACCAGCAGAGCACCCAGGCCCATCGCAAGTCGAACTTGGGTCATGGGTCCGCACCGCCTGTCCTCGCCCAGACCGGGCCGCGCGAGTTGGAGACAATGACGAGCTGGTGGGTCTGGCGCGGGCTGCGCGACGACCGAGCGAGCTTCGAGGGAATGAGACGGGTTGCCCGGTGCAAGGCGGACGAACCCGCCATGACCTGCGGACTGTCTTTTTCGCGATCCTGACAGTAACCTCACTGCCATCCACTGATGGGGCTACGTTCTTGCCTTTCCTACCCGTTCACGCGAGGCCGTTGAGTGACTCCTGAGCACGATCCCAGGCTCGACTTCATCGTGGCTCGGCTGCGAGACCGGGTTGGCGCGGCTGGACTTCCGCAACACAAACACAGCGAGATCGGCCAGTTCATCGAGCTTCTTGAGGGCGCGGCTGGCGCAGCTTTGGGCGTAAAAGGAAAGCTGAGGGTCAGCCAATGGCATTCACGCCTCAAGAGCGTCAATGGTGCAATATTCAAGCAGCTGGAGGCCGCGTATGGCCTGAGAAACGTGGGGACCCATCTCAATCCCGAACAGTCCTATTTGGACGATGAGACCGTCCGCGACGAACTCCGCACGGTTGAGCGTGTGCTCCCATGGGTTGTTCACGGGTTTCGACAAGACTTTGACATGGATTTCATTGCTCAGATTCTGCTGGAGGCTGAGCGTACGGGATGGACATCGGCTCGTGACTCCAGTTCCAGTGGCAACAGGCCGGCGCGACTGCTGGGGCTGGCCATCGTCGCTGCGGTCGCGGCTGCGAGTGTCGTTGCGTTTCAGCCCGAACTCCAATCCCTCGTCGGTATGAATCCGCTCGCGGGGGCCGTCATAGAGATGCCGAGAGGAGACGCCCCCGCACCTGGAGTTCGAGTGATTGTTGGCCCCGCTGAGGAGCCATCCGCCGCCCCCCAAAGGGCTGAACAAAGCGGTCAGAGCGAGGACGCCGGAGTTCGGCGGAGTGCTGGAAGCGAGAGTGCTGCCGTAGGCGAGGTTCCCTCGACAGCTGCGGAGGATGCCAGCTCCGGCGATGGTGAGAACACCGATACCCTAGCTGACGCAGTCGGCGGCCGCGCGGCGGTCATCCAGCATCTATTCGACGCACTGGAAGACTTCGGTGCTGGCCCGCCCGCAGCCCAGTCGGACGGGCAACCGGGTTCTCACCGTTGGGCAGAGACGCGACTGCTGGAGGCAGAGGCGTACATGGCGGAACCGAGTGCGCCGCAGCCAAAGGAGCGCCGTATCGTCGCACAAGCTCGTCTTGCGATCCTGGAGCGATGCTGCTCGACCGCACCTATGCGAGATTGTATGCGCAGTCCGTTGAAGCTCTGCCTGGACGCAGCCGTGGAAGCGACAAATGCCGTTGGACATCCAGAATTGCAGGATGGCAGCGCCCAACAAGCAAAGCTCGCGTTGCGTCTCGCCCAGGAGTTGGAGCGCCCGGTCAGAGTCGCGGCAGCACGTGGGCGGCCGGGCGTTTCCCAGCCGAGCGGTCTTCATGTGATGCCCCGTTCTTGGGCCCCGGCAGAAGCGAAGCGAAAGGCGTTGGATTGGGCCAAGAGCCGTAGGCGAGGAGTCCGGTGGGGCTCGGCCCATTGGTTTGTACGAATGCCGGCACCACTCGTCCTCTGGCGTCGCGCAGTCGACCAAGCGTTGACGCTTGCCGAATCTCAACGCGGTGGGGTCCGAGGCGAGGCGGTCGATGTCGCCTGGCGCGCCATGGCTACGTGGGTCACGGTCCGTTACGTCATGCAGCCAAGTACGGAGCGATACCTCGCCATACGCGGCCGGATGAGCCTGACTAGGCTGGCCCCTGCTCCTGACGATGACGTAGCCGTGTTCCGAGTCTTGGAACGTCGCGCCGCGACTCAAGCGACTGCCAAAGCAGCCAGCTCGATGGTGGCTGGTCTCGATTGCGTGCTCAACGGTCGTAATTGCTCAAGCCCTTAGGATTTCAGGTCGCATGCTCGAGTGAATCATCGACAGTCGTCGTGCGCGTCACCGCTTGGTGGGCCCATCGACTCAGCGTTTCGAGCGATGCGGTAACCAGTGCCAACTCCTGCCTGCTGACGCTCCCAAACTGGTCATTTCGCCAAGCGTTATCGTTGAGATAGTGGCTCGCGTCAGACACGGCCATCGCCAACCGTCTTCTCCACAACGGCAAGCCACGGACCGTCAGCCCTCCTGACGCCGCTAGGGCTGAGTCAGCGAGGTTCCGTCCCGCTGTCTCCGGATGGCGCTTGCCTGAATGGAGTCGCCCCGTGTCACAGCCCGCCGCCCTCAAACCCATCGCCGTGAACTTTCACCTGTGGCCGAAGTGCAACCTCAAGTGCACGTTCTGCTACGCGACGTTCCCCAACGCACGCAACACCATCAGCACGGCAGCATCGATGAAGATCCTCGATGACCTACAAGCGGCCGGTACCGAGAAGATCACGTTCGTCGGCGGCGAGCCCACCTTGCATCCGGGACTCCCTGAGCTGGTTGTCCACGCAGCCAAGCTCGGCATGACCACCTGCATCGTCACCAACGGCGCCAAGTTGCCAGCAGTCCTCGATGCGGCCGGCTCAGCGGTCCACTGGGTAGGCCTGTCGGTCGATTCGGCCCGGGAGTCTGTCCAAGCTCAACTCGGCCGCGGCCACGGCGACCACGTGCGCCGAAGCCTGGCGCTCGCCGAAGACATCCGCCGCCGCGGCATCCGCCTCAAGCTCAACTCCGTCGTGACGGCGCTCAACTGGCAGGAGGACCTCTCCAGGCTCGTTCGCCAGATTCGGCCGGAGCGTTGGAAGGCCTTCGAAGTGCTCAGCATCGAGGGTGAAAACGCCGACCGGGTGCAGCCGCTGCGCATCACCACCGCGCAATTCCAGGCGTTTGTGTCGCGGCACGCCCATCTCGCCGCCGAGGGGTTGGGGCTCATCGCCGAAGACAACGACGCGATGACCAACTCGTATGTGATGATCGATCCCCAGGGTCGCTTCTTCAGCAACGCGGACGGCAGCTACACCACCAGCGAGCCGATCGCCGAGGTTGGGGTCGCCAACGCACTCGCCCAGGTAGGTTGGCAGCGAGACAAGTTCGTCGCCCGGGGGGGATTGTACAACTGGCGCCAGGGAGCCAAGCCATCCTCCCGGCCCTTCATCGTCGCCATCGAGGGCCTCGACGGCACTGGGAAGTCGACCACGGTCGGCCTCCTAGCCAAGCGACTGAGCGCTCGAGTCATTCGCAATCCCCCTGAGGAGCTCGCCCACGAACGCGCGGCAGCCGACAAGCTCCCGGCCGCACAGCGACGTGAGTGGTACCTCGGCGCCAACCGCAGAGCGGTGGAGCTAGCGCGTCAGTCGAAGGGCAGCTATGTGGTGCTCGACAGGTCCGCCGCCAGCACGTTCGCCTTTGGACGCGCAGAACTCGGTGAAGTGGCCACGGAAGCAGACTGGCCGGCCGACTTCCCGCGGCCAGACCTGACGGTGCTGCTGGACTTGCCGGAGCCGCAGAGGCGAGCCCGGCACGCGGGTCGCGGCGACGGCGCAACCACCGAGGAGCAGCGCTTGGCCCGAGATCACGCATTTCGCGACCGCGTGCTCGCCGGCTATCGGGCGCTGTGTGACCTCAGCGTGGACGCCGAGCAGTCGCCCAACGGGGTTGTCGCGTCGGTCTGTCGTGAGATCGCCCACCGCGAGCGTTCGCGCCGCGAGGTCGGTGACAACGAGGACGCCGGGCGGTCCCCGGGACGACGGCCGCGTATCGTGCCCAGGAGCACGTATCAGGAAGCTGTTTGAGATTCCGCAACTGCCAGCGCCGCACGATGTCATGCGTCACCACTCCTTCGTCTCAGGGAAGCATTCACATCCAGCGACGCCCATAGGCAAAGAACTCAACCCTTTAGCCAACAGCTAGCCAAGGGACTGTTCCCTCTCACTTGCGTCCAGATATTCGAAGATCACAATTTGAGATAGCGCGCGTGAAGGCGCTCCTCACGGACCCGTCCGCCGCGACAACAGCGCGCACGGGGCGAGATAGTCAGAGTGATGCCTCTCATGCAGGCGGTGCGATTGAAGTCAGTCCATCCGGAACGCCGCGTGCGCGTCCGTTTTGAGCCTGGTCTTGGAGGTAAAATGCCCGCTAGGGCGCCTGGGAGCCTCTTAGCGGCGCTTTTCGGGGGCCAAGGCAGATAAGGGGGTTGGCCAGATTATCGGCCGTCCTGGGGCATTGTGGTGGGTTGGTCGAACGAGAACACCCCGCCCCCACCGCGGTGAAGCGATGGGGCGGGGTGTAAGATTATTGAACAAAAGGTGGAGACGCCGGGAGTCGAACCCGGGTCCGGAAACGTTCCACACTACCGTCTACGTGCATAGTCTTGTGATTTGTACGTCATTGAAGCCCCCCACAAGACAAGGTGCATCCAAGCCGTCCTGGCTAAATCTTATCACCGTGCGCTCAGGCCCCACACGCTAACCAGTCCGCCTAATAATAGAACTTCCGCCCCGGCAGACACGGGCGGCCGTCCCTCTTACAACTTAATCTAGATTAAGCAGCGAGAGCGTACTCAACGTTATCGTTGGCACTTAAAAAAATACCTTTTTTTGACGCGGCCGAAGGCTCCGCGACACGCAAATAATGCTTCATCGCCCCCGTCGAAACCGGTTCGTCCCCTTGGGATGGGTCGGCTCTGTGCGAGACGGTGACCGGGCAGCGCGCAGCTGCTCCGGAACCCGGCATCACAGTAGGGCGCCCTGCAGCCAAGTCAACCCGGTACGAACGCGAAGTGCGGGGCTGGGCGGCGCTGGACGGCTGTGCGACCGTAGCGGCATGAGCCAGCCTGACGCGCCCGACACCCGAGACATCCCTGAGCCGCGCCCCGACGCCAAAGAGGTCGGTGCCAGGGTCATGCTGGTCGGCGGTGGTGCCCGCAGCCACGCCCTGGCAGAGGCCCTGCGGCGTTCCCCGTCGGTGGCCACTGTCCTGCTCGCGCCCGGTACCAGCGGATTGGAGCGCCGGGGGTATCGCACCCTGCCCGTCGCTAGTCAGGACCTCCTAGGCCTCGCCGAGATGGCGGAGTTGGAGGAGATCGATCTAACGGTCGTCGGCCCCAACACGCCCCTGGTCGATGGCATTGTCGACATCTTCCAACAGCGCGGCCTGGCGATCTTTGGCCCAGATGAAGACGCGGCCAAACTCGAAGGCTCCAAGGTCTTTGCGCGGCTGCTGATGAATCGCTTGGCGATCGAGACGCCGCGCTTCGCCATCTGCGACACCATCGCCCGCGCGGCGCACCTCGCGACGACCACCACCTGGGCGCGGGTCTTCAAGGCCGATGGCATCGCCTACGGCAAGGGCGTCCGGGTGACCCACCACGCCTCGGAATGTGACGACGCGCTCAATGACGTGATGCACGACAACATCTTCGGGCTGGAGTCCAAGCGCATCGTCGTCGAGGAGCGGCTCGACGGTACCGAGGTCACGGTCTTTTCCCTGACCGACGGCACGGACGTCTGTGTTCTCGGCCACGTACTCAACTATCCCAGACTGCACGACGACGACGCGGGCCCGCCTACCCGCGGCATGGGGCAGCTCGCGCCAGCGCCGGTGATCGATTCAGAGACCTACGCCCACATCCACAAAGACGTGCTGCAGCCGACGGTCGATGCCATGGCCGATCGCGGCACGCCGGTGCGGGGCGCGCTCTTTGTCGATCTCATGCTGGTGCGGGGCCGGGCGCTGGTCATCGACTACAACGTGCGGTTTGGCGACCCAGCGACCCAGATCTTGCTCAGTCGCATCTCAGGGGATTTCTATGGCGCGCTGCTGGCCTGTCTCGGCGATGGCCAACTCACAGCTGCCGTCGATGCGCTGACCTTTGACGAGCGGCCTCGTGCGTCGGTGGTGCTCTCTGCGGAAGGCTATCCCGACAAGCGCGTGCGCGGCGCGCAGATCTCCGTGGACGAGGCGCACTTCGCTGCGGATGACGACCTGTGGCTCTTTGAGGATGGTGTGCGCTGGCTGCCCGAGCCCGACACCATTGAGACCACCGGCGGCCGTATCATGACCGTCGTCGCAGCGGCCGACACGTACGGGCGAGCCCGTGAAAAGGCCTACCTTGCGGCGGAGAAGGTGCAGTTCACCGGCAAGCACCACCGCACCGATATCGGCAAGGGCTGGTAGGCCGCGGGCGGCGAATTGAAGCCCGCACGCTCAGCGATTGACCGCGTGAATGGCCTCACCCAGGGCTGCTTTGGCGGCTTCCATCAAGCTCTCGCTCATGGTCGGGTGGGCGTGCACGGTCAGGCCCACGTCTTCGAGCACCGCGGCCATCTCCATGGTCAGCGCTGCTTCGTTGACCAGCTCACTGACCTCAGCGCCGACGAGATGAATCGCCAGCACATCGCCCGTCTCGGCATCACCGACCACGCGGGCAAAACCCAGCGTCTCATCTGCGGTCATGGCACGACCCAGGGCCGACATGGGGAATTTGCCGATCTGGAGCTTCTGCCCGGAGGCCTTGAGCTCCTTGAGGCTCGGGCCTACCGACGCGATCTCCGGGCTGGTGTAGACGACGGATGCGATGATCGAATCATTCGCTGCGGCGTGGCCTGCGATGGTCTCCGCGGCGACCTCTCCGTCTTTGCTAGCCTTGTGGGCGAGCATCGGATTACCGGCGACATCACCGATGGCGTAGATACCAGCCGCTGTGGTCTGCAGCTGTGGATTGGTCGCGATAAAGCCCAGGTCGTCGAGCTGAACGCCGACCGTCTCCAGACCCAGATCGCTCGTATTGGGCCGCCGACCGACACTGACCAAGACCTTGTCGACCTCGATCTCGCCGGTCTTCTTACCCTCAAAGCCCAGCTTCACACCGCCGCCATCGATGGCTTCAGCGCCGGTCACCTTGGTCGCGACGAGGTGCGTCACGCCCATCTTCTTCTGCTTGCGCATCAGCGGGGTGACCATGTCTTTGTCGAACATCGGCAACAGCTGCGGCGCCGCCTCGATAACGGTGACCTCAGAGCCCAGGCGGGCGTAGACATCGCCCAGCTCCATGCCAATGACGCCGCCGCCGACAACAGCGAGACGCTTGGGCACAGTCTGCAGGGACAAGGCGCCCGTGGAGCTGATCACATCCTCGCTCCACTTGAGGAAAGGGATCTGAACCGGCGTACTACCGGTCGCAATGACGACGTTCTTGGCCATGACCACATCGACGCCGCCCTCGTTCTTCGTCAGCACAACCTTGCCCGGCCCAGCCAGCTTTCCGGTCGCATAAACGTGATCGACACCGTTGGCCTTGAGCAAACCAGCCACGCCGCCCGTCAGCTTGCCGACGATACCGTCCTTCCAGCCGACCATCTTCGTCAGGTCGACGCTCAGGTCGCCGGTGATGCCCAGGTGACTGCCATTTTGCGCCTTGTAGTAGACCTTCGATGCGTGGATGAGCGCCTTGCTCGGGATACAGCCCACATTCAAGCAGACACCGCCCAGCTCGCCTTTTTCAACCACCAAGGTCTTCAGACCGAGCTGCCCGCAGCGGATGCCACAGACATATCCACCAGGCCCGGCTCCCAAGATCACGACGTCGTACGTAGCTGCCATCCCTACCTCCAGCGAAGCCAATGGGGCTCGGCTGCGCGGAGGGTCTAGCGCGCGTACAAATGGGTCAAGTGGTCACGTGAAAGTGTGGGATCAGCCGCCGGTAAAGACGTCGCCTGAACCCTCGACCATCTGGCCGGTGCCGCCGCAATGCTTGTCAGAATCGCCGAGACGGTGAGCCTTCTTGTCGTTGATGAACACGGTGCCGCTGCCAGCTTTCGCCTTCCACGTGTTGGGGCCACAGCAAGCGGCGTGCACGCCAGGATCGCCAACGCGCAGTGCGGGGCGACCGTTGACCATCACATCGGGAGATCCCGCCACAGCCGGACCAATGCACGGATGCGGGCAGGCCGGGCAGCCATGGGCATCCGCCGGGACCATGCTCTTGTCACCAAGTCGACTCTGCGGTGGGCCAGGCATTTTCATCTCCGACAGCGCGGGGTGCGCGTTGGGCGTGAGCGTAGCAGAGGACGGGGCCCGGCACTACGAAGTTACCGTGCGCTCGCAATGGCACTGGGAGATCCCGACCCCGCTGACCGGCACCCTTCAAAAAAGCCATCGGCCGCCCCACAACACTGTGCGAGGCGGCCGACAAATGCTTTGCGCTACTGGAGTGCTACTGCTGATGCTGCAGCGACTCCTGCAAGTAGGGGTCTTTCTTCGCCAGCAAGGGCGCCGTGCCGAGCATCTTGCCCATGGTGAGGATGAAGACACCGCCGAGCAGCAGAATCGGACCGAGCTCCTGCAGCCCCAAGAGCGGACCGTGAACGGTGGCGCCGTGGTGGTGAGCAGCGAAGTGCGACGTCGCCGGCATGACCTGCAGGTACAGATCCAACCAGTGACCGAAGAGCAACATGCCAGCGACGAGCGCCAGGATCTTCGGGTTCCGCTTGTTGTTGCGGGGCATCAGGATGAGGAAGGGCAGCACCCAGTTGCAGAGCAAGTTGAGGACAAAGATGGCCATCCAGCCGTCGTGCTGACGGATGATGTAGTAGCCGGTCTCCTCAGGGATGTTCGAGTACCAGATCAGGATGTACTGGCTGACCCAGATGTAGGCCCAGAAGGTACCGAACGCGAACATCATCTTACCGAAGTCGTGGTAGTGATCTTCGGTGATCCACGACAGGTAGCCGGCCTTCTGCATGGCGAGCACGAACAGCGTCAGGAAAGACGCGGCGCACACGAACATGCCGATGAACTGGTAGACGCCAAAGATGGTCGAAAACCAGTGGGGCTCCAGGCTGCTGAGCCAGTCGAGGGAGGCGAACGTGATGGTCAGACCGAAGAGCACCGTGTGAATCGCGCCGACGCGGATGTTCAACAGGGTGTACTTCTCGTCACCCGTCTCGTCCTGCGCGCGGCTGAACTTCCGCATGAGGAAGGTCGTGCCCATCCAGATGCCGAAGTAGATCACGACGCGGACCAGCCAGCCCGTCTCATTGAGAAGCAGGGCCTTGCGCTGAAGCAGCGAGTCGTTTGCGACGATCTCAGGAATCGACCACTCGTACAGCTCGTGCATGCCGAACAAACCGACAGCCAACATAACCAACATCGGCACAGGCAAGAAGGTCGTGAAGGCCTCCATGATGCGCTTGACGCCGATCCACCAGCCGCCGTTGACGAAGCTGTAGACCGCGAACTGGAACGCCGCGCCCAAGGCCACGCCGGTGAAGTACACACCCGCGATAAGCACGTTGGACCAGCCGCGCCAGGAGGCGTCCATGAAGCCCCAAGCGGTGCCGGCTGCGCCGATGACGATCAGCGCGATGGCCAACTTCATCCAGCTACCGGGCATGACCCAGGCTTTCTCTTCTGGAATTGCGTGATGATGAGCGCCCATCAGTTCACTCCTCCCTTCTGCAGCTTGCGCAGCCAAAGAACCGCCTTCCAGCGATCAGTGGGCGCGATCTGAGAAGCGTAGCTCCCCATGTTGCCGCGGCCGTACGTGATGATGTGGAAGATGTGCCCGTCCTTGTACGTCATCGGACCAGAGCCCTTCGCCGTCAGGGGGTAACCGGGCATGCCCACGCCGCGGGTCGCAACAGGACCGTCACCCATGCCCGACTCGCCGTGGCAAGGAGAGCAGAAGGTGTTGAAGACCACCTTGCCGCGAGCGACGTTTTCATCGGTCGCCTCGACAGGATTAGTCAGCGCTTCGCCAGCTTTTTTGGCTTGCGCCTGGGCGACAGCGACGAAATCCGCCTTGCCGTCCTTGTCGACCTTACCCATCGCCTTGGCCGTAGCCATGTCGACAGGAAAGTGCGTGCGAACGTGACCGCGGGGTAGCGTACCTGCGGGCGGATGCTGCAGCGTACGGCCGTTTTCGAACAAGTCGGTAGCGACCTGCGACTCCACGGCCTTCGAGAACATCATGTGGTTGATCTGCGGTGCGATCAGGTAGTTCGGCTGATCTTTCACGGTGCAACCCGTTCCGGCCCCGATGACCAGAGCGAGGGCGCCCATGAAGAGGCCTCCGCGCGCGATTGTGCGCATCGTCTTGGCGGTGGTCATGCCCGGCCCTCCACGGTCAGGATCTCGCTGCAGCCATGCTTGGCGAACAATGCGCGAGCCTGCTCCTCGTCGAATCCTTCGCTCTCGGGATCGAGGGCGATTGCAAAGCGGTCGTCGGTGACGCCGTCGATGTGCACTTTCACCTTTGCGCCAGGGAATAGGCGGCGATAGATGAAGTAGGTGAGCACCGTCAGGTGGCCCGTACAGAGCACGGTCAGCTCGAAGAAGACGGGGATGAACGCCGGCCAGGGCAAGAAAGGCTTGCCACCGATGATGATCGGCCAACCCTTCCACAGCGGAACGAAGTCGACGAACTGACTGTGGACCTGAAGTCCAAACGCCAAGCTCAGGCCGAACATGCCGAAGCAGAAGCTGGCGTAGGGAATCCAAGAGCGCTTCCAACCGAGAGCGTCGTCGAGCCCGTGAACCGGGTACGGCGTGTAGCAATCATGGACGGGGTGACCACTGTCGGTCGCGTCCTTGGCCACGCTCATGAGCTGATGCTCTTCCGTGAAGATGCCGACGAACAGCTCGCGGGTCTTGCTGACCGCATCGCTGGTGTCGTGTGTAGCGACAGCGCTAGACATGGCTGGCCTCCTCCTTGGGTGCGGCAGGCGCGGGGCTCAAGACCCCAGCGGCAGCACCGGTCGACCCGGCAGCTGCGTGCTCTTCGCGCTGCGCGTAGGCTGCGACAGATTTCACCTCAGCGATGGCAATCGTGGGCAAGAAGCGAACGAAGAGCAGGTAGAAGGTGAAGAAGAAACCAATGGTTCCGCCGTACTCCAGCACTTCAACCCAGGTCGGCGAGTACATCGACCAACTCGACGGCAGGTAATCGCGGTTGAGCGAGGTCACGATGATGACGAAGCGCTCGAACCACATGCCAATGTTGACGAAGATACTCATCACGAAGACCAGCACCATGTTCCGGCGGAACTTGCGGACCCAGAAGATCTGCGGGCTGATGACGTTGCAAGTAATCATGATCCAGTAGGCCCAGGCGTACGGTCCCTTCATGCGCGAGCTGAAGAAGATGAAGCCTTCGTAGTTGCTACCGGAGTACCAGCCGATGAGGAACTCAGTGGAGTACGCCAAGCCGACCAACATGCCCGTCGCCAGCACGACTTTCGCCATGTTGTCGATGTGGTTGATGGTGATGATGTGCTCGAGCTTCTGGGTCTTACGCGCGATGATGAGCAGCGTCATCACCATGGCGAAGCCACTGAACAAAGCGCCGGCGACGAAGTAAGGCGGGAAGATGGTGGTGTGCCAACCCGGGATGACCGAGGTCGCGAAATCCATCGAAACGATGGTGTGCACACTGAGAACCAGGGGAGCGGCGAGGCCGGCGAGGATGCCGTACACGATCTCGTAGTGGCTCCAATCGCGGTTACTACCATTCCAACCGAAGCTCATGATGCCGTAGATCAGCTTCTTGATTTTGTGGTTGGTGCGATCGCGGAACGTGGCCAAGTCGGGGATGAGACCGAAGTACCAGAACACGCAGGAGATCGAGAAGTAGGTCGAAATCGCGAAGAAGTCCCACAGCAGCGGCGAACGGAAGTTCACCCACAGCGGGCCACGCATGTTCGGGAGCGGCGCGAACCACCACCACCCAAACCACGGGCGACCCATGTGAATGATCGGGAAGATCGCAGCGCAGATGACCGCCAAGATGGTCATCGCCTCAGCCGAGCGGTTGATGGCTGTACGCCACCGCTGACGGAAGAGGAACAGAATCGCGCTAATGGCGGTACCTGCGTGACCAATGCCGACCCACCAAACGAAGTTGGTGATGTCCCAGCCCCAGCCGACCGTCTTATTCAGGCCCCAAGTTCCGATGCCCTCGGAAATTTGGTAGCCCATGGTCGAAAAGCCAAGGACGAAAAGGGTTGCCGCAGGGATGAACGCTAACCACCAAAGCTTGGTGGGCTTGTTCTCCATGGGCGCGACAACCGCGTCAGTAATGTCGGCGAGCTTTGGGTTACCGCCCGTAACCAAAGGCTCGCGAAGATGGGAAGCGACCGACATGGATCAGCCCTCCTTCTTGTGGGTGTGCTTGTCGTTTGCCGCGCCGTGGCCCTTGTCGCCGGCGTGACCACCGTGACCAGGTTTGGCGTGAGCAGGCTTAGCGTGCGGCGCATTGCCGCCCTCGGGCATCATGTCCCAATGGTTGCGAACCTTGGTCTGGTACCAGACGGAAGGCCGGGTGTTGACCTCCTCGAGCATCCGGTACGAACGCGGGTTGTGGCGAACCACGTTGATGGCGCTCTTTTCGTCGTTGAGGTTGCCGAACGTGATGGCGTTGGTCGGGCAGGTCTGCTCGCAAGCCATCTGCACGTCGCCGTCACGGACGGTCTCGCGACCCTCACGCAGGACGTCACTCTTGGCGAGCTGGATGCGCTGAACGCACATCGAGCACTTCTCCATGACGCCGCGGCTGCGCACGTTGACGTCCGGGTTGAGTGCCAACGACGCGAGCTTGTAGTCGCGGTTGTCGCTCATCTCGCCCTGCGGGTACTGGAACCAGTTGAACCGGCGCACTTTGTACGCGCAGTTGTTGGCGCAGTAGCGGGTTCCGATGCAGCGGTTGTAGGCCATCGCGTTGAGGCCTTCAGTCGTGTGAACCGTCGCTAGAACGGGGCACACAGTCTCGCAACCGGCGTTTTCGCAGTGCTGGCACATGACCGGCTGGAAGATGACCTGTGGGTTCTCTGCGAGGCCCAGCCAGTCCTTCTCGACCGGATCCCAGTCATAATCGCCGCTCTTCGGAGTCGCCTCGGGGCGCTCAGAGTAGTAGCGATCGATACGCATCCAGTGCATGTCGCGCTTTCTGTGCACTTCCATGCGGCCGACAACGGGGATGTTGTTTTCGATGTTGCAGGCGACAACGCAGGCGCCGCAACCGGTGCATGCGTTGAGGTCAACGCCGAGGCCCCAGCGGTATTTGCCCGTGTATTCGTGGGGCGTCCACACGCTTTTCGGCTTACCATTGGGCTTGCCATGGTGGTCGGTCCCCTGGAGGACCGTCTCGATGTCAGGATTGCCAGCCTTCGGGTTCTTGAGCCACTCCGCCAGCGTCGTCTCACGCACGATGGTGCGGTGCTCGTAGCTGGGGTGCGTCTGCTCGAGACCGAGTTTAGCCGTCTTGCCCGTAGCGGTGATATTGACCTTGGCGATACCAGCGGCAGCGAAGGGCCACGCATTGGCGCCAACACCGTTGCCAACTTTGCCGGCAGCGGTACGACCGTAGCCGACCGCAACCGCGACAGCTTTGTCGGGTAGACCAGGCTGCAACATGACGGGCAGCTCGACTGAGTGACCGCTGCCAGCGACCGTCACCACATCACCCTGATTCAGGTTTGCGGCAGCAGCGGCTTTCGGCGAAATGCAGAGCAGGTTATCCCACGTGCACTTGGTCAGCGGGTCGGGCAGCTCTTGCAAGAAGGGGTTGTTGGCTTGAGAGCCATCACCCATGGCGACCGATTCGTACAGAACGAGCTCGAACGCGCCCTGGCCAACCTTGGCAGCGGGCGCGGCGAGTGCCTTGGCGATAGCGCCGGGCTTGAACTCAGCCAACGCGACGGCCGGTGCAGCGGCGGGCACTGCAGCCTTGGCAGCGGCAGCATCTGCGGCAGCGGCAGGAACCGCAGGTGCGGGAACCACACCCGGAGCCGGAACGACCGCGGCGGCGGCGGCGGCAGCGGCAGCCTCACCAGCGGCGGCGGGC
>JAGSHB010000174.1 GCA_023954815.1 Myxococcales bacterium | reverse complement strand
TATCGCTAGCGCACAAGCGAGCACGAGACAAAAGTGAGTCGAGGTCGGCCGTAGGGCAGACGGGACAGGGAAGACCATTGGGGCTCCTGAGCGATGATGTGCACCGGGACTTTACCGTGCCTTGCCCCAGAGGGCACGGACAACGAGACAGCGTAGACGCACCGCTGGGCCGTTCGATGTATGGCAGGGTCACACCTGTACGCAGCAGCCACCGTGTCGCAAGCTAGCCACGTGCCGCGCAGCAAGAGGCACGGAGGCTCATCATGGCGACCCCACTGCTCGGAAAGGAGAGCGACAACCTAGGTTCCGTGATCAAACCGCTCGCCTGGGGACTCGGCGTGCTCTGGGCGATCGAGATCATCGACACGCTGCTGCTCGGCAGTCGTCTACAGCAGCACGGCATCCAGCCGCGTCGTCTCTCTGGCTTGTGGGGCGTGCTTTTTTCACCTTTTCTCCACGGTGGCTGGAGCCATCTCATCGCCAACTCTGCCCCGTTTGTGGTCCTGGGATCGCTGGTCCGAGGCCGAGGGCGGGTACCCTTTGCCGAGGCCACCACCGTCATCATCTTGGTCGGCGGTCTCGGCACCTGGCTGACGGGCGGCGCCAACTCCAACCACATCGGCGCAAGTGGGGTCATCTTCGGCTGGTTTGGCTACCTGCTCCTCGCCGGTTGGTACGAGCGTTCTCTGGTGACCATCGGCACGTCCGTCGTTGTCGGCGTGTTGTACGGCGGCATGATCTGGGGGGTATTGCCCACCCGGCCTGGCGTGTCATGGCAGGGCCACCTCTTTGGCTTCCTCGGCGGCTGGCTCGCAGCCAAGCTCATCGCGTGGTCAGGCAAAGAGGATAAAAAGGAGCTCGCCCCACGCTCAGAGTGAACGCAGGGCGAGCCGGTTTGTAGCGAAGACGCCTGAAACTAGCAGACTGCGCTGTTTCTCGTCTTTTTGGGAGACGCCCTTGATGGCGCGCTGTCTGCTGGGATGGGGAAGTCGCGGCTTGCCGCGACTGGGGGCGCTCGTAGCCCCCCAATCATGAAGAAAACTAGCAGTGTGCTGCGACAGTAATTTTAATTACGCCGCACGCTGCTAGGTCTGCGAGCACGCTTTCAGCGGGCCGGGGCAGTCGGTTTGCATGCACTGGTTTGTGCAGCTATCGCCTTTGCCTTTGCACTTGTCTTCGCACTTGTCGTCGCATTGGGCGAACGCAGCGAGCTCGCCGAAGGCCTTGGCCGTACCAGACGAAGCGCACTGGAAGATGCAGCTCATCGGGTTGTCTTCCTTGCTCTTGTCCATGCAGCCGAACACGCACTTGCCCACTGCCGCACAGTCGCCGGTGCCGCTCGGGGCAGCGCACGAGATCATCGCTGAGATGCACTCGGGCGACATGTCGTCGTCCGTCGGGGTCGCGCCGCCAGGAGCGTCGGTCGCGGTGACGCCGCCTGGAGGAGTCGTCGCGCCGCCACCGTTGCCGTTGCACGCCGCGATCTTCGAAAACGCTGCGTAGCCGGCTTCGTCTGTCTGGTGGAGGCAATCGAACATGCAGCTCGGATCGTCACCCTCTGGGCACTTGGACGCGCAACCGAACGTATCCTGGCAGGTCGCCTTGCCACTGGGGCCAATGCAGGTCTTTAGCGCGGCTTGGCACTTGGGATCGGTGTCCATGTCCTTGCTCCCCAAGCACGGCCCGAGCGCGATGAAGGCTTTTTGCGCGTCCTTCGTCAGGTCGCCAGCGCACTTGCCCATGCAGTTGGCATCCTTGCCGTCTTTCTTTTCGCACGCCGCCGAGCAGCTGAAGATGGTGTGGCAGCCCTTGTCGCCAGTCTTGGAGCCCAACATGCAGCCGAACATCTCGTTGCCGCAGACTTTCTCCGGGTTCTTGCCGGGGTTGGCTGCCATGCACGTACCGACCGCTTCGAGCAGTTTGGTGTCGTCTTTGGAGAGACTGTCGATGCAGGTGGTGTAGCAGGCGAAGCGGCCTTCCTTGCTCTCGTCGCACTTGTCGAAGCAGTCGAAGGAGCTGCCACAGAGGCCCTTACCCGTAGCCGGCGTGTCGATGCATGTGAAAAATTCGGCGGTGCACTGCTCGGTCATGCAGTCGTTTTCACAGTCGTCGTCATCGCTGTCTTTGCATGCCCCCTCTAAGCATTTGCTTGAGTAGCAGGACAACAGGGGCGCTGCCCCGAGCAGCGCCTCCTTGCTTCCGTCCGCGAGACAGGTTTTTTCGCAGCCCTCCTCCGCCTTTTCGCAGGCCTTGTCGACGCAGTCGGCCACCGCCGAGCAGGTGGTGTACTTCGCTGATTGTCCCGCGTCGCTCGCAGCCGCGTCGGAGGATTGTCCGTCTCCACTTGCTGCACCGTCCACGCCAGCCGCATCTGCGCCGATGCTGCCGTCTTCGCTGGCGCCATCGGTGCTGGTACCTGCATCGGTCTTGGTCGTTTCGCCGCCATCACTGCCGCAGCCGACGGTCATCATGACCATCACCAACAGCAGCAGGCCTCGAGGGATGTATTTGCGCATGGGGTGCTCCTTCGTCGCCGGGTCCGTTTGCTGTCCGTGCGACTTGTCCTAGGCAACAACGTCCGATTGCCCCGCCGGCTCGTCCAGTTTTGCTATCTCGCTTGGAGTAGGTGTGCTCCATCGACCTCTGGGTTGATTTTTGGCCGCCCGGCGCCCCTTTTTCGCCATCTTTGTTATCGTGCGCTGGTGAGTAATGAACCGACCCATACGCAGTCCGATCCTGCCGCTGATGACCCCTGGGAGCTGTTAGAACAGGCGCGCGCGGCTTTGTCGTGGGCCGCGTGGGGCGGCGCTGACGCGGTTGCCTATCGGCGTTCCCCGGTCGCACCAGCTTCTCAGGACGCGCGGCCGGCAGCCGCTCAACAATCCAACGCCCGCGCAGCAAGTAGCGCGGCACGGCCGCGCCCCCCAGCGCCGCCCACGAGCCAACAACGTCATCGCCCAGCGCCGCCTCGCCTGACACGGCGCTCCGCGCCGCCTCGGCAAGACAACGCCGTTTCGGCAGGCGCCGCGTCGGCCACGCCTGGTCGCCCATCGCAGGGCACTCCTGCCGCACCGAGTCTCGCCGTTCGCCAGCGCAAAATCGCCGAACTACACCAGAGAATCGGCGCTTGCGAGCGCTGTGAGCTTTGTCGATCGCGCCGCCACATCGTCCACGGCAAGGGGCCCATGGATGCCAAAGTCGCCTTCATCGGCGCCGGGCCGCTCGCCGACGAAGATGGCTCAGGCATGCCCTTTGCCGGCGCGGATGGTGCCCTGCTCGATCGCATGCTCACGGCCATGGGCCTCGATCGCAGCCAGGTGTTTGTCACCAACCTCGTGCGCTGTCGGGTATCCGAGACGAGCGGCCCTAGCGCGGAGGCGCTTCGCTCCTGTACGCCCTTTCTGCGAACAGAGCTCGCTACGGTTCGACCCGAACTGGTGGTTTTATTAGGTGATGAGGCGAGTCAGTTTCTACTGAAGCAAACCGGTGTCGCTGGCGCCCGCGGTCGTTGGCACACGTTGCTCGGCATTCCTGCTCGGGTGACCTGGGGATTGCCCCTGCTGCGGCATCAACCGGCGCGCAAGCGGGACGTCTGGCAGGACCTGCAAACGGTCATGGCACGAATGAACGGCGAGACGGAATCTCCCCGTTGAATCGTCTGGTTCCCTCATACGTCTTGCTAGATATCCCCAGATAACTGGGTGTAACCTAAGTGAATGCTCCGGGTTCGACTTGGCCGTTCAATTGACGGTCCCCAAGGGCGCCACTAGACTCGACTGCCTGGGCATTTGGTCCAGGGGGGAAACGTACCTGCAGTACAACCGACCAGCGCACACCATCGAAGGCCGAGCTCGCGCCGCGCGCCTGTCGACGTTGCTCCCGGGGATGACTGTGCTAATGGCGGCCGCGATAGCCGTCGCCACCTGCCTTGGGTCGTGTCGCCCAGCTCCCCTACCGCCGCCCACATTCGCCCCCGGTGAAGCGCGGCAGGGTGTCTTCGAGCGTCGAGCCGTGGCGAATACAGATCGCCCGTTGCGTACCTGGCGCGGCAAAGCCATCACGCTTCGCACCGATAGCGATGAAGCCTATGCCCGCGCCCTGCTGCACAAGCTCGACAGTTTCCTAGCCCAGGCCAACACCGAACTGAGCCGGGTGCTCGACGTGCCGGTGCGCAAGGTCGGTGCCACCATCGTCGTCTTCGAAGCGCAAGACCGGTACCAGCGGCAGGCCCGCCGTAATGCGCCTGGGTTGGTGAACAATGGCGGCTACTACGACGGCAGCACGCGCACCGTGGTCACGTACCGCTTCAACAACAGCATGCAGCTGTTCTTTCACGAGCTGGTCCACGCCGTCATGGCGGAGCATTTTCACGACCACCACTTCTCGCGCTACACCCGTCGCAATTGGCCGATTTGGTTCGATGAGGGCATGAGCGAATACCTGGGTAGCTACGCCGTCGAAGGCACCGGCATCCGCATTCCAGCGCAGAACAAGGGCAAGCTCGCCTACCTCTCCAACGCCCTGCGCCACCGTGCGTTTGTACCGCTGCGCACCTTGTTGTCGGCGCCAGCGAGCCGCTTTTCTGGTGCGAGCATGAACATCTACTACGCCGAGAGTTGGGGGTTGGTAGACTACCTCGCCCATCACGTGGTCCACCGCTCGCAGGTGCCGTTGTTCTTCCGAAAAGTGCGCGCTGGCGAGGATGGTTTGGCGGCTTTTCAGCACTGTTTCGGGCGCGACCTCGCCGCCTTTGAGAGCACCTGGCTCGCCCATATTCGCCGCTCTGTTCGCCCGCCGCGGCAGCCTGTCTGGCTCTTTGGTGGCCAGAGCATCGACGATTGGACGGTGCACGAGGGCGGCTCATGGAAGGTGACGTCTGGCGCCATCGTCGGTCGTGGCGACAAGCACTACAACTACCTCATCAAGAGCGAGGTCCCCATGCGGGATTTCAGCTTTGAGCTTGATATGATGCTGGAAAAGGGCACGGCGGGCTTGATTTTAGGCAACAACTACCACGGTGAATATCCCTACTACTACCTAGTCGATGTCGCCCGGGACGCGGTCATGCTCAGGCGCTCGTATACGGCGACGCGCATCGAGCCGGTTAAGCAGGCCTTCGCAGACATCTCCATCGGTCACTGGGTACATCTGAAGGTGACAGTGCTTGAGCATGCCATCAGCGTCAGCGTCGACGGTCGTGAGGTTATGGTGACTCGCAGCGACAGGGACTCCTACTCGCTCTTCGGCCTGTACCTCTATCACGCCAAGGCGCGCTTCAAGAACGTGCGTTTGTCCCGTGAGCGTCGTGAAGTGCCCGGTTGGGCGCGCAGCAAGACCCTGGTTCGGCCTGGTGGTGCGGGGGCGCCTGCTGCGTCGCCCGGAGGCCCCGCGTCGCCCCTGCGGACTTATCGGCCCAGCCCGCGCGCGCCGGCCCTGTAGTCCTGCCAGCAGCGCCCTATCCAGCGCGGCACTGATTCGTATCACCGCTAGGTGCCTTTCCCATGCGGCGCTGGACCGCTATCCTCTCCTCACATTGGAGGGCTCATGTTCACGTCACGTTTGTGCAGCACCGTCGTTGTTGCCGCGCTCAGTTGCACATTGATCGCTTGCGGCAATGACCCGGAGCCTTCGGGCAGCGCTGGCAGCGCCGACACAGGGACTGATTTTGACGCAGGTGGTGCAACAGGAGCCGACGGTGCGGCGAGCGACGCGACCTCGGCTGACTCCACCACGGGCGCCGCTACTCAAAAATGGTGGCAGTGCAGCACCTGGGAGAGTGCGGCAGGGACCAAAACGCCGCGTGCCAAGGGTTGCGAGGCCACATTCGACGATGGCAACTACGGCTGCAAAGCTCCCTGGTATGGCATCAAACACGGCGGCACGGCCTACACCTGCAATCGCTGTCGCGGCGGCGATCCCAAGACCCAGGGCAAGTGGCGCGCCATCGAGTTCGACTCGGAAGATCCAGCCAAAGCCATGCCTAACGGTCGCAAGGAGCTCCTGATTGTCGACGGCAACACGTGGCACTTGCGCACGGGCAAGAAAGGCAAGGACGGCAAGTGGATCGAGGCGAAGGTGGACGGCTGGTATTGGTGTGCGGATGGCGCTGAGCTCAAGACCGAAGACAACGCCTTTCACGTCACAAGCGTCAGTGGCAGCAAGGAGCTGGGCTGGTTTGCGCCCGACCTCTTTACAGGCCACTTCTTCTCCAGTGGCCCGGATTTACGGGCCTGGGGTATCTTCGCTGGCTTCAACAAGGACTGGATCGGCGATACCAAGTATTGCCGCGTTGGCTCGACCCTGAAGGGAAAGGCCTGTTCCGACCCATTTGAGTAGGGCGCGCCCGTGACGTCCAGCACCACCATCGGTCTCTCAGGCCAGTTCAATCGTCTTCCAGGTATCGCCTACCGCTGCCTGATCACGCCTGAATGGCCGATGCTGTCCATGAGCCCTGGTTGCGAGGCGGTGACCGGATGGCCGCCGGAGGCTTTTATCAGCGGCGAGGTGAACTACGCTGACTTGATTGAGCCGGAACATCGCGGCCGCGTGTGGAGCGCCGTTCAGGAAGCCCTCGACGAAGGAAAGCCGTTCCGTATTCAGTACACGATCGTCGATCGCTTCGGTCAGCGGAGGCGGATTTGGGAGCAGGGGCACGGCGTACCCGACGACAGCGGCAGGATGCGTGAGCTGGAAGGCTTAATTTGCGACATCACTCCTGACGAAGAGGGCTCCGCTGACTTGGCGCGGAGTCGGCACTTCATCGAGCGTGTGGTGACCACCATGCCCGGCCACGTCACCATCTACGATCTCAAGAGCGCGGAGTTGTTATATTCCAACGGCCCTCAGCGCAGCGGTCTCCGAGCGGCGCAGCCGGTTGGACCCTGGCGGACCACCACGCATTTCCTGGACCGTCTGCATCCCGAGGACAAGGAGCCCGCCAGGCGTTGGCTGAGCGACTGGGCCGACGTATCGGACGGCCAAGTTGTGGAGTGGCGCTACCGGGTGCTCGGGGACGATGATCGTTGGAGTTGGCGCTGGCTGCGGGCGACGCCCTTTGAGCGGGATACGGCTGGCGCTGTGCGGCAGGTGCTCTGTGTTTCCGTTGATACGACCGAGCGTGAGGAAGCCGTACGGGCGTTGGCAGATAGCGAACAACGCCACCGCACTGTTTTGGAGGGCGCCTCGGACGGCATGTTCATCTGCGATGAGCACCTACATTTTGTGCAGGTCAACGCCGCCGGCCAAGAGCTACTCAACATGGACAGCGAGGCCCTGCTCGCTACCGACCTTTTTGCGCTCGTGCATCCAGATGAGCCCGCACTCTTGCCGCCTAAAGCGCTGGTTGCCCGCGGCTCGCGATTGATCGAGCGACGTCTGCAGCGTAGCGATGGCGCGTGGGTGTCCGTCGAGATGCACAGTCGCGTATTGCCGAACGGCTACTACCTCGCGATCGTTCGCGATCTCAGCGCCCGAAAAGACGCTGAAAATGAGCGATTGGACCTTGTTCGCAGCGTGATGGAGGCCCAGCGGCTCGAGAGTTTGGGGCTATTGAGCGGTGGTATCGCGCACGATTTCAACAATCTACTGGCGACGATCTTGGGCAGCGCAGAGATGTTGCTGCACGAGTGGCCAACGGATACACCCGGTCGCACCCGGTTGGAGCGCATCGCGCTGGCCTCACGCCGTGCGTCCGAATTGACCCGGCAGCTGCTCGACTACGTGGGGGAGCCGAGTCTCGCCGTTCAGGATGTGCACCTCGACTCGCTGGTTCGCGAGATGCCGCTGCTGCTTGAGGCGTCCATCGGCTCCAACGTCGGGCTGTCCTACGACATCGCGTCGAAATTGCCGGTCGTCCAAGGGGACCGAAGTCAGCTGCAACAGGTCGCGATGAACCTCGTGGTCAACGCGTCGGAAGCCATCGGTAGTGAGCGCGGCACGGTTTACCTGCGTTTGCGCCGGACGCACGTTGATGCTGCGGCGATCTTGAACGATGAGGCCTTGGGCGATCTGATGCCTGGATTGTACGTGCTCCTGGAGGTCGAGGATGACGGCTGCGGGATCGCGGCGGATCGGCTGGAACGTATTTTTGAACCTTTTGTGAGTTCGAAGGCGACCGGTCGCGGTCTGGGTCTCGCGGCGGTGCGCGGCATTGTCACGGGGCATCAGGGCGCTATGCAGCTGGTCAGCGAGGTCAACAAGGGGACCTGCGTTCGCGTCTGGTTGCCGGCCCAGGCCCGACAGCGTCAGCGCTACCACTCCGGGGTCTGGGACACGGGATGGAAGGGCGTGGGGCACGTGCTGATCGTCGACGACGAAGCCAATGTGCGCGACGTGCTCGGCGAGTTGGTCGAGGCCCTGGGTTTTGGCGTTCACGACGCCGCTAGCGGACAGACCGCCCTGGACTTTCTGGATTCGGAGGCGGAGAAGATCGCAGTGGTGCTGCTCGACGTGACCATGCCGGGAATGGACGGAGCCGAGACGTGGCGGCGCATCGCGTCACGTCTACCCGAGCTCCCCGTCGTGTTGATGAGTGGCATGGCAGCGCCGGAGCTTGGCGAGGTGCCCGAGGGGGCTGCACAGCCAGGGTTCTTGATGAAACCGTTCAGTCTCGACAAGCTGCGCAAAGCCCTACAGGACGCCACCGGTCAGCGGTAGCTCTTCCTCTCCCGCACGCCTAAGGAGCAGCGCAATGCATCCAAACACCGAACTTCTGAAGACGTTTTACACAGCTTTCGGTGAGCGAAACGCCGAAGGCATGGCCGCTTGCTACGCGAAAGACATCCATTTCTCCGACCCGGTCTTTCCCAATCTCAAAGGCGGCGATGCGGGCGACATGTGGCGTATGCTCTGCGAAGCGGGAGCTGATCTGCAGATCGTCGCGACCGGCTTTGAAGCCGATGAAACTAAGGGAAAAGCGCACTGGCAGGCGACGTACAGCTTCAGTCAGACCGGCCGCAAGGTCGTCAACGAGATCGATGCGGAGTTTACGTTCAAAGACGGGCAGATCGTGCGTCACGTCGACACATTTGATCTGTATAAGTGGACGCGCATGGCCCTCGGCCCGGCGGGCATCTTTTTGGGCTGGACGCCGTTGCTGCAGAACAAGGTCCGCGGTATGGCAGGCAAGGGTCTCAAGAAATGGCAGCGCGACCGCGACGCGAAATCGTAGGTTGGCGTCGCTGCTGATCGCAACAGGTCGCTACTGGGCCGGGCGTTGGACGCCATATTTCCGTAGCACGCGCCTAGCCACCACGGTCTTGTGCACCTCATCGGGGCCGTCGTAGATGCGCGCAGCCCGTTCGTGGGCATACCAAAAAGCCAGCGGTGTATCGTCGCTCATGCCCAGCGCCCCATGGGCCTGAATGGCGCGATCGAGCACCCGTTGCATCACGCCTGCGACGTGGAATTTCACCAGGGACACATCCTGGCGATAGTCCATCTGCTGCTCGATCTTCCAAGCTGTTTGCAGCACCAGCAGCCGGGCGCATTCGATCTCGGCGCGGCTCTCGGCGATCCACGTTTGCACCGTCTGCTTGGTGCCTAGCGGCCTGCCCGGCGACAGCTCGCGTTCAGCCGCGCGCTTGCACATCAGATCGAGCGCTCGATTACACACGCCGATCCACCGAGAGGCGTGGTGAATGCGGCCGTGACCGAGCCGCGCCTGGGCTAGACGAAAGCCCGATCCACGCTCACCGATGAGATTTTCAGCCGGAACGCGCACATCGAGCAGCACCTCGCCGTGACTCATCCAGCCGGCGCCCTCGTGGCCCATGACGCTGACATTGCGTACTAGATCGAAGCCGGGGGTATCGGTGGGCACCACGATCATCGATGCGCGTTGATGGGCACTTTCGGCGTCCGGGTCCGTGACCGCCATGACGATCGCAAAAGCGGCACCATCTGCTGCCGTCGCGAACCATTTATGACCGCGAATGACCCAATGGTCGTCTTCAAGCTGCGCGGTAGTGCTCATCCAGACTGGATTGGAGCCTGCATGCTCTGGTTCGGTCATCAGGAACGTACTGCGCAGCTCCCCTGCCACGAGCGGCGTCAGCCACCGGCTCTTCTGCGCCTCAGAGCCGTGGCTAGCGAGCAGCTCCATATTGCCCACATCAGGGGCCTGGAAGTTGAAGACGTAGTGCCCGGCCAGGGCTTCGCCCAGCACCTCAGACAGCTGCGCCTGTTCGATAAGATCGAGGCCTCCGCCGCCGAGGTCCTCCGCCATATGCGGCGCGAAAAGCCCGGTTTGCCGGGCGATTTCACGGGCGGATTCGAGCTGGCCGACCATCGCTTCGAAGCCCATGTTGATGAGGTTGTGCTCAAACGGCAGCACCTCCTGATCGATGAATGCACGGGCGAGGGCACAGAGTTCCTGGGCGCGTTCTGATGGGGCGAAGTCCATAAAATTCTCCGATGGGCGATGGGCGGCCGAGTTGAGATCTCAGGTTGGTCAGATGTCACGTCAGGGCGAGTCGCTGCCGCCCATGGGCCCGGTCTGGATGGGTTGCTGCTGACGAATCACCCGCGACGCTTGGTCGCTGAGGGCGCGCACCCCGTGACCCAGCATGGCAAACCTGGGGTTGGTGGTTTGGCCGAGGGTGTAGCGCAGGTAGATCTGCTGTGCGATGGCTGCCAAACGGAACAACCCGTACACGTAGTACCAGCTAAAATCCCCGATTTCTCGGCCGGATTGCGCTGCGTAGCGTGCGATGAGCTGCGCCCTTGAGGGCATGCCGGGCAGGGTGGATGGCAGCGTGCGGATGACATGGAGGTCTGTGGGATCTGTGGGTTCAATCCAGTAGGCCATCGACGCGCCGAGATCCATCAGCGGATCGCCAATGGTCGCCATCTCCCAGTCGAGAACCCCGACAATTTGGGTCGGGTCATCGGTGGCGAGGACCACATTGTCGAGCTTAAAGTCGTTGTGAATCAGCACTGTACCCGATTGGGCGGGTTGGTGTGCGGCCAGCCAGGACATGACCTCCTCGCAGTCGGGCACATCATCGGTGCGTGCTGCCCGGTAGCGCTTGCTCCAGCCCGCGATCTGCCGCTCGACGTAGCCGGTCGGCTTGCCGAGTTCAATCAGCCCAGTCTGGATCAGATCGATGCTGTGAAGCTCGGCGTGCACGTCCATCAGGCGGGTCATGAGTTGGGTACACTGGCGCGGCGTGACCTGTGTGGGCATCGAGCGCCCCGCGATGTGACCGCGCAACCGCTCCATCACAAAGAACCGTGTGCCGATGACCTCGGGATCGTCACACACGGCATAGACCTTTGGCACCAGCGGAAAGCTGCGCGCGACGGCCGACAAGACCCGTGCCTCGCGCACCATGTCATGGGCGGTCTTAGCCTTCTGGCCCGGCGGGGCGCGGCGCAAGACGACCTCCACGTCATCGGCTTTGACGGAATAGGTCAAGTTCGAAGCACCACCGGAAAAGGCCTTGATGTCGAGCTGTTGTGATGTGAACGCGCGGTCCAGGGGGGCCGGTAGATGACTGCCGAGCCAATCCTGAAGACGATGTAGATCCAGAGATTGCGGCATCGAGAGGCTCCGGTACGGTCGGCTGTGAACATAAACAACCGGAGCTTATCATTACGGAGATCGCTTGGGCGATTCACTGGCGAGCACTTTCACAATGGATGGGCGTATGAGTTTGGTCGAACATTGGCACGACACCTACCAGAAACGCCCGCCGACACGGGTCACGTGGTATCGGGCCC
The DNA here is from genome assembly GCA_023954815.1 of Myxococcales bacterium. Lineage (GTDB taxonomy): Bacteria > Myxococcota_A > UBA9042 > UBA9042 > UBA9042 > UBA9042. Next base: position 1,391 of record JAGSHB010000174.1, on the reverse strand, counting down.
ACCTTGAAACGAGCTTGGCGCTCCTCCAATCGCTGGAGCTACCGCTGTCGTCGGCGATCGTCGATGTCGGTGCTGGAGCGTCGACGCTCATCGATGACCTGCTCGACCAGGGCTTCTCAAAGGTGACTGCGGTCGACTTGTCAGCTAGCGCCCTGGCCGTCATTGAACGGCGCCTCGGCGCCCGGGGTGAGGGGGTTCGCTGGTGTGCGCAGGACGTGTGCGACGTCAGCTTTGAGCCCGGAAGCATCGACCTTTGGCACGATCGCGCTGCGTTTCACTTTCAGGTCGAAGAGGCCGACAAGGCCCGCTACCGGGCTGCGTTGCACAGCGCTCTGCGCCCGGGTGGTTACGCCATCGTCTCGACGTTCGCGCCCGATGGCCCCCAGCGCTGCAGTGGCCTGCCGACCGAGCGCTACACAGGCCCGCAGCTGGCAGAAGCTCTCGGGTTGACCCTGGTAGAGGCCGTCTTGCACGTACACGACACGCCCGCTGGCAATCACCAGCGCTTCATGACGGCGCTGATGACCAGGCCGTAATCCCCAGCTGCACGACCCCCAGTTGCACGACCCCCAGTCGCAGTGCCGAAAGTTGCAAAGCCACGACGCGGCGGGGCGGCCTATGTAGGGCCGCGCAGTAGCTTCTGAAAGCGCCCCAGCAGTTCGTGACCGCTGTGCGACAGGCTCAATACACGTCTCATCTGGGCGAAGAGGGCCTCCGCAAAGACCATCTTGTCGACGATGAATTCCGCTCGGCCCTGGACGATTTCTAGGTCCACACCCACAGGCCAGCCAGCGGAACCGGCGCTCTTCATCCCTTCTTTCAAACGCGCGGTCATACGCAGACCCTCTTCCATCTCCCGTTCCATGTAGTTGCGTACAAATCCCATGGCGATGGCCCGGCCGTCGGTCTCGGCCTCGTAGAAGTCGCGCCGGTCGCGCAGCTTGCGGCTGCGGCGAACCAGTCCGAACGCCTCCAACTGTCTCAGTCCGACGCTGGCGGTGCTCTTGGCGGTTCCGAGCATCTCAGCCACCTCGCCCAGCGCCATGGGGCGTGGGGTGAGGTACAGCGCTCCGTACATCCGCCCGTACAGCGGATTCATCCCGTAAATTCCGCAGATTCGCGCCATTCCAGCTGCGAATTCGTCGCGCACGTCGGCGTAGGAATGCGGGGTTCCGGCAGCGTCTGTCATTGTGATTCTCCTCACTTCCGAATCGGGCAACCACCCGCTCGCCAGGTCGGCGCAGCCCAGTCGCGCGCTACGCCCAAAGTAACTCAGCCAACCCCGAGGCGCGGATCACCCCGCGGCCCAGTGCATCAGCGAGCACGCTCCTGTCGCCTACCCAATCGACCCGCCACATCGCCCGGGTTAGACCGGTGTAGACCAACTCTCG
>JAGSHB010000082.1 GCA_023954815.1 Myxococcales bacterium | reverse complement strand
GTGCTCTCGGACAAGGCACGCTTTCACGGCAAGCCCTTTCCGCCAGCCGCCTACATCTGCCCGGGCGCTCCGCCGGTGGTCTACGTGCCCCACACCCTGGTCGATCGCGTCTTGGTGACGAAGAAGTACCCAGAGGACTTCCTCGCCTTCGTCATGGGCCACGAGCTGGGCCACCGCGCCAATGACTTCTCTTCCGATGGCTGCCAGCTCGCCGCGTTCCAGCGCCCGGGAAAGGGCCGCAATGAGGAATCTTTGGCGGATGCACGCTCGGCCTTCTTCACTTCCATCGCGGGCTACTCGACGCGGCTGTTGGCCCGCAAAGACCTCGTCAGCGCGTTCTTGGCGGAAGAGTTTCACGTTCGGAAGTTCGGTCTCAACAAACGAAGGGCTGCGCTATCCATGGCGCTGTCTCGCTTTGAACCCCTGGAGCAGCTGTACCAAGCGGGCATGATCTTAGCGCTGTCGGGCGAAACGACCGCCGCCACCCGCGTGATGGCGTACGGGGAAGAGCGTATTCGCGAGGGAGGGATCCCGGTTCCGGAGATGTTGGTGGGGCGAGCCATGGTCCTGATGATGGACGCCGCCGAGTTAGCCCCTTGGCAGGCCATCGCAAAACTGCCGGTGCCGCATCAGCACTTGCGCTGTGCGCCCATCTTTCCGGGCCATACGGCGCTGGCCGCACAACCAGACGAAGCCGCCGGGGTGCGTGGTGCCGCTGGCGCTCGGGATGCTGCGCGGCGGTCCTTGCTGACGGCCCGCAAGCTGCTCTCTGAGGCCGCCGAGATGGGGGCCTCTCCCCTCGCTGTTCATGCCGCGCAGGCTTGCGTGGCATTTTACTTGGGTGAGCCAGCCATCGCGCTCGGGCATCAGCAGCGGGCGGAGCGTGTCGCAGGCAAGGCTGTGCCGAAGGTGGTCACGGCCGCGCTCAAGGCCAATCGCGCGCTGATCGGCTTCCTGACGCAGGTCGTCGCCCATCCAGCGCCGACGGCTCCCAAAGCGCAGAAGTCCTGGGCGCGACGAATCGTTCGCGGTGCGAAAAAGGCCCGCGCCCATCGGCCGCTCGCCGCCATGATGAAGCGAATCGCGCTGTTGCCCAAACGCTCGGCGTTCAAGCCGCCTGTCCGCAAAGCGCCCAAGTGTCGCGGTAAACGGCGGGCGCTTGGGCCGCTGAAGCTGCCAGCTACTTCCGAGGTCAGTGGTCCGCCGGGTACCTGTCCCAAAGGATGGACGCTTGCCCACAGCCTGCCTTCTGCTCAGGTTGTGCGGCGCTCTGGAACGACCACCGGCGTGACGACGTGTCGGCGCTCTGACAGTGCCGGGACGACGTGGGTGCGCGTGCGTTTGCCTCAGGTGATGAGCCCGCCCATGGAAGCCGTCGATATGCGATTGCGCCTGATTGACGGCCAAAAAACCCCGTTACCGACTTTTTCTGCGCTGGCTTGCGCGTGCGGTGAAGGGCTCGAGCGAACTGGGATCACGGACCGCGGCGAGACCGCCTGGATGCTGTCGTGTGACGCGCTCGGCGTGGAGATGGGGCTGGTGATGGTCGACGCGCGCGGCAAGATTGTCCGCTTGGTGCTGATCGACAGTGACTGACGGAACCCTCGGAGTCGTCTGCCGTCGCTGACAGCTGTGGCTGCTCGCTCAGCCCTTGGTGACTTCGTCGAGCAGCTCCGGCGAAGCAAATACGCGCCGAATTTCCTTTGCCAAAATACCGCCCTGAAAGCCGTCGATGAAACGGTGGTCAATCGTAGCGGTCAGCGAGATCAGCGGCCGAATCGCCAATTCGCCATCGACTACGGCAGGCTGGTCGCGCAGGGCACCGACCAGCACCCACAACGGCACGCGCGCAAACGGCGTCGGCGGCGCGAAACCCTCGTCCAGGCCGAGCATGCCCACTGACGTGACCACACAGGAGCCGAAGGGGAAGGGCCGAACACCGAGCGCCGGAATCGACATACCGACAGCGCTAGCGAGCCAACCGGTGATGAACAACAGCGGTCGAATCAGCCACGTCGGCAGGGCCCGCAGGAGCCCTTTGCTCTTTTCGAAGTCCGCGTCCTCGCCCTTGTGCAGCTTGCCAGCCAATGCCCGCAACTCAGACGCGATCTCGGTCACGCCCTTCTTGTCTGCGTCCTCAATCGTGGCCTTGGCCAAATCCGCGCCCTCTTTCAGGGACACGAGGTAGGTCACGTTGACCGAGGGGAAAGGTTCAAAACGCCCAAAAACGATGCGGCCATTGAGATCTGGGGCTTTTTGCAGCGCCATGGCTACGGCGCGACCGACCACATGGGTGATCGTGACCTTCTCGCCGGTACGCAATCGCACGTCCTTGATGTAGTCCAGAACGGCGGTGGCATCGAGGGTCAGCTTCCCATAGATATTCCCCTCTTGCGGGGCCCTCCAGGTGGCGATAGCGAGTTTACGGCGGGTCGACATTTTGGCCATGGAGCGCTCCTGGGCAGTGCCGGGCGTGCGATTGAAGGGCAGGGGTAGGCCATTGGGATCGCACTGGGAGCCGCGGTGTGTCAATGCGACCGGGTCTTCTGTCGTGAATGGGGCGAGGGCAAGCGCACGCAGCGGCACGCCTGATCACAGCAGGGCGACCGGATGGGGCGGCACCAGGAGCGGGAGCCTGATCTACAAAAACGCCGCGAGGTCAGTCGCCGGGCCGATCGGAATGATACCCGTCGGATTGATGCTGGCGTGGCTGCCGTAATAGTGTTGGTGCGCGTGTTTCAGGTCGATGGTGCCCGCGATCTTGGGCATCTGGCAAAGCCTTCGCGTCAGCGCCGTCAAGTTGGGATAATCCGCTAGCCGCCGCAGGTTGCACTTGAAGTGACCATGGTAAATCGCGTCAAATCGAATCAGCGTCGTGAACAGTCGCCAGTCGGCCTCCGTCAGCGTCTCGCCTACCAACCACGTCTGATGGTTCAGCCGTTGTTCCAGCCAATCCAGGGTGCCAAAAAGCTGGGTGACTGCTTCTGTGTAGGCGTGCTGGGAGGTGGCAAAACCGGCCCGATACACGCCGTTGTTCACCGTGTCGTAGACCCGGGCGTTCACCTCGTCGATCTCTTCGCGCAGATGGGCTGGATAGCTGTCGATGCCATCTGAATCCGTCGCGATGCTTGAGAACACCGTGTCGAACATGCGAATGATCTCAGACGACTCGTTGTTGACGATGACCTGCTGCTTCTTGTCCCACAGCACAGGGACCGTCACGCGGCCCGAATACGCCGGGTCTGAGCGCGTGTACACCTCGTGCATGAACGTCACATCCGCCACTGGACCGAGGTCATCAGCGGAGAGTTTCCAGCCGTGCTCCAGCATCAACGCGTCGACAGTCGAGACGCTGATCACGTCCTCCAGGCCCTTAATCGCGCGAAAAATCAGCGTGCGATGGGCCCACGGACAAGCCATCGATACGTAGAGGTGGTAGCGGTCCTTCTCCACAGGAAAGCGGATGTGCCCGTCTTGCTCCGCACCAACCTGATTGCGGCACTGCGCCTCGCTGCGAACAAAACGCCCGCCAGATGATTTCGTGTCATACCAGCGATCGTGCCACTGGCCGTCAATGAGCAGTCCCATGTTATCCCTTGAACTTGAGTGAGAGCACCACGTCGTCGCGGATCAGGTCATCGGCTTTGCCCGTGTAGGCGATTCCGAAGTCTTTCCGGTTGATGCTGAACTTTGCTTCAGCGGCCACTTTGGCGCCACTCGTATCGAACGTCGCAACAAATGTAATCGTTTTGGACTGACCGCGAATCGTGAGCGTGCCGGCGACGGTGTGGGTTCCTTTGCCGTCTGCGCCACCGAGTTTGATACTCGTCGAGGTAAAAGTGGCCTTCGGGTGATTTTTCGAGTCGAAGAAAGCCTTGCTGGTGAGGTGCTGTGCGAGTTTGGCGGACCAGACGGGGACCGGTTTTTCAAAGTCCGTGACCACAGAAGACGTCTCCACCTCGATGCGCAGCTCGCCGCCTTCGACCTTGTCGCCAGCGCGCTTCAAGGTGCCAGACCATTTGTCGAACTTGCAGGTGTGACTGCCGGTGACCTTGCTGCCGACGAAGATGATGTCGCCGCTTAGCGCGATTTCGGCCCCTGCCTTGGCCGCCGCGGGTGCCGTTGCGACCGTTGGGGCATTGGCTGCTGCTGCGGCTTTGGGTGCTGCGGCAGGCGCTGGCTCTGCCACCTTGGCGGCTGCGACCTCCTTGGATGGGTCTTTGGCGCACCCGGACATGATGAGCGCCAGGGCGAGAGAGAGAGAGACGGCTGTGGTGATGCGCATGATGCTGTCCTGTGACTAGGGTGGGGCCGAGGGCGGGAGAGTCGCCTACGGTCTCTCACACGCTAACTCGCAACGCTCGCGGCACAAGAGGCCGTTTCAGCAATGGACTGTTGCAAAAATCGGCACCAATGAGGGGGGACTACGCGTAGTACAATGCCTCTGGTCGGCGGGGTGTTTGTTCTGTGCTCGACGCGATAGCTTGGTGCATCGACAAGTATATTTGGTGCTAGAATCCTATGAAAACGGGATTTTTGCGGGAAACAGGCAAGCGGGGCTCGGCGGGTGGAGGACCTCATGCAGGACAGCGAAAACAACCGAGTCAGCCGGCGAGCTTGGATAGGCGGCGCCATCGCGAGCGCTGCCGTGGCCGCGACCACTGTGGCTGCCGCGACGACGGACAAGACAGCGGCGCCGGGTGACGCAGGGACGACAGCACCAAAAACCAACCGCGGTAAGGTCAGAAAGTCTGTGGCGTCCAAACAGCGGATGCCGGTGCTGTATCTACCCCACGGCGGCGGACCCTGCTTTTTCATGAAGTGGACGATGGGTCCGCCAGATACGTGGAATCGCACGGCTGAGTGGCTTCAGCAGATACCGGCGAGTCTACCCACGAAGCCCAAGGCGCTGCTGGTGGTCTCTGCTCACTGGGAGACCGACCAGGTCGCGGTGACGACCGCTACTCAGCCACCGTTGCTCTTTGACTACTACGGGTTTCCAAAGCACACCTATGAGTTGACTTGGCCAGCGCCAGGATCACCGGTACTCGCCGGTCGTGTGCGGTCACTCCTTCGCACCGCAGGAATCGCATCTGCTGCCGAGCCCAGTCGCGGCTTGGACCACGGCGTCTTTGTCCCACTCAAAGTGGCCTTCCCGAGAGCCAGTGTGCCAACGGTGCAGCTCTCCCTGCGCCGGGGCCTCGATCCTGCTCAGCATCTGGCCATCGGCAAGGCGCTGGCGCCGCTGCGTGATGAGGGTGTGTTCATCGTTGGCAGCGGCATGAGTTACCACAACATGCGCGGGTTCAGCCGTCCCCAGTCTCTCGCGGAGTCTCGGACATTTGATGCGTGGTTGAAGGACATCGTTGGCAAACCCGCAGCCCAACGAGACGCTGCCCTCAGCCAGTGGGCAAAGGCGCCGCAAGCGCGGGTTTGTCACCCACGGGAAGAGCACCTGTTGCCACTCATGGTCGTCGCCGGCGCCGCCGGAGAGAGTCGTGGCCAAGTGGACTTCTCAGACGTTGTGATGGGGGTCCAGGTCTCCGCACACCGCTTCGGCTGATCAGGTCAAGCGCGCAGCACGGCCAACACATCGTCCACAGCCTGCAACGAGGGCTGAAGATCGGGCGCTATCTCCCCGCGTCGCAGACGCTCTTCCAGCTTGGCAAAGGTTTCGTAGCAGGCCACCGCGCCGACCGTACCCGCAGCGCCCTTCACGCTGTGAGCGAGCCGCTGCGCCCCACCAAAGTCCTCAGTACGCATGAGCTCTGGCAGCTTTTTTCGCGCAGATTCAGCCTGATCGGCGAATAGCTCGAGGATGCTATCCAGCAGCGCCTGATTGCCTCCGAGGCGTTCGAGCGCCGCCGTGCGATCCAGTGGCGCAGCCCGAGGCGCCGGGCTCGGAACGCCCGACTCGACTGCTGCTGCTGCTGCTGCTGCTGCTGCTGGCGATGCAGCGCGCCCCGCCCAACGCTCGAGCGTGTCAGAGACCTGCTGGTAGCGAATCGGCTTCGACAAGTAGTCATCCATGCCGGCAGCGAGGCAGAGCTCGCGATCGCCCATCATCGCGTGAGCGGTGACTGCAATAATCGGCACGTGGACCCCTGTGTCGGCCTCCCAAGCGCGGATACGCGTGGTGGCGGCCAGCCCGTCGAGCCGTGGCATTTGTAAATCCATCAAAATAAGCGAAAAAGCATGCTGCTTGGCCAGTTCGACCGCCTCGTACCCATCCTCCGCGACCATCACATCGTGGCCCATCTTCTCCAAAAAACTGCGCGCAACCTGCTGATTAAGTGGTTGATCTTCCGCAAGCAGGATGTGTAGACGCTGCAAGTGACCGCGATCGACCGGAGCGGCGGGCGGAGCCTCCACCATGATATCGGGCGCTGGCGCCAGCACCTCATGCCCCAGGGCCCGCGCGACCGTATCGCGTAGACTCGTCAGCCGAATCGGCTTGTGAATTGAGAGCGCGATTGTGCCGTCGAGCGCGGTACCCATCGGCGTGGCGACGATCATTGCACCATCAAACCCAACGGCTTCACATCGCGCGGCGACCTGCAGTGCGGGAATGTCGGCATCGCTGACGATCGCGAGCGCTGGTCGCCGCGCCATCTCTGCTTTGAGGCCGCTCGTGTCTGCGAGCGCGACTGGGGCCAGTCCCCAACTGCGCAGGTAGTCCGTGATCAGGGTCCGGTCATTGTGGTTGCTGGCCACGACGATGACCCGAGTACCATCCGCCAGGGCCGGTTTGGGGGCGGTTCTGGACCCAGCTGGCAAGCGAATATCGAAGGAAAACGTGCTGCCCACGCCCTCCTGGCTCTCCACGGCGATGCGCCCGCCCATCAACTCGACCAATCGCGAAGAAATCGCCAGGCCGAGGCCAGTACCACCGTATTTTCGTGTGGTTGAGCCGTCGGCCTGCACAAAAGATTCCAAGATCGTCTTCTGTTTGTCCGTTGGTACGCCAACCCCGGTATCCACCACGGAAAAACGCAGGGTTCGCATATCGAAATTTTCGTCGGGCAGCTCGCTCACCGTGATGCTGACCTCGCCCGCATCCGTAAACTTGATCGCATTTCCCACCAAGTTGACCAGCACCTGCTTGAGGCGCCCCGCATCTCCCACCAACGTGTCCTGGATTCGCGGCGAAATGTGGTAGGTGAGCGCGAGATTTTTGTCGTGTGCCTGTACGGCAAAGCTTCGCAATAGTTCGACTAAGGTGTCTCGCAGACCGAAACTCAACGCTTCCATTTCGATCTTGCCAGCTTCCATTTTCGACAGATCGAGGATGTCATCGAGTAGTCGCAACAGGGAGCGACCAGACTCCACAACAACCTCGAGATAAGCGCTTTGTGTGTCGGTCAGATTGGAGCGCAGGGCCAACTCGCTCATGCCGATGATGCCGTTCATCGGTGTCCGAATCTCATGGCTCATGTTCGCCAGAAACTCCGCTCGCGCACGGTTTGCGCGAACGGCGGCTTGTTCTGCCTCGATGCGTTGTGTGATCTGCGTGCGCAGCTGGCGGTTTGCGTCCGTCACCTCGCGGGTGCGGTTTTCGATGTGACGCTCGAGCAGAATATTCCGTTCAAACAGCGCATACGCGTCTCCGCCGCCGTCGTCCAGGCTGCGCTCGACCCGATCCATCAGCGTTTCCCGCACACGCTCTGCACGCTCCAGCTTCCGGGCTTGTTCGGCTACAACCCGCTCAAGTTCTGCGATGCGGGCGATGGCATTAGCGCTCGGCTCGTTCATGCGCTCCCCATGCCGATTGCGACTCCTGTGAGCGTCTGATTGACGTGCACGCCGCCGATCTGCTCGCCGTAGCTACTGAACCCAACAAACGGCAAGTCCGCTAGCAACTTCTCAACTTCGCCGACGATATTGCGTTGTTCCATCTCAAGCCGTCGCAGGATGCAGTCGCATCCCAAAATGAGCGCCGGCTCGCCAATGTCACGTTGGATTGCTTCGAGCTGCGCCCGCAGCCCACTCAACAGGTCGCCGCCCTTTCCGAGAGTCATGACGAGGCCGTTATCAATTGCGCAGTAGAACACAAGACTTCCGTCATCTTCTACCCGTTGAATGGCGCGAACGAAGAATTCACCCCCCAAACGAAGCATGACCGGGTGTCGACTGAACACGTCCGGCCCCAGATCCTCGACGCGAACCCCGAGCAGCTCTGCATACGCCACCGCCGCGATCTCGCCGTCGATCTCCATCACGCGTCTCGTAGATGGATCGGCAGACGTGATCACCAGACGCTCACCGCTTGGCACGATGTGCTGTGACTTGAAGGCCATGAAGGGCAGGGTCGTCTCGACCAGACAGAGCACCGCGGCATCGGTATGGAAGGCTCCGTCCGCATAGATGTGAGTCGTGTTGAAGGACAAGTCGTCGCCGGCTGACCCCCCGATGAGCGGCGTCCGTAGGTGGGCATGCACGAAGGCCGTGGTGAGTTCTTCAAGCATGGACATGCCATCAACCAACAGCAGCGCAAAGCAGGACGCATCGACGATTCGACGTTTGTCGTGGAGCGCGTCGACCACCTCTCGTGCGCTATCAGCGGTGAGACGGTGAAGCGACGACATCAATTGCACATGAGCGGCCAGACCATCGGACCGAACACTGAACCCGGTGATTCCACCGCTCCCATAGCCACCAATCGACGAGATCTCGCCTGCCGTCGTACAGCCAATCACGGGGCCCGATAGACCCGCGTCGAGGCAGGCCCCCAACGTCGCTAGATCGTATTGAGGCGAGCAAAAAAACACGGTGAGGTTGGCGTTGGGTTGCCTGATTGCGGCGATGAGCTCCGCAGCTGCCGCCTTTGCGTTTGGCAGCTTGCTATGTCCGAACTCGACATTGAGATCCGCCATCCGAGCGTGTCCACTGCGCGTCATCGCGCGTTGATACTCAGCTTCCATCGTTCGTCGAGTGCCCACGCCCAAGCCGCACGCGACAGGTCGGCGTACAGCGGGCACCCAAAGGGGGGAGCTGAGGTTGTTCAGTCGATGCCACCATAGCTCTGGCCACGTGTGGGGTCTACCTCTACGCGCCAAACTCGATCCCGAACGGGCTCTTTTGCCGACGGTAAAAGTGACGACGCCCTCCCCGAGCGATCACTCGGGGAGGGCGTTTTCTCGTCGCGCCGCTGGCCAGGGCTGTCGCCAAGGCTCAGGGGCGCAGGGGGGCTCCGTTAGTAGGTGCGGCTCCGACGATAGCGGCGCTCGCTACGTGGGCTGTGCCCCTGGGCCACAACGCGCCGGGGAGCTGCGCGGCGGGCGTATGTGGTGGGCTGAGCCGGTACATTCCGAATGCGGGCTTGTGGCTGCACATGGACGCGAGCGGCCCGGTTTCGCATTCCGCGGCGAACCCGGTGACGCTGCATGCCGCGGCGGACCAGATGCCGACGAGCTCCGTGATGCTGACCCCAGTGACGATAACGACGTCCCCGGCGATAGGAGCTGCGCATCGTGATTTGGCCGTAGGTGTCGCGTTCGATCCACTGACCATGGTGGCGACCACGACGAAAGTGAGCCTCGGCCACGATGCGGCCGCGACGGTCATAGGCGCGCCAGAGGCCGCGCTTGAGGCCGCGCTTGCATCGCCCAGCCGCCGCCAATCTACCATTGCCGTATCGCACACGAGACCGATTGCAGGTGCCGTTGGTGAGCAGCTGCGTACTGTGTCCCCAGAAGGGGCGCGCGTAGCTCTGGCCAACCGCGTAGTCCACATGGACGACCCGGTTGACGTGATGACGCTTGGCGCCCTGATGGCCGCAGTTTGGGCCGGCGAAGCTCAGCGCGGGTAGCAACATGAGCCCTGAGAATACGGCAGCGATGCCGGTTTTAAGCGTGAAATGACGCATGGTTTCCTCCGTCGGCGTGATGCCGTGCACATCCGCTAGGACGAATGGGCGGCGCAGTCGATTCACACAAACTTCAAACTTTCTTCGTCATGCGGTTTGTCGAATCAGCGGTGAGTCGCATCCGGCGCTACGGCGGGGGTGCTTGAGCCGCGACTGAACTCAGGGCAAGGTCTTCGCCGCGTGGGCAGCAAATTCCCGCGACTGGAGCTCGTTTATGGCCACCAACCAGACTCCCTACAGCGCTTTGACCCAGCGCCTTTCCGAACTGACGACGCTCGATGAGATCGAGGGATTGTTGCACTGGGACCAAGAGGTCACGATGCCGCCTGGTGCCGCCGAGGCGCGTGGTCGTCAGGTGTCCGTACTCGGCGTACTCCGTCACGAACGCGCGACGTCCGACACCTTGGGCTCACTCATTCGGCAACTTGAAGGCGACAGAACGCTGGTCCCTGAGCAGCAGGCCAACGTGCGAGAAGCGCGCCGTGCCTTTGATCGTGCCCAAGGGATTCCACCCGATCTGGTGCGGCAGTGGGGCGAGGCGACGGTCATGGCCCACGGCGCCTGGGTGAAAGCGCGCACAGCCTCGGATTTTCAGCTTTTCGCGCCGCACCTAGAACGGCTCGTGGCGCTGGCACGGGCTCGCGCCGCAGCGATCGACCCGAATCGTCCGGCCTATGATGTGCTGATCGATGCCTATGAACCCGGCATGACCATGGAGAGGCTAGACGGAATCTTCTCAGAATTGCGTGACTTTCTAGTCCCGTTCTTGGCCAAAATCAGAGCGAAGCCACAGCCCGACACTACCTGCCTGCACGGCGAGGTGTCGCAGCCGGATCAAGAGCGCGTGGCCCGCGAGATGGCCGAAGCGCTCGGTTTCGACTTTGCCCACGGGCGTATGGATACCGCGGTCCACCCTTTCTGCGGCGGAGCTGGCGCGACGGATGTCCGCATCACGACGCGCTACCGCACCGATCGCTTTCAGCAGAGCCTGTTGGCCGTCGTTCACGAGACGGGCCACGCCATGTACGAGCAGGGCCGCGACCGTAATTTGGCTGACCAGCCGGTTTCAATGGCGCGTTCCATGGGCGTCCATGAGAGTCAGTCCCTGCTCTGGGAGACCCAGGTCGCCCGATCGGAGGCATTTTGGCGTGGGCGCTTGCCGTGGCTTCAGAAGCAGTATCCGTTCCTGCAGGCCGTGTCGCTTCCGCAGTTCATGAGCGCGCTCAACGCGGTCGATTTTACCAACGCGATTCGTGTCAACGCAGACGAGGTCAACTACCCCCTGCACGTCATCTTGCGCTACGAGCTCGAGCGGGACTTGCTCAACGGTGACTTGGCCGTAGCCGATCTGCCTGAGGCCTGGAACCAGCGCTCTGAGGCGTGGTTGGCGATTGTCCCCGCGTCGGATGCCGAGGGTGTCTTGCAGGACATTCACTGGTCGATGGGCGCGTTTGGCTACTTCCCGAGCTATACCCTGGGCGCACTCTACGCGGCACAGCTATTCGGCGCTGCCCAGCAGGCCCATCCCGACCTGAACGACCAACTCACGGCCGGCGATTTCTCAAGCTTGCGATCTTGGCTGCGGCAGCACGTTCACCAACCAGGCAGTCGCTGGGAGACCGATGAACTCTTGCGGCGTGCGACCGGTTCGGCGCTGGATTGCAGCTGGTTTATTCGGCACATCGAGCAGCGCTACAGGCCCATGTACGGCATGGTGTAGACCGAGTCGACGACCAAATAGAAGTATTGAAACCGCGCTTAAACCTCAGGAAATAAGGATTCTAGCGCGTGGTGGAGCGCCTGCACGTCTCCGTCGTTGCTGACACGAAAGTCGGCGAGCTTGGCGGTGGCGACCAACCGCTGGGCCACCTCGTCCGTGCTGTTGAGCTCCGCTTCCTCTTGGCGCAGAAACTCAGCGAAACTCGTCGCGTCGCCGCCGCGGTTGCGCAGCACGACCCGGTCGTAGCGGGTCTGGGGCGCGGCGGTCACGTCGAGCAGTACAAAGTCGGCGGACTCTCGCAGTGCCGTCACTTCCGCTGGGTTGCGCACACTATCGACCACCCAATCGCCAGGGGCTTGACTGCGGATGTGCGCCAAGCTCTTCGCACCTAGCACCGCAGCGCCACCTTCGGTACGCAGGCGCCGACCGCCGGCGATGAGGTTGTCCCGTGTAACCTCTAGGCCGCGAGCGCGTAGGTCTCGTCGAATCGCGTCGCTCAGTGATGTGAAGTGATACCCGCGCGCCGTGAACCACTCCGCGACTGTGCCTTTCCCGGCGCCATTGCGGCCGGTCAGTCCAATAATCATTCGCCAAACACTCCCGGAAGGGTGGTCCCCTTGTTGACCATGGGCAGCTCATCGCCCTCGGTGACGAGCGCAGCTTCAATCGCGCGCCGTTGCACCAATGCCAATCCCAACTGTTCGCCGCTGGGAAGTCCATAACCGGAGCCAAGCCACCCGGCCCGCCGCCCGGCGGTGGTACGCAATCGGTGGCCAATCGTCGGTGTCGCATCACCTTGTGGTGTGAGCCAGGTCAGGTGCCGTCGCAGCTGGCCACGCCAGCTCTGCATCGCCAGCGCTTCGTGTCCGAGATAGCAGCCTTTCTCAAGATGAACCGCGTCCGCCAGCCCCAGCTCAAGTGGCGTGCTGCCGTCCACAGAATCACTCGCGATGCGTGGGATACCACCGCGAATCCTCAGCACTTCATAGGCCGAAAAACTACCGGATGTTGCACCGGCAGCAATCAGCGCGCCTGCGAGCTCTCCCAGCGCTGAGCGAGACAGTTGCACACCACAGCCGGTCAATTCGCCGATGGTGGTCGGCCAAATCCGTAGCTCGTGTCCCTGCCATTGCTGAGCAGTGGCCCCTTCAGCAGGAATCTCGAGCCCCAGCTGTGCCGCGATTTCACCAGCTTTCGGGCCGATAAGCTCAATCAGCGTCAACTCTTCGTCGACCGCAATCTTGACCCGCTCGGCCACCCGATAAGCTAGCAGCGCCGCCGCCAACGATTCCGCGCCATTGCGGGCCGTCCATAAGACGTCGCGTTTGGGCTCGGTGTGCTGCCACCACCACCCGATAACCGCCCCCTTCGCCGTGCAGAGGGTATTTCGGACCCGCGCGCCGTCGGTGAGCGTGTCGACTTTCTGGGTCGTCACCGCGTGAAGGAAGCGGGTGCGGTGTTTGCCGGTCGCCACCAGCGCCACGCAGTCATCGCGGCCAAAAAGCACGGCGCCACTGACGGCTTGCTCGGCGATCGACGCATCTCGTTCGGTCAGTTGTCGCCACTGCATGATGGCTGCCTCCCATCCATCTCACTTTGGAATCTATTGGTTGAACTTGAAGGCCTTGCCATTGGTCGACCAGGACCGCCACTTACCGAACTCCAGCTCAAAGGTCGAGAAGCCGTTGATGGAGATGTCGGGGGCGAAGATGCGGTCCACTCTGGCGATGAACGGGACCTCCATCGGCGGGAAGACAGTGATCTTGCTGAGCGCGACAAAGTCAGGGAGCGAGACGCTTGTGCTGATCGGGTCGATGTACAGCCACCAGAACGGAAACCCTTGGCCATCGATATGAACACGGGAAACTGAGGCCGCAGGCCCGTCGGCGACCGCCCATTCCACCTTCAATTGTTTGGCTGTCACGAGGTCACCTGGGCTCGTCACTGTCGGCATGGTGAGGAACGGCCCCAACCACAAACCCGGTTCGCCCACGACACGCGCGCCGCCGCTGGTATCCACAGCGATCGCCATGGGCAGCACATTGCGCCGTTGCGGGCTCTCGTCTGTCAGCCCTGCGGCGGTGCGTCGCCAAATCCCGCCGTCTTCATCTGCGAGCAGTACGGTGCCGGCGGTCACAATGGCGATGCGGCGCATCCCTGGAATCTCACTCGCCTTGGTGCCAGCGGGCCAGCCCGATTTCCAAGTGTTGCCGGTCGTTGAGGTGAGTAGGAGCCCCCAGCCTTCTTTGGTGCGACCCGCTATCCAGAGCGCACCGGTTGGGCCAAGCGCGACGCCTGATAGTTCACCGTTGACCTTTGCCGCTGCAGCTTTCGGCGCCCCTCCTGTCAGATCGACGGTGACGACAGCGCCGTCCTGTCCCACTGCCACGGCACCGCTTTGGGTACACGCAACGCCGCGAAGGTTGGTGCTTGTGCCGCTTGGAACCAGAAGCCACGGTCCGGCTTTTTCCCCGTCTTTGTCGGCTCCTGAAGGCGTTTTCGGCTGCAAACTCACCAACACAATGCCCTTGTCTCCGACGATGACCCGCGCCTTGCTTCCGTGACAGACAGCCGTCAGGTGTTCATCCGAGGGGCTCTTTTCAACCGTGACGACAGGCCCCTTCGGCCCTGATACCAGTCGACGAATCAGCCCATCTTCACCCACCAACGTCGCATCCGTGGGCGTGCCAGCGGCCCCGAGGACGACGGCTGGCTGTGCGTACGGGTCGCCAATTGGGGGCAGCCAAACCGCGTACAGGTCCTCGCCACTTCCCCGGAAGATACGACCGTCCTTGGCGGCGAGCAGCACGTCTGTCGCCGCACCGGGCAGGGCGGCTATGAGCGTCGTGTGGATACCCACTTGCTGCTCCACCCAGCTGCCGCCCTCAATCACAAGCATATTGTCGTCGCCCGGCCGCACGACACCCGCGTGGAGGGTGCCGGCCTCCATGGGTGCCGCTGTGCCCCCTTTTCCGTAGTCGACCACCGCACGCCACGTGAACGTCGTGTCCGTCATCTCAGCCGGAAAGGTCAGGGGCTGCTCGGGAATCTCAAGCGACGAAAAGACGCCCGTCTCGCCCTGCTTCTCGGCCTTCGACACGATCTCAGCGAGGGGCACGTACCCGTCGGAGCCGAGATGCAGCCAGCCTTGTAGCGTCAGATCTCCGCCATTGCCGCTGGGAAAATAGGATTGCGGGTGGTCCAGCCGCACGGGCAGTGTGCGCTGCAGTGGAATGTTCAGTTGAATATCGAGGCCATCGAGCGTTTGCCCAGGCTGCGGAAAGACATGCCTGCGAACGCCCATGGCCGTCTTGCGGAACGTACCGTCGTTGTTGCGATAACCGCCAATACAGTAGATCGCGAGCTCATCGAGTCGCGATGTGATCTCGTATTGCCCCGTCTTCTCGTCGACCTTGCTGCCGGGACCTGGGTCCGGGTTCTCGGTGTCCAGACCGCGGGTGCCGGTCTGACAGGTGATCTCACGAATCCCCACCGAGGGCCGGCAGACCTTGCGCTTGCCGTCGACCACATCGAGCCCACAGGTGAAATCGGTCTGGCAATCGGTGTCGCTCTGGCAGGTATTGAAGCAGCGCGCACTCACCCCGCCCGTCTCCACGCAGGCCCACTCTTTACCCTTGCCGCTGTCGTCGACGCAGTCCTTGTCGGTCTCGCAGAAGTCGCAAATCGGCCCACCTTCTGAGGGTTTCAAGCACGTCGTTGGCGGCATGAGCATGTACTTGTCGATATCCAGCACGCGGCCCTTCAACGTCGCGAGCGGCAAGCCAGGGCCACCTCCGCCACCGCCGCCATTGCTCGGCGGCGTCCACGGAAAGAGCAGCAGGGTGGCGTTACCCACCTCGAAATTGGCGATCGAGCTGGCCGAGAACTGCGGCTTCGTCGCTGAAACAGTCGTCGGCGGCTGCACGTCCGTGCCCGAAAAGACGATCTGCCCATCGTCATCGGTGTAGCCGCTGTACTTCGGAAAATTGGCCTGTCCGGGTTGCCCCACCTGCACAAATGCCTGGGCCACCGGCTTGAGCGTATAGAAGTTCAGCACGGTGACATTGAGCGTGCCTTGCAGCGGACCGCCGTACGTCCCCCCGTGAGGGTTGGTGGGACTGAAATAGGTGAAGCCATCGATGAGCGTATCGGCCTGCTCGCCGCGCACGACGTCGATAGCGACACTGCCGGGGGCGTGCGCCGGGGTCTTCAGTGTCAGCGTCCCAGCGTCTTCAACGGTCAGCGAGCCGGCGGTCTTTCCGTCGAAGAACACCTGCGTTTGTTTGTCGAACCCTGATCCGTACAGCGTCACCCACGTACCGCCGCCAGTCGCTCCCTTGTTGGGCACCAGACTGTCGATGCGCAGTTTGCCGTTGTCATACGTGTAGCCAGCTGGCACGACCAAGACCTCGGCGCCGCACGTGATGGTGAGGTCGACTGGACCGGGGCTGCCTGGCGGCGAGGTCACGTCTATCGAGGTGCCTTTTCCGCTGCCGACAACCATTTGCGCGAGCCACGTGCCGAAACGAACGGTGCAGCCTTCGGCAAGGCCCGTGCCGCTCAGGCTGACGAGCTGTCCGCCCGCTGCGGGGCCGGAAGCTGGGCTGATCTTGGATACTTTCGGCTTTTCCCAGAAGGTGTATCCGGCCGCGATGATTTTGGAGCCTTGGCTGGTCACGAGTGTCAGATCGACTGGGCCAGGGGTATGCGCAGGAGTCTTGACGGAGAGCTTGCCGCCCTTGAGGGCGACCGACTTGTCGCCAAAGGAGACCGACTTAGCGGTGGCACCGGCGAGGTCGACCAAGATCTGCACCTCTGCGCCGCCAGACGCTGGCCCGTTGGCCGGACTCACGCCGAAGAAGGCGAGTTTGTCACCGGTCACGTACGCCGCGGCAGGAGCCAATTCCGAGTGGCCAAATGGGCCCGTCACCAGCAGTGAGATTGGGCCCGCCTCGGCTGGGTTTGCCGCTGGGATCTTGGCGCCACGACTCGACGACGCATCACCGTTGACCAAGGATCCTTTTCTGCCATTGAAAAATACCGTCTCCGCGTTATCGAGCGCCTCACCGTGCAGCACGACATCGGCCCCCTTTGTTGGCACGTTCGCCGCATCAACCTTGGTGACGACGGGCGGCCGACCATAGGTGAACGTGCCTTTGAGTAGCGCAACCCCGCTGGCGTGGCGGACACCGATAGCTACGGCGCTGCGGCTGGTTCCACTTGGAAGGAGGTAGGGGGGCGTGAGCGCAACGAGCGTCTGTTCATCGACAACCTTTGTCTGGTACGCCGCTCGCCCACCCACGACGATGCGATCGCCGCTGACAAAACCGCTGCCTTTCACAGTGACCAACGTGCCGCCGAGATGCGTGCCCTGGAGCGGCGTCGCCTCGTCTACCTGGACGTGACCGAGGTAGGTGTAGCCATGCTTGACCACGGCGCTGCCCACCCCTGGGTTTTCAACGCGCACATCCACGCGCCCCGGAATGAGGTGGGGCGGCGGCTGCACAAATAGATGGGAAGAGCCGCCTCGAAACGTCACCTCGACCTCTTCGTCACCGAAAAAGACCTTGGCGTCGTCAAAAAACTCACTGCCCGAAATGTCGACCTCTTCACCGCCGCTGAGCGGGCCGCGGTTGGGGGTCAACGACAGGATCGCCAGGCCACCGGGACCGATATGGCTGCCCGTGTCCAGCGACGTGATGGCGTCGGCACTGCCGTCGGGCTTGTCAGCGACGGGCTCTGGTGAGCAGGCTGACGCGCCGATGGTGAGGGCGGCAAACACCATGAAATTGAGGGCCGTAAGCCGGAGCGACCCTCGCCGCAGCGGGTGCACGCTCTCGGCTGGGTTCATCTGCGCATTCATCGCAACCTTCATTACCACGCACGCGCGGCGACCGCTCCTCTCGCCGCCATGCTACGGGCTCAGGCCGCTGACCTCAAACGTTGATTGCAGGCCTCGGTGCGAGATAGAGAGAGCGTGGGCATCGCCGAAGCCAAAGACAAGACATAAGCCCGTATTTGCGGTTCATGAGCGCATCGTGGACTACGATCGACCGCCGCCGCGGCTCGTCACCTATACCGTCCGCGGCACGCCTAGCGACGGCCGTTGTCACGAGCGATGGGCGAAAGCGCCAAGGGCTGACCGGCAGGCAGGTGGCTCAAGATCGACGCCCGATCGAGCCAGGGGCCCGCAGCCTGTAACAGGGCCGCTACAACTTGATTTTGCGCGGCGCCGAGTCCGAGCGCACGGCGAATCTGCTGCGACAGGCCAATCTTGGGCATGAACACGACTTTCACGTCGGGGTCGTCGGCGATGTCAGCGCGGCTGCGTGCCTCCGCGATGGCCTCTAACAGTCCACCAACACCGTCTATCAGCCCATTGTCGGCGGCTTCGGAGCCCAACCAGATCCGCCCCTCGGCCAGTGTCAGTAGCTTTGGACGGGCGATCTTGCGACGCAGTGTGACCCGGCGCAGAAATACATCGTAGTAGCGCCCGAGAACGCGCCGAAGTAGCGCCGCCTCTGCCGGAGTCCACGACTTGGTGAGCGAGGTCACGCCTGCAAATGGGCCGGCACCTACGCGAGACAGCCCAACGCCAAAGCGCCGTAGCAGGCCGCTTGCATCCGGTTTGGCGACCCAAATTCCGATCGACCCTGTGATGGTCGCCCGATTGGCGACGATGTGATCCGCCCCAAGCGCGGTCCAATAGCCGCCGCTGGCTGCGACCGAGGCCATGGATGCGACCGTCGGCTTGTCCTTCGAGAATCGGCGAAGTGCGTGGTACATCGCGTCGCTGCCCCAGACGGCACCGCCGCCCGAGTCGATGCGAGCGACGAGGGCGCGTGTCGCGCTATCCCGAGACAAGGTGTCAATTTGGCGCGCGACTTGGGCGCCCCCAACCCGGCGACCGAGCACACCAGAGCCGCTCTTTCCGTCGACGATATTGCCCGAAATTCCGAGCACGACGATGCGATCTTGGCGCCCCCACTTGGTGCGGCGCCGCGCGATCGGCGCGACCGGTCGTAGGTTTACGCCTGGCTTGAGCAGGCCCCACTTCCGCAGCTTCTTCTCAAAGGCCTTCGGCTCTGCGACGGCGTCGATGAGCATCGCCCGGTGCGCGTCGCCTGGATACGTGACCCCACGGCCCAGCGCCCCTTCCACCTGGGCCGGCGCGAGGCTGCGACCTGCAGCTACCGCGTTCACGAATGCCCGCCAGCGCGCCTGGATGATGCGGTTGTAGGTCTGGTGCAGCGTCTTGGAGATGTGTTTCCGAGTGAACATCTCGGGCGCGCTCTTGTGCTCGCCGAACCGCAGGGCCTGCACCGTGACGCCCACACGCGTTAGCGCTTCGGACAGCCCCACAAAATCGGCGCTGAAGCCATGCGCCGTCAACGCGCCGGTCTCGGGCATACCGATACGCTCACAGCCGGCGGCGACCATGAAGCCGCGGGTGCCCATCGACGCGCCGTACCAGGCGGTACGTTTGCCGCGCGACCGCAGTCTCGCGATGACGGCGCGCAGCTCCTCGACTTGCGACCATGTCAACTTGACGCCATCGGAGCGGAAGACAACAAGTCCCAGCTCGCGATCGTCCGCGAGGCGGTCAAGCGTCAGCAGCAGTCGCCCAAAATGGCTGGGCGAGCCCGAGATCTCGCTCTGTTTGCCGCGAAGTGGCACGACGACGGCCTCGGATCCTACTGCCACCAGCGACGAGGGAGCGTCTCCAGACAGGCGCACGCCTAACTGTGCGCCGCCGCCGCCACCACCGCCCGCGGTGCTGCCGCCGCGAACACCGACGTCAACGCCCCATCGAGCGAGACCGAAATTGAGCAGCAACGATGCGCGGGAGTCTTCTCCAAGTCCGCCATCGGTGACGTTGGAGCGGCTGTGATTCTGGAACTCAGCAATAGCGGTGAAGCCGTCGGTGACGCGCCAGCGAATCTGGGCGGTGGTGGTTCCGATGCGATCGCCGGCTGGCCACGTCATATCCCAGGCGAGTGTGAGACGGTCACTGCCTGCGAAAGGGCGCACGGCGAATCCCCATGCCCAGCGCGTGACGATGACGGGAGAGCCTCTTGGTCCGGTGGCAACGGAGCTGCTCATCCCTGTGACTCGCCAACCCATTGAGAGCCATGACCAAGGCCGGTACATGAGGCCGGCGTCCCAGGAGCTGGGCCAATCGGAGATGTTGGGGTGCGTTCGTGCTGTCACGCCAAAGTACAATCGTTGGCCGACTTGGCCTGCGGCGGCAAAGCTCAACCGTGTCAGTGAGAGGCCGTCTAATGTTCCGTCGCTGGCGGGTACATCGCGCACGCTTTCAGCGCCCAGACCAAACCGGAGACCGCCGAGGGGGAGCGCCAAGAAACCGCCCCAACCGGCACCGCGTGTCCCACCGACGAGATTGCCGCCGGTGCTGAGCTGTAGACGCGCTTCGTAGGTATCGAGTTCAGCCAAACCCGCCGGGTTGGTCAGCAATGACAACGCACCCCGGGGCGCTGCGATCGACTGGCCGGTGGCATACACGCCCGCATCGGACCGCGGTTGTTGCGCCAGCGAAGTTTGGGGAAAAAGCCCCAAAACGAGGAGGCTGAGGGCAAATCCCGCTAAGAGCGTGCGCATGGTGTCTCCGGAATTCGCGGGTCTACCGTACGTGAGTCAGGGCCATCAATTTGAAGTTATTCGGCGCGTCACGACGGAGTAGGAGGCGGTAGGAGCGGACGCCACGGCAGTCCAGCATCACCTTGAACAGGTTTCCCGCAGGCAGGACCGAGTACATCTCACACTGAAGCGCCTTCTTGCCCTTGCGGCTCTCAGCGAGTTTCTGGCGGTACAGCTGGTCGCGCGTGGGATCTAGCTTCAGGAAGGCGCCGCTGTGGATACGGAAGAGCGATGGGATCAGCGTCGGGATCTCAGCGTGGACCTCTGCCGGGCCGAAGTCACGCAAGTAGTTCGCAAGGTCGCCGCTCTTCATCGACTCACAAGCGGCCGCGGGTGCCATGTCCTTCTTGAAGCGGTGAGCCGGCTCGCGCGTGCGGATATCGAAGTAGACGCGCTCAGCGTCGAGCATCTTGCACAGCATCGTCGTATTGGCCGCCGCGGCGTAGCGCGAAAAGGTCATGAATGCGCGAGCCACTTCGCTAGCCATCTTTGGATCGCCAGTGTCTGCAGGTGGGGGGACAGGAGCCGCGGCTGCCGGTGCTGCTGTCGGCGTTGCTTTGGGAGCTTCTTTCGGTGCTGCTTTGGGGGCTGGGGCTGGGGCTGCCGTGGCCGCTGGGGCTGCTTTGGGCTGTGTGCCTGGCGTCGATGCCGAGCCGGTCGTTGTTGTGCCTGTGCTCGTCGCAGCAGCAGCGGTCTTGGTCTTCGTCACCGGGCGCAGGCGACCGTATTTGTCGCGACGCAGTCTCACTTCTTTCGGGGCTTTGGCTGTACGCACGCACTGTGCTTTCCAGTGGTGGGTCCAGACCGTCGTGGCGGTCACTGTAAAGACTGGTCGACCGTCCGCTCCGAGACGTTTGGTCTTCTTCTTGTACACCTTGGTCGACGCCTTTGACGTCGCGCCGACCACAGCGTCGCATCCATAGCGGGCCGCGTACTTCTTCAATTCATCGGTTGCGACCTTGGCGTTCGGCGTCTTTACCTTGGTCTTTGTATCTAGCTTGATCGTGCCAATGACAAGAACAGGCGTCGTCAGACCGTCGATGCTGTCCTGCGCCACAACAGTCGTACCGGGAGGCAGCGCGCGGAACTTTTTGACCCCCGCGGCGCGCTCAAACTTGGCGCCGCCGCAGCCTCCGAGAACGATGAGTCCCAGCACGAGCAGCGAAACGAATGCCGAGCTGAATTTGGGCAATGAGTCGATGTTAATGGGGGTTTTGTAGCTCATGCGCTGTACCTCGAGGCTGGCCGGACCCGCGGATGACCCAGCCGGCAAGCGGATAAAAGATCCACTCAGCCGGGCTGGAAGGGGCTGTAGGGCGCAGGAGTCTGAGGGGGACGAGTGTCTGCTGTCAACTATGCGGGTGCAAGGCGAAATTCGTCCTTCACCCGTGCACGAACAGCCGACGCATTTTTAGGCGCTTCCGTGCGTTCGGTCAGCCCAGGAAGTAGCGTAGGACTTCCGCACTGATCGACACGCCGTCGTTGGTTTTCTGCGTGCTCTCGACCGCCTGGTCCGTTGCGTCGCTACCCAAGCGTTCGCGTCGCCGCCGGTAGATGTCTGAAGCCTGCTCGGCCTCGAACTCTGGATGGCCTTGCAGTGTCACCGCGACACCGGGAATGACATACCCCTGATCGAGACAGAATGAGCCCGTCATCCAAGGGATCGCACCGGGCGGCTGCGTCGTCACCTCGTCTTGGTGGCTCATGATGATTCCGACGTCTGCCGCCGGTCCATCTGGCAACGGCTCGAATGGCGCGCCACTGGCGGCCCCACCGCTTGGCAACGAGAAGGTCTGGCGGATACTGACATTGCCGATCTCCCAGCCGTCCGGGTGACGCCCCGTGGTGCCACCAAGCGCATAAGCGACGAGCTGATGACCGAAGCAGACGCCGTAGATCGGACGCTTTGGACCGAGGTTTGCTGCCAGCCAATCACGAAAGGCCAGCACCCACGGCTCTTTGTTGTCCGGGTTCGTGGCACTCCCCGTCGTCACAAAGAGCGCGCTGGGGTCATCGGGGGCCGGCAGCTCCCCGCCACGTACGTCGATGACTCTCAGTTCAAGTTCAAGCTCCGCCATGGCGGCGGCTTTTTCCAAGTGAGCCAACATGCGTTCATGGGTGTCGCCGTGACGCGTCTTGTCGGGTTCAGGGACATCATCACAACGCAGCACAGTCACAATTGGGCGGGGCATGGCAGGTCCTGTAGGGCGCCGAGGAGTGACGCAGGGTAGGGGAGAGCATGCCAGCTTGCTCGCGATCGTGAAGACGTGTGGCTCAAAACCCGCAATAACGCCGAAAATTCAGCTTCAAAGCACCGACTCAGCTCCCCCAAGCTTTCGTCGATGCCCGGTCGCGACCGTTGGATGCGCGATCGAAGCGGACCGTCTATGCTCCGCCGTCCCAGGGCCATTCGATGCTCGGGGTGATCGGAGTGTTCGATGTCTCACCGTCCCCATCTCTCCCCGTCTGCTCGTGCGCTTTTTGCAGCTCGCCGCCAAGCCTTGGTCTCGCGCCTTGGTGCCGAGACCGTCGCTGTCATTCCCAGCGCCCGCATGACCATTCGCAACAGCGATGTGGAGTTCGATTTTCGGCAGGACAGTACGTTTTACTACCTGACCGGTTTCGAAGAACCCGATAGCGTCCTCGTTCTGTCCGCGGATGCTGGGGCGACGCTTTTTGTTCGTCCCCGGGACAAATCCGCCGAGACGTGGACCGGTCGTCGCGCTGGTGTCGACGGCGCGGTAGCGGATTTTGGCGTGGACGCGGCTTTTCCAGCTACTGAGTTGAACGCCAAATTGCCCGGACTATTGGAGGGCAGCGAGCGCGTCGCTTTCACTTTTGGGGTCGACGCGGACGTGCAGACCGCCGTTCTGAAAGCGGCCCAGCGTCACCGCACGAGCCCGCGACTTCCTATCGCAGGGCCCGATACCATCGTTGATTTGCGCAAGTTCACCCACGATCTTCGCCTGCTCAAGACCCCTGAGGAGCTCGTCGCCTTGCGCCGCGCTGGGCGTGTGACCGCCGAGGGGCACCACGAGGTCATGCGGTCGGCTGCACCGGGTGTGTGGGAGTACGAGCTGCAAGCCGCCCTCGAGTACACCTTTAAGGCTGCTGGCGCTGCGCGCGTAGGCTACAGCTCTATCGTCGCCGGCGGCCAAAACGCCACGATCTTGCACTACAACACCAATCGTATGCAGCTGCCGAAGGGTGGGCTTGTGCTCGTCGATGCGGGCGCGGAGATCGATTATTTGACCGCTGATGTCACGCGTACCTTCCCCGCGTCCGGTCATTTTTCTGCCGAACAGCGCGCCGTTTACGATGTGGTCTTGGCAGCTGAAGAAGCCGCGATCGCAGCCTGCGTGCCGGGTACGCTGTACGACAAGACCCACAACATCGCTGTTCGGGTGTTGGTCGAAGGCATGGTTGATTTGGGGCTGCTGACCGGTCAAATCGACGACCTCATCGCGAGCGAGGCCTACAAGCGCTACTACATGCATCGCACCGGCCACTGGCTCGGGATGGATGTGCACGACGTCGGGCTCTACAGCGACGGCAGCGCGTCTCGCCCGTTGGTGGCAGGGATGGTGACCACGATTGAGCCCGGAATTTACGTCGACATCGACGACGAACAAGCGCCCGAGGCCTTCCGAGGCATTGGTATCCGAATCGAAGACGACATCCTCGTAACGGACGGCGAGCCAGAAAATCTCACCGCCGCTTGCGTCAAGGCGCCAGACGAGGTCGAGGCCATGGTTCGCGATGCTCCGCGCTGGGTTCGCCGCGTAAATATCTAGTCCAACCGGCTGTCGCTGCCGCACCGCGACACACGTTCGCAGGTCGACGTTTTTTTGCCCCCTCAGAGGTGTCGTTTTCTGGACGCCAAGCCCACCGCCGCTACCCTCGGACCGACTCGCAGAAGTTACGATTAAGGTCGGGGGAGTGCAGGGCTGATGTCGACCAAGTTCCCCCTCCTGTCCAATCGATTTCGTCTAGGTGAGCGCATCGCCGCCGGTGGGATGGCCTGCGTTTACAGCGGCGAGACGACCGCCGCCGACGATCCGCTCGCTGGCCGACCGTTGGCGATTAAGGTCCTCCACGATCACCTCTCTGAAGACATCGATTTTGTCCGCATGTTTCGCGACGAGGGCAAGATCGCGGCCCGCTTCGATCACACCCACGTGGTCCGTGTGCACGCGGTGGGAGAGGACGGCGGGCGTCACTACATCGTCATGGAGCGGATCTTCGGCGCCAATCTGGCCGAACTCCTGCAGGCTTATCGCAAGCGTCGTCGGCGCATCCCTAAGGCGGCCACCTTCGAGGTGTTGCGCCAGATCTTGAGCGCGCTCAGCTACGTGCACGGGTTCAAGGGCAAGAGCGGGCGCAAGTTGGGGGTTGTCCACCGGGATATCAGCCCTCACAACATCCTGATTTCGGTCGATGAGAAGGTTCGGCTGACCGATTTTGGTATCGCGCGGGGTAGTCACCGTAGCGATCAGACCCGCACTGGCACGATCAAAGGCAAGCTGCACTACATGTCGCCGGAGCAGGCGCGGGGTAAGCGGGTCGACCATCGGGCGGACCTCTATGCCCTCGGTGCTGTGGCTTTTGAGCTCTTTACCGAGCGGCCCTTGCTGCAAGCTGATCGCACTGAAGCCCTCCAAGCCCGTGTGATGGCGGGCACGTTCGACCTCGAAAATCCAAAGTTCAATGCCCTTGGCGAAGACCTACAGGCGTGGCTTCGCAAGTGTCTCGCCGTGGAGAAAGAGGAGCGCTGGTCGTCGGCCCAAGCCATGCTCGCTGCGCTCGACAATGTGAAGGGCGCTTCGTCTTCCCGATTCAAGCCGGGGACCCTGTCGCGGCTTCTCGAGATATTGGACGAGCCGAGCAAGCCGGAGCAGCCGAATTTGCTCTCCGAGGCTGAAATGGCGGCCTCAAAGCCAGATCAACGCGTGCCTTCTATCGTGATTCGGACGCCGCAGCGCCCCATCTCAGGGGTGTTCGTTGGGATTGAGGAAGTGAGCAAGGTACGTCGGATGTCTCGCTCTGACCGTCTCGCAGAGGCGGGGCGTCGGCGGGAACCATCGAGCTCGCGTATCTCAAAAGTGCGTCGCCAACCGCGGGTGACCCAAGACGCCGCCGAAGCTGCCGTGCGCATGAGTGAGGTCATCGCCTTGGAGGCTGCGGGGAACGATCCCGTCGAGCCCAAGCCGAAAGCGAAGCGAAAGCGACCCGCGCCGGATCCGACGGAGCGGGTGAGTCGTGTCTTGGTGCGTCAGCAGCGGGGCGTGGCTGTCGCGTCGATGATCGCCGGGTCGTGTGTGGCGCTGTTGCTCTTCGGCACGCTCCTCGAAGTGTGGAACGCGCGCTTGGACCTGCCCCGAGTCGATGAGTCGACGTTTGCTGGTCTCCTGGAGGGCGAGTGGTTGGCCGAGGCTGAGCCAGAAGACGCGCCGGAGACCGAACCTGCGACTATCGCCGCGGCGCCGAGCGCGCAGCCAGCTCCCCGCGTGCGCCCCAAGATTCGCAATGATCGTTTTCTTCCGCGCGCTGCAGGCCCCCGCGTTCGTGGTGCTCAGCCAGCCAAGCGCCTGAATAAACGAGCCAAACGCGTACTGAAACCGCATAAACGTCGGCCGGCAGCAAAAAAACCGCGCGCGGGCCGCGCCGGGAAAGCTGGCAAGTCCAGTCGTGGCTTGAAAGCCCACTGATGCCCCGCTAGAGTCCGCGTCCCCAGAGCCCTTGGTGGCTCTCGATAGCGGTGGTCCGACGGCACAGGGCACCCCAACATCGATCTTCCAAAGGGCCACAGGAGTCCAAGATGAGCGACGAGCAGAGCAACGAGACGGAACAGGCAGCGACCGAAGTCGACACCGCGGTTGCGGAAGAGGCTGTGAGCGAAGAAGAGGCGAAGAAGGAAGAGCAGGAGGCGATCAACGCGCTTTCCAAGCTCTCACCGCGTCTTTTCGGTCGGTTGTGCCGCGGTATCCCGATGCGCACATTCTTGGCTGAGCTCGCCCGGATCGATCGTGGCGTGTACTTCCGCTACTTCAAGGGTTACCGCCCGGTGAAGATCACCGCTAAGCGCCTCCAAGATGTGCTCGGCAAAGAGATCCTGCAGCGCAACAACGGCCTGCTCGCGCAGCTGGTGATCTACAACTGGGACGAGTTCCAGTGGAAGCTCTACGGCGATCTGCAGAAGCACGTAAAGTCGATCAACGAAGATGTTGAGGCGATCGAGAGCATCTCCGCCGAAGAAGCCGATCCAATCTTTGACGATCTGCTGGCCAAGTACGACCCCCGCGACGTTGCAATTGCAGCCATGATCAACGGCGTTCGTGTCGGCGACGACTACCTGAAAGCGCGCTTCCCCAAGCTCCTCTAGTCTGCGAGTCAGTCCTCGCTGCGAGCCCTCCGTTCGCGAGTTCATGTGTAGGCATGGGCTGCGCACCGGCTGCCTGTGCTGTACATGCGAGTCCGGCAAGTCGACGGAGAGACAATTGGCGTACGGTCAGACCACACAGCAACTCGTTCGCCGTCCCCCCCTGGGGCTGTGCGGCGAAATGATTGTCCTCACGGGTCTCCGCCACGTTCGCACCCGTGTTGCCCTCCTCCTACTGATTGTCATGGGGCTTTCCGGTAGCGCATTTGGCGCTGCGACCCCGAAAGAACAGCGTTTTGGTCCGATCGGCCGCTCGACCCATGGCGAGGTCATGATCCTCGGATCATCGTCCATGAACGGCGTTTTGGGGCGCACATTCGTCAACAACCTGCGCCGTCGGGGGCTCCGGGTCTACAAGCTCGGCGTGGCTAGTAGCGGTCTATCGCGCCCGGACTACTTCGACTGGCTGACCCAAGTACGGCATCTCCCGATCACAAAACGGACATCCTTGGCGGTGCTGTATCTCGGCGGCAACGACGCGCAAGCCATCCGGCTCATGGACAGCGCTCGTCGTCCGGGCAAGTGGGTACGATTCGGCGCCCGCAAATGGCCCAAGCTCTACGCCGCCCGTGTCGCGCGTCTCGCTGCAGCGCTGTGCAAGCGTGGCGTTCGGCAGGTCGTCTATGTGTTGCCTGCGGACGTCGCAAAATCGCGACTGCAGCGTCGTTTGCGTCCCGTTCGGCGGGGGCAACTGCGCGGGGTTCGACGGGTGCGTTGCGCCTCGGCCGTGTCTTCCCGGGGAGACTTGCGCCGCATCGTCAATGAGCGCCTGAGGCGGCGGACCAAACGTCGGCGCGGTCGCGCTGCCCGTCTGCGGCAGCCCGATGGCGTGCACCTCACGCGGGCCGGCGCCAAGGTGCTCT
>JAGSHB010000242.1 GCA_023954815.1 Myxococcales bacterium | reverse complement strand
CTACACCTTGAAAAAGAGCTGGCCACAAGGCACGCCGATTTGGTTTCATCTGCACAATCACGGCCAGAATTCCTACAATCTCATTGAGTTCACGCGCAATTAGCAGCGTTGGTCAGTAGGCGGCTAGGGCTGGTCACGGCAAGGCACAATTCAAGATCCAATCCTTGAGCAGCTTCCTGCGCGCGGCGTCGAGTCCGTCATCGAGCGGCGGCATCGAGTCGCCGGCCGTCGGCTTCTTTGCAGCGACCTTGTGCCAGAGCCACGAATCGGCCGGTGAGCCGGGTACGACCAGATATTGGGCTGGATTCTGTGTGCTCTTTACCCCAACCAGCTTGCCGATCACCGGCGCCCGAAGGTCGAGCTCTCCCTTCTTAGCCGCCCCATGACAACTCGAAAATGTGCAACTGATATTGAAGACCTGCGTCTGGACGTCACTGGCGGTGGGCGCACTCGGCAAGGGCGTGCAAGGCGGCAAGCCGCCATCCCCGTCGCTTCCATCCCCGTCGGCGTCTGTCGAATCACCAAGCCAAGCGTCCAGTCCACCGTCAGCCATCGGGTGGCTATCAGTCTTCTCACCCGCATCGCCCACTGAATCGACCGCCGCGTCGGTCGCGTCATCCACGGCCGTTGAGCCGGCGTCTACCGCATCTGCAGCTGTCGAATCCGTACACGACCCAAGTCCCAACCAGAGGCTCAACACGAGACTGAGCCCGCACATCCAGCGTGGTCTGATCACCTACGGCCCCCCACCACGGCCGGGCGGGGTCACTTGGCCGCAATCAAACAACGTCTTGCTGTCCTTTGCGGGGTGATAAAATGCGACGAACCCGCACATTTCATTCGTGATATCCGAACTGCCAGTGGTCAACGCGGTCTTCAGTGTGTTCTTGACGGTGCAGGCCCACGTGATGGCGTCCCCCTTCTTCACGAAGTGGCCATTGCCAGGAAACTGAATGTGCGGCGCGTCGATGTGCTCTTTGGTCTGGTAGATGAGTTTGTTGTTGTGAAACGCCTCAAACAAGATGCCGTGCGCGTGCATATGACCGAATCCATAGGACAACCACATGTCCTGGGACGCGTAGCAGGTCCTGGAGTTCTTGGTTGTTTTCATCGGCGGATAGTAGAGGTTCTGATTGAAGTTCAGCATCAACCCCGCGAGCTGTTTGACCTCTGATTTCTTCATGGTGTGCAGCTGATAGAGCGCCTCAAATGACAGGGGTTTGGCCTTGGCGTTGAGCACATGCATCTCGAACAGCATGCCGTGCTTCGGGCCGAGCTGCATGGCTACACCCGGCGGAAAGTGGAACTGAAACTCATTGCCTGGAGAGCCCGGCATTTCGCCCTGACTGACCCAACCTTTCTCATAGGGCACGTGGCTGAGGTCGTACTTGCACACTTCAGGGCCAAAGGCCTTCTTGCCCTTTGTGTCGTTGAAGCGAACCGCCCGGAGATGGTGAATGCCGCCGCTCGCCTTGAACGTCACCGCCTTGATGAAGCGCTCCGTGCCGTCGGGGGGCAGGTATTGGCAATAGAAGACCTCACCTCCTGATTTCACGACGTATTTATTGAGTTTTAGCCCCTTATCCACTGGCCCCTTGGAGATCGGCTTGATGATGGACCCGTCGGTGGCTGCCCCGCCGTCCACAGCGCCAGCACCATCCACTGTGCCGGCGCTATCCACAGCGCCAGCGCCATCCGTCTTTCCGGCGCCATCCACTGTACCAGTGCTATCCACCTTGCCCGCGCCATCCACTGTACCAACGCTATCCGCCGCACTCACAACGTCACCATTCCAGCCGTCGGTCGCTCCAGGGATCGCATCACCGTCTGGGCCAACGCCCACTTCGCCGTTGATCCCAGCGTCTAGGGCTCCGCCGGACGCCGAATCGTGCGGCTCGGTATCCAAGAGGGCGTCCCCTGTGTCTTGCACGTCCGGTGGCAGGGCAGTATCCGGGCTGTCGCCCGTCCCGGCGTCGTATGCCGCGCTGTCGGCGGCGGTGACGTCCTGAACGGACGCGTCCGCATCGACTGCGGCGCCCGCATCAACTGAAGCTCCTGCATCCTCGTGCTTCACGGTGTCGGGCGTCAGCGCAGGCTTGGCGCTGTCTTCAGTCTGCCCACACCCTGCCAGGGCAAGCATCAACCACACCGCAAGCCAATGGCGCCAATTGTCACGGCGCACAGAGACGTTGGCCGTTAATGAAAACGGGTGCGCGATTGCGGCCGATCGCGCAGCTGGCTGCGTCTGTCGGTGGGTGAGGATTGGCGCACGCATAGGCTTCTCCGAAAGCGTCCCCGACTTCGGGCCGGAGCAGCATAGCGCCCACCGCCGCGCCACGAAAGTGTTGACCCGTGAGCATCGTGGCCGGAAAGCCTCGCGTTGCCATCTGCTCCCAATCAGACCGCCGGAAGCGCTGCCGGATCGAGCCGCTAGCGAGCGAGCGCCGCCTTGCCCATCTTGCCAAGCTCATCGAGCAGGTAGACGTTCGCAGCGATCGCCTTTTCGAAGATCCCGAGGTGCATCGACTCGTTGGGTCCATGGGCCGTCGACAGGGGATCGAGCACACCGTTGAGGATCAGCGGCAGGTCGCCAAAGCGCCGCCCAAAGAGCGCCACGAAAGGAATCGACCCGCCGATACCCACTTGCACCAGCGGTCTGCCCCAGCTCTTGACGTAGGCGCGGTCCGCAGCCGCAAACGCCGGCCCTTTCGGCTCGTACAGCCAGCCACCGCCGTGCGCATCGATGACGTCGAGCCGTAAGTTGACCCCCGCTGGAGCAGGGCGGTCAAAGATCGCTCCGCGCAGCGCAGAAAGCATCTCATCGGCCGTCTGGTCGGGCGCTAAGCGCACAGACAGCTTGGCCGATGCCGACTTCCGGATGGCATTTTTCTCTCGCCCAGGAGCTGGCAGTGTCGTCGACAGGATGGTGATAGCCGGCTGCCGCCACATCCACACGCCTGCTGGGTCGCCGTGTTCGGGCAGCGGATCAACGCCATCGAGCAGGTGGGCGCCGTCCCGGATGGTCTTGTCGGGCAGTGGAACTTCGGCCGCCGCCGCCCGCATTTTATCCGTCACCGGACGCCGACCCGGGATGAGCCGCCCCTCCTCATCCACCAAGCGGGAGATCACCTTGCAAAGCGCCAAGGCAGGATCCGGAATGATACCGCCCCACAGCCCCGAGTGCGCATCAGCCCCCAGAGCCTCGCAGTGCAACTCGACCTCCATCAGCCCACGCAGGCTCACCGTCAAGCCAGGCACGTCCACCGACGGATTCTCACAATCGGTCAGCACCATCACATCGGCGTCGAAGGCTTCCGGGTAGGTGTCCATGAAGCGTTCGAGATTCGGCGAACCGATCTCCTCTTCGCCCTCAATCAGCACGCGCACATTGCAGGGCAGGGTGCCATTGACGCGCAACCACGACGAAATCGCCGCCATATGCGAGATCCAACCGCCCATGTCGTCGGCTGAGCCACGGGCATACAGTCGGCCATCTTCAATCTTGGCGACGTGGGGATCCGTATGCCAGTTCTCCAGTTCAACGGGCTGAATATCCAGGTGGCCATAAATCAGCAGGGTCGGTGCGTCGGGTCCAGCGTGCAGCCAATCTGCGACCACCACCGGCAGCGCGCCCTCCAACTCCAGCAGGCGGGCGTTCTCCAACCCGGTCTTCGTCAAATCGTCGCGAATGACCTCGGCGAGACGTCGCACGTCAGCGAAGTTATCTGGCTGACAGGAGATACTGGGAAACGTCAGGTAGCGAACGAGGTCGGCGATGGTGTCATCGAGCCGCGCGCGAGCGTCAGCTGCGACTTTGTCTGGCGTGGGCATGGCGAACTCCGGTCAATCGCCCGGCTCCACACGGATGGACACCAAGCGCATGTGAGTCGCGCCGTCTTGTATCCCTTGAGCGAGGGCGATGGCGCGCCTTTCCTTACCGCCCGGCCGCTTCACACGCAACCGCACCCGCTTGCCATCGGGAACGTCAGGTTCAAATAGTTCGCCTTCAAGTAAGGCAGGTTCCACGCCGTACATGTGCCCGGCAGCCGCGTTTGCGTGGACTACGCGACGATTGTCATCCAGGACCATCACCGCGTCCGGCGCAGACTTGAAAATCAGCTTCAGCTGCCGCACGCGGGCCACCAACGCCGCCCGACGTTGAAATCGTTTGAAGGCAAACTGAATGGCACGACCGATGCGATGTTCATCCATTCCCTTGACCATCACGTCTTCTGCGCCGATTTGCACAGCCGCCAGACTCAGCTCCGGGTCGTCCGTGGCCGTCAGCACGAGGAACGGCGCGTCGAGATTGAGCGACGCGATCTGATGGGCCGCTTGCAGGCCAAAAGCGTCGGGAAGCCCGAGGTCGATGAGCACCGCATCCACGTCTTCGGTGGCCAGCCAGGTCATCCCGCTCGCCAACGTATCGGCTGTACTCACCTGCAGCCCACCAGCTTCGAGCGTGGCTTGGATCACCGCCCGCTGCTCCGGGCTGTCTTCGATCAGAAGTACGTGCTTTGCCTGCGAGCCGTTCACGCCCCACCTCCGCAACCGCTGTCGTCTAGGTACCGCCCGAGGCTACCAGATGTTGTGGGCAATGTGCGCCGCTGTCGGGTCCCCCACCGCCACTTGACGGTTGGCTTGTCTCGCGTCAGACCTGAGAGGTCATCGCTGCGCGACCTCCTTGCACATCGCCGCGATCAGGATAGCCACATGACGCGTTTGAGCTTGGTTTTCTCGGTCCTAATTGCGCTTTCAGCTTGCGGAAAAGACGCGCCGAAGCCGCCTGAAGAGGTGAAGGAAGCACCGCTGCCACCGCTGCCGCCGAGCGCTGTGAGCGCCGAAAACGAGGGCGAGAAGGCTGACCCGACGAAGATCACGCCCGGCTTTGTGCGTATTCCAGCCGGGCGTTTTGCGATGGGTTCCCCGCCGGGCGAGCTCAAGCGTTCAAAGGACGAGCGTCAGCATCAAGTGACGATTCGCTGGCCCTTTGAGATCGCAGCGACCGAGGTGACCCAAGCCGACTACAAGGCGCTCATCGGCAAGAACCCCGCCAACAACAAGGAATGCGGGGGCAGGTGCCCGGTGGAGCAAGTCAGCTGGTTCGAAGCGGTGCACTACTGCAACGAGCTCTCGCGGCGCCGGAAGTTGCCCCTGTGCTACGTCGAGAACGGGCTCAAGATCGAGTTCAAAGGGGTGGCCTGCGGGGGCTACCGGCTGCCAACGGAGGCTGAGTGGGAGTACGCGGCGCGCGGTGGCAGCCCCAAGGCGCGCCACGGGGAACTCAACAAAGTCGCGTGGTATGACCTCAACGCAAAGGGCCAAAGCCACCCGGTCGCCAGCAAGCGGCCCAACCGGTACGGCGTCTACGACGCCCTCGGCAATGTCTTTGAGTGGGTCTGGGACTGGCAAGCGCCCTACCCGGTGCCTGGGGCCGCGCCCACAGCTGATCCAATTGGCCCACCGACCGGCGACAACCGCGTCTTCAGGGGCGGCGCCTACAAGTGGACAGGCGGCGAGTCGCGCGCCGCATTTCGCAACGCTTACGGTCCGAAGAACAAGGTCGAGTGGATTGGATTTCGCTGCGCTCGGAGCCTGCGATGAGCGGGCTGCGGTGGCTGGTCATCGGCAAAGGGCGCGCCGGCACCATCCGAGCGCGCGACATCACGGCCGAGCCTGGTCACGCGCTTGTCCACCACTTGCCGGGACGCTCGCTGATGTCGGACCTGCACCGAGCGATGACCGAGGTCGATGCTGTTGCAGTGTGCGTGGAGAACGACCGTCACGGCCCCTTGGCAACGGCAGCGCTGAGCCGCGACTGCCATGTCTTGGTCGAGTTTCCGCTCTGTCACACCGGCGCGGAGGCACGCGCACTCTTTCACCAAGCCCGTGCGTGCGGCCGCGTGCTCCACCTCGAGCTCATCGGTCTGCTGACCCCGGCCCATGCGGCGATGCGTGCCCAGCTGCGCACGGTCGGTATCACATCCCTGAACGCCAGCTTCAGCGGCAGACTGTATCGCTGGATCGAACAGGAGGCGACGGCCAAGCGGTGGGGACAGCTGGCGGTCGGCCGGCTCCATGCGCTTTGGGATCTGGCGGGCCCGCTTCATCTGGACAGCGTGCGGCTAGCTGCACAGACCGGCGGCGGCTATGAGCTCTGCGCTACGCTGCGTGGCCCCAACGCTGAGTCTGTACGGTTGACTGAGCTTCGTTCCGCAGACGCTACCCGCGGCGCGACATGGACCGGAGCTGACCTGGCCGGCAACCAAGTGCAGCGCCCCGCACCCTCACGGCCCGAGGTTCCGCTGTTTTTGCAGGATCTGCGCGTCTTCGCTCGTCGCGTTCAGGGCGACGCGATCGCCGCCTACGTAGCCGATGACACCATCATCGCCGTGGCTGAGCTCGCTGAAGCGATCTCAATCGCGGCAGCTTCAGAGTCCGGGCACGCGCTCGCGTAGGATCGTCACCAGGGCATCGGCCCAAACCGGTGACGCATTGACGCACGGCGCCAGGGTCAACTCGTCGCCCCCTGCCGCGCGAAAATCATCGCGACCACGCAGGCCAATCTCTTCGATGGTCTCCAGACAATCAGCAACAAAAGACGGCTCCAACACAGCGATTCGCTTCACGCCCATTTCACCCAACTCCGTGAGCACCTTGTCGGTATGAGGCTCGATCCAAGGCGTTCGCCCTAGCCGACTCTGAAAAGCGACCGTCACCTTGTCAGATGTAAGCCCCAGCTTCGCCTGCAAGGCCCTCGCCGTCGCCATGCACTGGGCCCGGTAGCAGTGCCGGTTCGCGTCCACGATGGCGTCACAGCAGTCCTCTCGCTGACTACACCAACCCCCAGTCGGGTCACTCTGCGTGCAGTGTCGTACCGGCAGCCCATGAAAGCTCAGCACCACGTGCTCCACGTCAGCCACCGTCTCCTGACTCACCTGACTCACCGCATCGATAAACGCCGGATGGTCATAAAACGCCCCGATGACAGACAAGTCCGGCACGTTCCAGCGCTTGCCAGCCGCAGCCATCACCGCCTCCGCCGCAGACCCGGTCGATGCCGACGCATACTGTGGGAACAAGGGCAGGGCATGAATCTGGTCCACGCCCTCCAGTGCAAATGCATCGAGCGCTGCCGCTAGGTTCGGCTCTCCGTAGCGCATGGCCACCTTTACCACCGCCGTATCGCCGAGGCGCTCCTGCACCGCTGCGCCCAGGTCTTCGGTATGGAAGAGCAACGGCGATCCACGCTCGGTCCAAATCTCCTTGTAGGCCGCCGCCGACCGCTTCGGTCGGAAGGGCAAGATGACGAAGTTCAGGAGCGCCCACCTGGCCGGCGCCGGCAGGTCGATTACGCGCGGGTCGCTCAGAAATTCACGTAAATAGGCGCGAACATCGCTCACGGAGGTGGACGCGG
>JAGSHB010000297.1 GCA_023954815.1 Myxococcales bacterium | reverse complement strand
TCCATGGGGCGACTCTGCTTGCCCGTGGCCCGACGCGCCGCCCTGGGCATACGGGACGTGTCGATGAGCGCACAGACCCCCGAAAATGAGCTCAGCGGCGAGTTGGAGCGAATCCTGTGGTCCGACGGCAGCGGCTTTTCGATCGCCCGTCTGCGGCTCGATGAAGGCCGCGTTTGGGTGATCAAGGGCGACCTCACCGGCATCGACCAAGGCGAGCGGATCGAAGTGCGCGGCCGTTTCGTCGATGACAGCCGCTGGGGAAAACAGTTCAAGGTTGAGACCGCGCGACCGATTTTGCCGACCACGCCGGCAGGGGTCGAACGCTATCTCGCGCACATGGGAGTCAAGGGCATCGGAAAGGGGATGGCCGCCCGCATCGTCGAGACCCTGGGCGGCGATGCGCTGGGAGTGATCGCGGACTCCCCGGAGCGACTGGCTGAGGTCAAAGGGCTCGGAAAGACCCGCAGCAAGGCGTTGATTGAGACGCTACGGCCCAGGGTAGAGCGGGACGCGGCGCAGCTGTATCTCCATGGCCTGCCCCTGACCCCACGGCAGATTAGGCGGATCTTGGAGTCCTGGAGCGATGACGCGATTCGCATTGTGCGGTCGTCGCCCTACCGCCTCACAGAGCTTCCGAGTTTTGGCTTTGCCAGCGCCGATCGTATCGCACGTGCCCAGGGTGTGGGGCTACGAGCGCCAGAGCGGCTCGATGCGGGCGTGCTGCACGCGGTCGGCATGTTGGCGCAGCGTGGACATACCGCGCCGTGGAGCGAGCAGGTGGATGCCGCGGCGGCAGAGTTGCTGCGTTGTGATTTGGCGCCCGTGAGCGAGCGGCGACTGGCCCTGTGCAAGGCCGGCAGCCTGGTGGCCCTCAATGACCATGCCCAGGTCGCGAGCGTGCGGCTCGATCGGGATGAGCGGCGACTCGCCAAGGCGCTGCTGCGGTTAGCGGAGAGTCACGGCGCGCCCCTGTCTGAGGCGGTGATCGACAGGCGGCTGGCGCTCGCCGAGTCTGCGCTTGGTTTTGCGTTGGAAGGCGAGCAGCGAAACGCCGTCTGCGCTGGATTGACGGGCGGATTGCTGGTTGTGACCGGCGGGCCGGGAACCGGCAAGACCACGCTGATTCAAGGACTGCTCGCGGCGGGTGAGCCCGATGGGTTGACCGTCGCGCTGGCTGCGCCGACCGGACGAGCAGCGCGGCGGCTCAGTGAGGCGACCGGGGAAGAAGCATCGACCGTGCACCGGCTGCTCGAGGTCGACCCGGCAACCATGAACTTCACGCGCGACGCCGAGACGCCGCTGGAGGCTGACTTTGTCGTTGTCGATGAGAGTTCGATGCTCGACGTGCGACTCGCGCGCAGCCTATGCGAAGCCGTACCTCAGGGAGGGCGATTGCTTCTCGTTGGCGATATCGACCAGCTGCCGAGTGTCGGGCCGGGTGCGGTGCTGCACGACTTGATCGCGTCGGGTCGCTGCCCGGTGGTCCGGTTGGAGCAAGTTCATCGCCAGTCTGAGCGCTCTGCCATCGTCGCCAACGCGCACCTCGTGCGGCGGGGAGAGTTGCCCGAGAGCTCCGTCGCTGGTGGCGATGGGGACTTCTTCCTCGTGCCCAGGCGAGACCACGAAGCGATCGTGCGCACGGTCGTTCAAATCGTGACCCGTCGCCTCCCCGAGCGCTTTGGATTCGACCCGATCTCGGATGTGCAGGTGCTGGTTCCGGTGCATCGCGGCGCCGTCGGCACGGAGGCCCTCAATGCAGCCTTGCGCGAGGCGCTCGTCGGCGATGAGCCCGTCATTTGGGGCGATTTGCGCCGCGGCGAAAAGGTGATCCAGCTGCGCAACAACTACGATTTGGAGATTTTCAACGGCGACATCGGCCATG
The DNA here is from genome assembly GCA_023954815.1 of Myxococcales bacterium. Classification (GTDB taxonomy): domain Bacteria; phylum Myxococcota_A; class UBA9042; order UBA9042; family UBA9042; genus UBA9042. Next base: position 2,356 of record JAGSHB010000297.1, on the reverse strand, counting down.
TACTCGGTCCGGTGTCGGGAGATGCGGGCAGCGGCGTCAGGGTGCGATTTGGCGATCGCGTTGTCGAAGTCGTGGGCGAGGCTGCGACGGAATTGCGCCCTGCCTATGCGATCACCGTGCACAAATCTCAGGGCAGCGAATATCCGGCAGTGGTGCTCGTGCTTCATCCGCAGCACCACCTGCTCTTGCAGCGAAACTTGGTCTACACCGCCCTGACGCGGGCGCGACAGTTCTGCGTTGTGGTCGGCTCGATGGACGCCCTGGCGCGGGCCGTGCATAACGCGAGGCCGCAAGAGCGGTTGACCCAACTCGGCGGCCTGCTCAGCCAGTGGGAGCGCACGTGAGCAGACCTGAACCCGGCCAGATTATCCTTGTCGATGGCGGCGATCACTTCGCGGTGGCACGCGTCACACGGGGTCGTCGCAACGAGACGCGGGTGGAGACGGCAGGCGGCAGACGAATCTTGGCGACGGACGAATCTTGGGTCGCGTTGGGGCTGTCAACCGATTCACTCGCAGGCGCGACGTCGTGGGTGAACAAGCTTCGTGCGCGCCTGGAGCCAGACGAACTCGCCGTCCTAGCCGACGCGATGGCGGGTCAACAGACCACTGTGGGAGCCCTCGCGGAGACGCTCCTTTCCGATGCAAGTGCAGAGAGTCGGGCGGCCATTTTGATCGCGGTGACGGATGAAAACGACCGCCTCACGGTTGAGGGCCACGCCGTGCGTCTGCGCTCGCCATCGGAACGACACGCCAGGAAGCTGCAGGCGGCAGCGGCCAAATCGAGCCGCGCTGACCTGGCAGAGCTGATTGAGACCCGCAAGCAAATCATTACTTTCGGTCTATTTTCTGGAACCGTCAGCAGCTCGTTGGTCGACCGCCTCACCGCGATAGCCATGGGCGGCAAGGCGCCTTCAACTGCCTGGGAAAAGCAGCTCAGCGGGCGACTGTCACAGCCGATCGCGACGGCTGCAGCCCGGGCCCTTGCGGACATCGGCGCGTGGGATGGTCACGAGGATGTGGCCCTGCTCAAATCGGGGCTCCTCGCGCCGTGGCCGGAGACAGCGCTGGCCGCTATCGCTGCGCAACCTGCCGGCGATCTACCGACGAGCGAGCTTGCTTTTCGCGCTATCGATAGCGTCGATCCGGACGAGGTCGACGACGCGATCTGGGCGGAGCGGCAAGGTGACGACATCCGGCTGGTGGTTGCTTTTGCGAGCCCCAGCCTCTGGATCGGTCCAGGGTCGGCCGCAGAGTTGGAAGCCCGCCGCCGAGGTGCGACGCTCTATCACCCGCGCCACACGAGCCCGATGCTGCCCCGGGGGCTGCTCGACCAAGCATCGCTCGCCGTCGGCGTGGCTCGGCCGGCGCTGATCTGCGACATGCGAATCGACCCCAATGGCAATCGCACCCTGGCTCGCTTGTACGAGGCGAAGATCGAACTGGCCGAAGCGCTGGTGTACGACGACGTGCAGCGGACGTTGGATATCGCGCTAGACAACACCGCAGACAGCAACCCAGCGCCCCCCTGGCTCGCTGCCCTGCACGAGGCCACCGTGCGTTCTGAGCGCGCGCGGATCGCCGCTGGCGCGTTCCTCTTGTATCGCCCGGACATCGAAGTACGCGCGGCTCCGCACCAACCGGCCACACTGCGGCGGGCACCGCAGTCGATCATGGCACGGCGCCTCGTCGGTGAGTCCATGGTGCAGGCGTGCACGATGGTTGGCGCGGCGTTGAAGACCGCCGGCATCCCAGCACCATTTCGCAGCCAGAAGATTCGCCCTGACCCGCCGCTACAACCCGGCATGTACACCGAACCGGCGGATGTGCAGTCGATGTTGGGCCACCTCGGGCCAGCGCGTACGGGCTCCCGGCCGGGGCGACACGACATCTTGGGGGTCGACACGTATGTTCAGGTCAGTTCGCCCTTGCGCAGGTATCCAGATTTACTAGCGCATTTCCAGCTGATCGCCTGGATTCGCGGGCAGACAGCGCCATTTGACCGTGGCCAAATCGACGCCGCCGTGAAGGGCCAGCGAACCGCCGTGCGGACCCGTCGCAACGCCGGCCAGAAGGGCCAGCGGTACTTCCAGTTGCTCGCGCTCGCCCGTGAGGGGCTGGGTACAACGCTGCGTGCTCAGGTGATTCGCGCAGGCGGCCCGACCGCGCGTAGCGTCGCCTTTGATCCGCAGCGGGTCCTGCAGATCGATCTGCCTGGCTACCTTGGCCCCGTAGGTACATGGCTGGATCTGGAGGTCGTCTCCGTGGACGCCGGAGAAGGGCGCATCGAGGTACGGGCCGCGGACGCGTAGGGGCCCGCTGCCATCGTCATGCAATGACGCAGCCCCCTCCCTGAG
>JAGSHB010000056.1 GCA_023954815.1 Myxococcales bacterium | reverse complement strand
GCACTCCAGCTCGGCGAGCCGCATGCCCATCTCGTCCGTGAAGTTGTCGGCCTGCATGTAGAGCTCATTGCGCTCTTCCATGGCTGCCCACAGCCCAGGGTTGCCCATGAGCACCGTGTCGAGCACGGCCACGTCGTTGTGGAGACTGTGATCCTGCTTGAGAACGGCTGTCTTCTTGGGGCGATTGATGTGCCCGCTATCCGGCTCGATGTCACCTGCGACGATCTTCATGAACGTCGACTTGCCAGCACCATTCGGGCCGGTCAGGCCGTAGCGATTTCCCGGTGCGAACGTGGTGTTGACGTCCTCGAAAAGCTTTCGGCCGCCATAGCTCTTGGTTACTTCAGAAACGGTGATCATCGACTAGCTCCCCAGGTGGCCGCGCGGTGGACGTTCAGTGGACGCGCGGGGCGGAGGTTTAGGGGAGAAGTCCGTCGAGTGCAAGGGGGTTTATGTGGGATCGACCGCGCCGTCTGCCGGGTAATCGACCGAGCGCCCGGTCGCGGCCGCCAACGCATGGGGGATACGTGACGGGACCGGACCGGGCGCTTGGTCAGACGGACACCTACGCCTCGATTTGGATGCGGCGCGGTTGCGGTTCCGGCTTTTTCGGCAGCGTGATGGTCAGTACGCCATCGGTTGAGCGAGCGGAAATCGCCTCGCCGTCGACGTTCTTGGGCAAGCGGAAGGCCCGCTCAAAGGCGCCGAAACGCCGCTCTGTACGGTGGTAGCCGGCTTCTTCATCGCGCTTGCGACGCGACCGCTCACCGCGGACATGCAGCACGCCGTCGAGGACTTCGATGTGGACGGTCTCACGCTTGATCCCGGGCAGATCCAGGTCGATGGCGAAGGCCGCCTCGGTCTCAAAGACATCGACAGCGGGGCTAAAGTTCACGCGACGCTCGGTGACGACGCGCTTGTCGACGCGTGTGTCGAACATCCGCTCCATCTGCGTGTGCAAGTGGTCAAAGTCGCTCCAAGGGCTGAATCGAACATGTGCCATAGGGTCCTCCAAGGATGATGTGGGGCGCTCAGCGCCCGTGGCATCAGCAAGGAAAGTGACATTTCTTTGATGTCAACCCATAAAGCCATTTATTTTCAACAAGTTATGATGGAATCAAATTGGCGACCTAACAATCAAGGATGCAAAGCGGGGCGCGTCAAGTGCTCGGCTCAGCTGTCAGCGGTTCGCCTACCCGCCGGCAAGTTTGACCTGAAAGCCCATCTTCTCGAGCTCAGCCTTGATGCGGTCGCGTTGGTCGCCTTGCAGCTCGATCACGCCATCCTTCACCGCGCCGCCGGTGCCACAGACGGCTTTCAGCTTTTTGGATACGGCCTTGGTCTGCTCCGCCGGCACGCCGGTCACGAGACACACACCCTTGCCTCGACGCCCCTTGGTCTCACGGTGGACACGAACCACACCGTCATTGGGGACCTGTCGCGTGGTTGCCTTGGCCGCACCACGCCGCTTGCCCTTCTTGGATTTAGCGGGCCGCTCTTCCGTGTCGCGCACGCGACCGCTATCGCTCGAGTAGACTAGGCGGCTGTTGTTGCCCATGGCGTGCTCCGATATCGACGACGGCGTCATTGCCCGGGCCGCAACGGACCGGCGAGGTGTGACGGCGATGCGGGTGGCTGGCTAGGTAACTGGCAGTTCGCTGATGACCTGCCGAATGCAGCCAACCAACTGGTCGTTAGAAAACGGTTTTTGCAAGACCGCGCGCACGCTCGTGACATCGCTGATGAGGTGCGCTTGATTCGTGTAGCCGGTCATGAGCACAAATGGCAATGACCTGCCTTGCCGGGCCAACTCGACCGCCAGCGTGGGGCCATCCAGGTTGGGCATCGTCACGTCGGACAAGACCAGACCGATTGCGTCGCCACCGGGGCCCAGGACGATGTCGAGCGCCTCACGGCCGTCGGCGGCTTCCACCACACTGAAGCCCGCGCGTTGCAACAAGATCTTCGCCATCCGCCGAACCATCCGCTCGTCTTCAGCGATCAGGATCTTCTTACCAAACGCGAGCGCTGGAGCGGCCTCGATGATGGGCTCCTGCACCGTCTCTGGCTGTGGCGGCTGCTGCAAGGGCAGTTGGATGATGAAGGTGCTGCCCACATCGAGCGTACTTTCAACGGTGATGGAGCCACCGGACCGCTCGACGATACCGTAGACGGTGGACAGCCCAAGCCCCGTACCATGACCCACCGGCTTTGTTGTGAAGAAGGGATCGAAGGCCCGGCCTGCTACGTGCTGGCTCATGCCCTGCCCTGTATCCGTCACGCGCAGCTCCACGTAGCCATTGTCACGGCCACCAAGGTTTCCGGTGCTTACAGAGAGTTGCCCTGACCCATCCATGGCGTCACGCGCATTGATTGCGAGGTTGACGATGACCTGTTGAAGCTGATTGCGATCGACCAGAACATGCGAGTGCGCTGCCGCCAGATCGAACTTGGTCTCGATGTGGGCGCCGAGGAGCTTGGCCACGAGGTGCAGCGAGCTCGTTACGATGGTGTGCAGATCGACCAACTCTGGCGCCAGCTCTTGCTGTCGACTGTAGGCGACGAGCCCCTTGGTCAGCGAAGAGCACAGCTCCAGAGACGCGGTGATGTCCTCCCGCGCACGAGCGACCTGAGGTTGAACACAGCTCAGGCACAGGTCGAGCACCGCGAGGTTTCCCTGAATGATCTGCAGGTAGTTGTTTAGGTCGTGGGCGATGCCGCCGGCCAGCATACCCAACGCCTCAATCTTCTGGGACTGCCTGAGTTGGCCCTCCAGTTCTTTGCGGTCAGTGATGTCGTGCATCGTACCGTGGAGCACGAGGGGACCGCTATCGTCGGACTTCACTAATTTGGAGGTGATGTGAATCGAACGCTCGGCGCCGTTATCCAGGACGATCGTACACTCAATCTCCGCGAACGAGTCAGATAGCGAAGACTGGATGGCGTCGGTAACACGCGCCTTGTCCTCCGAGTGAAGGAGATTGATGAAGGCGTCGACCGTTGGCGTGTACGTGTGGGGATCCCGGCCACAGATGCGAAACATCTGATCGGACCAGCGAATCTTCCCCGTGCGTACATGCCAGACCCAACTGCCCACATTGGCGAGCCGCTGCGCTTCGTTGAGCCGTTCGTGGCTCTTTGCTAGCTCCTGTTGTTGCGCCAGCGTATCGGTCAGATCGAGTATCGACCCAACCATGCGCACCGGTGCGCCATCAGCCCCCTGCACCGAGGCGGACGTAAGCCGAATGACCCGTATTTCGCCCGAGGGCCGGACGATGCGAACCACGCGGGCCACCGATTTTCCCGTCTGGGCCATCTTCGCCGACTCAGCTTGTAGCGCGGGCAGGTCTTCCGGATGGATAGCACCGAAAAACCCCTCGACACTCGGCAAATCGACCGCTTTGTCGTAGCCCAAAATTCGGTAGAGCTCGTCCGACCAATAGACGCTGTCGTCAGCGACATGCCACGTCCAGGTACCCATGCGGGCGATCTGCTCAGCTTCCGCGAGCAGCGCCTCACGCTCCTCAATCGCACGTAGCCTGTCATTCAGGTCGTTCGTCAAAGCTTGCCTCCAGTGCGTTCATTTGTAACAGATTTCGAAATCGAAATGCAGCAGAGGTTGCGGTCGATTTCTCGGGCAGCGCAGTGTCGAGATGACGTCGATTTGGGCACCAGAGAGATCCGATCGCGCGAGCCAAACCGTGCATTGAACGGCCTACTCCTTGTTTTTTTAGTCCTTGCGGGCGGCTCGACGGCTTGCTCGGGCAAGCCCCCAACGTCAGCCAAGACCTGCAGGCATCAAGCTGGACACGGAGGGTCTTCACCAACCCTCATTCGCCCGCCGCAAGCAACAAATTGAACGATTCTCAGACTCAAAATGCCCACAAAGGGCCCTGGGAGGCCGCTAGCGGCGTTTTCGATCAGCGAAGGCATCTTAGTGGGGACCCGCCGTCACCGGCCGGCCTAGCGGCTTGGGGCCCCGCGGCCGTTGCACTGAGCCCTTTGGGGCGGACTGCCGGGACGTGGGCAGCGACCAGTCGACAGCCGCCGGAGCACCGATCATCATTGCCCCATGAACGAACGCTCCGTGCCCCCTGCCGCCACCACTTTCTCCCGCGTTTGCTGGCTCTTCGGAGCGGCGGCGCTGCTGTCACCTGGATGCGGTAGCGGCGACAAGCCGCCTGAACAGCAGCTCCCGAAGTCCTTCTCCTACAGCGAAGAGCGCCCCCAATGTGACGACTTTCGCCCCGAACGCAGACCGCTCTTTGGCGATCTGCACGTGCACACCACCCTGTCGTTCGACGCCCACGCCTACGACACGCCAGCGAGCCCGGACCAGGCGTGGCGTTTCGCCCAAGGAGAGCCCGTCGCCATCGCGCCGCAAGACGACAAAGGCCGCGGCACCCGGACGACGAAGCTAGCCCTGCCGCTGGACTTCGCCGCGCTGACTGACCATGGCGACCTCATTGGTGAAGTCGCCCTGTGCACGGAGCCCAGCAGTCCGAAGTACAACATCGAGCGCTGCAAGGCTTACCGCACCAAGGACGGCGCCTTCGACATGGCCTTGGCGCTGGCGAGCTTCACACCCAAGCGCTACGAGGACCTATGCGGGGCAGATGGCGAGCTCTGTCGGATCTGGGCGAAGAAACGCTGGCAGGTGATGCAGGCCGCCGCCGACAAAGCCTACGACCGGAGCAAGAGCTGTAAATTTACGGCATTTGTCGGCTACGAATACACCAACACGCGCGGCGTATCGAACCTCCACCGCAATGTGGTCTTTCGCAATGATCGCGTGACAGCCCTGCCTGTCAGCCACTTTGAATCACCCACCGAGTGGAAGCTGTGGGAGTCGCTCGACAGCCAGTGCAACCAGCGGGACGACGGTTGCGAGGTCATCACCTTGGGGCACAACAGCAACCTCTCCAATGGCCACTACTTCTACCCAAGCTGGAAGGCGGGGCTCACGAAGGCCGAGGCGGTGGCGAAAGCCAAGCTGCGGGCGCGGATGGAGCCCCTGGTCGAGATGTTCCAGCACAAGGGCGACATGGAGTGCCGCAACGGCTTGCTCGGCGGCGCGCCAAAGGCCGATCCCCTGTGCAATTTTGAGAAGTTGCGCCCGGTCGATACCGAACTGTGTCCGGAGCACAAGCCGGGCGTAGGTGGCATGCGCCTGTGGGGCTGTTTGCACCGGCTGGACTTCATGCGGGAGGCCCTCAAAGAGGGGCTAAGCCTAGAGCAGGAGCTGGGTGTGAACCCCTATATGTTCGGGATGATCGGCAGCACAGACACCCACAACGGCACGCCGGGCAACACCGCCAGCGCCAACTTCCCGGGGCACGTGGGACTGGTCGACGACACGCCCCTCAAGCGCCTCGGGTCGGGGACGGTGACCCACGACGGCATCATCAACAATCCGGGCGGTCTCGCCGGCGTCTGGGCCGAGGAGAACAGCAGAGATGCGATCTTTGCGGCGTTCAAGCGTAGAGAGACCTTCGCCACGTCCGGGCCGCGACTGGCTGTGCGCCTCATTGCTGGGTGGGATTTCCCGGTAGGGTTGTGCGCGGACGACAAACGGGACCTGAAGGCGCTGAAGTCCGGTGTGCCCATGGGCGGGCGACTGCCTGCCCAAGCGAACACCACAGCTGGGCCTGCGCTGTTGCTGCACGCGTCGAAAGCGCCCGACGGTGAGGCGGCTCTAGGGAAACTGCAGGTCATCAAGGTGTGGCTGGATGCCAAAGGAGCCGCCCACGAACAGATCTTCGATGTGGCAGGGGACAAGCAGCCGGCAGCCGTCGATACAAAAACCTGCACCGCGGAAAAAGGCGGCCACGACGCGCTGTGCAAGGTGTGGCGCGACCCGAACTATGACCCGACCCTGCCGGCGCTGTACTACGGTCGTGTGCTGCAACGGCCGACCTGTCGCTGGAGTCAGCGGATGTGCAACGGACTGCCGGCAGCCAAGCGGCCCAAGTCCTGTGAAGAAGCGCAGAAGGTCGTACAAGAGCGCGCGTGGACGGCGCCGGTCTGGGTAGCACCAAAAACCTGATGCGGTGACAGGGCTGCCTAGGTTGCGGCACGCCCACAGACGGTCTCGCGCAGCAGACCACTCTCTTGTTTCACCGCGGTTAGCCCAGCGATCAGCGGATCGTCTGCGCCCGCGAGCGGAGACGGACCCGGCTCGACGCTGTCACCGAGACCAGCCCCTGCTGCGCGCTTCATCCGGTCGAGCACAAAATCACGGACCGCCATCGCGTCGGCGATGCCACGAAAATGCCCGACGTGAAGGCTGGCGTGGGCTTGGCCCTGTTGCGCCGCCCCGCCGCCGCCAGCGGTCTGCACGACCAAGTCAGCGATGCCGAAGCTGCGCTGGAGCGGCCCTTGGGTGACCGAGATGTTCTGGATGTTGGCGAAGGTCATCGTCATCTCGCGCACGATCCACACGCCCTCGCGGATGCGCAGGCTGCGATCGGTGACCATGTACCAGCGCATGTCTCTGTCGACGCGGATGGTCAGCCAACCGACGATGACCAGGAAGAGCCAGAACCCCACGAAACCCAAAGCGAGCAGCCAGATGAAGGCCAGGCCGATGGCGCCGAGTTCGTCCGCTTCGCCAAAGGTCAACGCGAGAGCCAAGATGAGCGGCCCGGGCACCAACAGCAGAAATGAGAAGACGTGGGCAATGAGCCAGCCGACCATGCGGTAGCGCACATAGCCGTTGGCCGCCCGAAAGACCTGCAGACTGCCAGGCGAGCCGGCCGGGGGGTCGGGCTCAGGTGGCACCCGTAGCAGGCGAGCGAGTGATGCGGAAAAGCCACTAGCGCTCACGACCTCGCCTCCGGCGGACGGCGCTGCAGCTCGGCGCGAACGGCCGCCAGATCGCCCTGGATACCGCGTAGCAACTGGACGACCTCATCATCGGCTGCGCGCTGGGCAGCTGTCGGTGCAGGCTCGTCTTTCACGCCGCGCATTCGGCGATAGAGAAAGTCGCGCACAGACTGGTATTCCAGCAGCCCTTCGATCGTCAGCTCTGCGCCAGCGGAACCGGACGCGGTCTGCACCAACACATCGGCCAAGCCCAGCCAACGCTGCACAAATCCAGCGTTGATGTGGATGTCCTGGATGCGGGCGTACGTCAGGTTGACCTCGCGCCGAAAGAGGATGCCCCAGCTGGCCGCGACGCCCTCGTCGTCGAAGCGATACCTCAGCGTGTAGTAGCGAAAATACATCACCGGCAGGACGATGAAGAACATCGGGCCACTCAGCAGCGCGCGCAGGAAATAGACCCGCATGAGCTTGGGGTGCGGTCGTTCGATACGAAAGATGGCGGCGTCATCGCCACCTTGTGCTGGGGGTGTGTTCATGACACGAGCCTAGCACGTCTTCAGGCCCTGCCCCGACACACAGATGCCGCGGGCACCATCGCGAGAGGGCCGCGTCACGTCCTTGGACAATCGTATGACTGCACGCTCGTCTACAGGAAGCAGCCAAAGTCGAACTGAATGTTGCCGCCGCCCTTGAGCAGGTCACAGCTCTTGGCGCAGAGGGTGATCTTCTTCGGGTTGTTCGGGTTGTCGAGCGTGAAGCCCACCCCACTGACAGGGCAGCTGTTGTTCTGTGCCGGCGGCACATTGAAGAAGTCATCTTCGGCGACGTAGTTCACAGTTGCGCCCTTGGCCGTCGTGGTGCCAGGCGGCAGGGGGATGGCGTGGGTACACGGCGGTTTCGCGGTCTGGACGACGTTCTTGGCGAGCGTATTGAAGATCGGCGCCCAGTTGGTCTCGCAAATTTTGAACTTGGCCCCGCCGGTCTTCGCCGTGAGGTCGAGGTAGACCTGACCCACCGTCGCCAGCGTCTTGCAGGTCGCCTTGTTCGGGTACCCGACGATGCTGTGAAAGACGAAGCCGTGGGGCACGGCCGGCGTCTGTGGATATTGGGCTGGGTCCATGGCCTGCACCGCGTTGGGGAACCAGGTCGCTCCTTTGTAGGACTGCGTGCAAATCGAAGAGCTCGTGCAGCTCTTGTTGGTGTCGTGAATGCACTTCTTGGTGCCGTAGTGGCAGTAGTCTCGGCTGTTGTCGTCGGTCACCGCGACGAAATTCTTGGTCGCGTCCTTGCGGAGGAAGTTCTTCCATTGCGGATACGTCTTGATGACCTGCGCCAAGCCGTCGATGGAGTTGACCACCTGATTGACGTGCAAGAATTTGGGTCCGTTGCCGCAATTCGCCCCACCGAGCGGCGGCGCGCCGCAGACGCAGATTGGATACTTCGGTGGATTGGGTGACGTGCAGCGCTTGCCGATAAGCACCATGCGAAAGTCGACCCCGGCCGCCGTGATGAACTTGGCGAACGCGTTGATGTTCTTGTTGAGGTACACCGCCTCCTGCCCCATAGATCCGGACGTATCGACGAACCAGATGATGTCGACTTTGCCGCCGACCTTGATCTTCTCAAGGTTGAGCTGTGTGACCTTGGGGATACAGAGCCCCGCACCGCCACTGCCGGTGTTGCCGCCGGAGGTGCCGACGTCCGAATAGTTGTACTGCCCGGCATCGTAGGGCTTGGCGTCGGCCTGGCTGCCCCACGGCACATCTGCCGCGCCGGTCGTGCCGCCAGTGTCGACAACCGAGCCAGTGTCAGCTGTCGTGTCAACTGTCGAGTCAGCTGTGGTGTCAGTGATGGAGGTTGTGTCTGTGACCGTTGCACCAGAATCGCCCGCCGTATCGGCGGCGCCGGTGGCGGTATCGACCGTCCCGCCTGAGTCCACTTTCCCCTGACCACCATCTGTATCCGTCGGGGCGAGGGTGTCTGGCACGTCTGTCTGTGCCGACGAACCAGTATCGGTAGCCACCTTGGTATCGGACGCCGGCTCTGCGCCCATATCGAAAATATAGCCCGTGTTTCCAGTTGGCTGGGACGAGCAGGCCCAAACGCCGACGGCGAGGAGCACTATCTGTGGCCAATGAAGAAGTCGCTTCGGCATGGCGTGTCTCTCCTACAGTGCCCGATCGACAGGGGGCACGTGTTCGCTGTCAGTGTTGAGGTTGTGTGCACAAATAGGCAAGTGAAACAGGACGTCTTTGTTATTGGATGTAGCGCCATGTGGTGTTCAAGGATTGCTGACCGCCACGCCACGCGGCATTTTGCAGTTGCGTGAGCGAAGGACTGAATCGGTCGCACTTCCACTGCGTCCAAGGTAGGGTCGGTCGCCCTTCATCTGTTATCGCTGACCGCTTGTTTCCCTCGGCCCCTCAGGACTGTCTCATGCACACCCGCGCCAGGCTCGTCGCCGCCAGCGCCCTCATCGGCCTCCTCGCCCTACCCCTGCTCGCCACCGCCAGCCCAGCGCGCGGCCCATGGAAAACCGTGGATGTTCGCGACGGGGTCACCATCTCGGTGCGCGCGGTTCCTGGGCAAAATCTGCCTGAGTTCCGAGGTGTCGGTGTGGTGCACGGTGACCTGTTCGACCTGATCGGCATCGTGTCCGACATCAAGAATCACTGTAAATGGCGGGCCAAATGCCACAGCGCGCGCCTCATCAGCCAACGCGATGACTTCGTGCGCACGATGTACACCCGCATCAACGCGCCGTGGCCCGTCAGCGACCGCGATGTCGTTCTCCTGGGCACGTCGACCGTCAATCTCACCAAGCACATCGTCACCAGCCGCTTCAAGGCCGTCCGGCACAAGTCCGTGCCTGAAGTCAGCGGCGTGGTGCGCATGCCGAAGCTGGAGGGCTTCTACAAGTTTCAGGAGCTCAGCCCCGGTCGCATCCGCGTCACCTACCAGGTCTACAGCGACCCCGGTGGGATGATTCCGAATTGGCTCGCTGAGCGCTCTGCGAAGAAGTTGCCCTACAAGACCCTAATCGGGCTGCGACGCCGGATTCGGGAAACCAAAGGCAAGTACCAGTGGATGAAGAAGCGCTATGACCCGCGCGTGGGCGGAACCGTGCCGCCCGCCTACATCGTCGGCGGTAAGAAATAGGGGTGTGGCCCGAACACGGGGCTATTTGTAGCCTGGCAGATAGATCGTGTCGTGCTGCCAAGTGACCGTCTGGCCCTGGGTCGTGACCGTGGCGATGTGCACCGGCAGCGGTCCGACGAAGATCGCGCCGACCACGTACGAGATGTACTCAAGTAGGGGCAGGTCAACGACCGCATCGACATGGTAGTGGCCAGCGATACTGGCGTGGATGAGGCCCGGCGTCTTCTTCGCTAGCGCATTGAGTTTGTCGATCTCGTCGCCCATGAGCGCCCCAGGGGACTCGTGCAGCGGAATGTGCGACGCGATGAGCACGCTACCCTTGGGGCGCTGGGCGACCTTGGCTAGGTCCGCCTGCAACCAGGGAAAGGTTCCGCCCTCGTAGTCGTGCAGGTCCCCCATCTCGCCGACGATGCCCTTCTTGTCGCGCGGGCTGACATCCAGACCAACCACGTGGATGCCATGGAGGTCGAAGCTCACGTTCTGCAAAATGACCTGTTTTCCGGTCTTTCCGTGGGTAGTGGGCGTGGCGGCTCGGGATAGATTGGCGAATTTGTCGCCTAGCCCGGCGTAGACTGGCCCGAAGACATCGCTGAACGTCTTCTCGTCACCGGCGAAATTGCAGTTGTCACCCAGGGTGGGCAGGTACGGCACCGTCAGCTTGTCGAGCGCTGCCCTTGCCCCCTTTAGGCCGCCGCTCCAACCGATGTCGCCAAGGACCAGCACGAGCTCGATGCCCTTGGCTGCGGCGTTTGCGTTGAGCCAAGCGACCGTCGCGTGCAGCCGCTGGATGTTGGGCTTGGTGGTGCTGGTCCCCGTGATGTGAGGGTCGGCGATGGCGGCAATGGCGAAGGTCTTGATGGGCCCTGCATCGACCTGCTCGCTTGCGTCGACTGCTGCGTCTGCGTTCAGCTGCGTGTCGTCGCTGGCGCTGTCACTGACGTTGGCATCGGCGCTGGTTTGGTCGGCCCCGGCGCCATCGAGACCAGCGGCCGCATCGACGAGCGATACGTCCGAAGAAGTGGTGTCACCCGCCGCATCCGCCGCGTCACTGCCGCACCCAGCCCCCATGAGCAGCAGACCGCTCAGGAAGCCGATCACCAGCGGGGTCGACGAGCCAAGTTGGCGAAAATATCCCGGGGTTGTGGGCCTCATCGACGTCACTCCCCTTTGCCTGGCGCGTAGAGCACGCGCAGTACATCCGTACGCGTCAGAATACCGACCAGCTTGCCATCTGTGAGCACGGGTAGCCGCCCCACGTCTTTGGCGACCATGCGGTGGAGCGCGGCATCGAGCGGTGCGTCCGCCGCGATCGTCGCCACGTTTTGCGACATACAGCTGCGCACTTGCCGATGGGAATCCCCACGACGATGAGCACGTTGCACGTCCCGCTTTGACACCACACCCACCAACTTGCCCCGGCGAACCACTGGCATGCCCGTGTGGCCAAGCTCACTGAGCAGCCGCTCCAACTCGGTGAGCGGCAGCTCAGGCGCCACGGTCTCGACCGGGGTGCTCATGACATCGGAGACCCGCGCCGGTTGGGGCGGCTCACGGGACAGCTCGGCTTGCAGGCGACCGCGGGCCTCATCCGGCGAGATGGCCTTGAACGTCACCGCCCCGGCCCCCCGATGGCCCCCGCCGCCTAGCCGCCGCATCAAGGCGCCGATGTCCATCCAACGAGCGGTGGCCCGGCCGATGACAGTGATGCGATTGCCGCGGACCTTGTAGAGCACAAACAGCGCGTCGTGACCGCCAGCCTTGAGCGCTTCGCTGGTGACCTCGGCGAGCCCGGTCACTTGCCGATCGAGCTGCACCTCGGCGAAGGCGATCTCCACCCCGACGATGGGCTGCACCTGCACTTTCGCCATCACGGCCAACAGGGCGTCGCGCTGAGCGGGCTTCAGACGCGTCCGCAGGTAGTGGCCGATCATCTTCAGGTTGGCGCCTTGAAACAGCAGCCAAGACAGGGCTTCAGCGTCGCGCGGGGTGGTGTAGGGGAACGTCAGCGAGCCGGTGTCGGCGTGGATGCCCAGGGCGAGCACCGTCGCCTCGATCTCGGGAATCTGGTGATCCTCGGCGCGCAGCCGCTCAACTAGGAGCGTAGTCACCGCACCGAGGGGTTCGACGTAGTTGCGATCGCCCACCAAATCGTCACCGGACGCGCAGTGATGGTCCCAGACCTCCAAGTCGAAAGTCCGCTCAGGTGCCCTTTTTACAAGCTCTTTGATGTTTTTCAGCCTGCGAATGTCACGCGTATCGACGACCACGAGCTTGGTGACTTGATCGAGGTCGAGATCGGACTCTTTGCAGACCGTGAAGTGCTCTTTGTGCAGGGACAGAAAGGCGTGCACGTAGTCGCTCACCGGCCGACCGAGCACCATATGGCCACCACCGTGCAGTCTGCGAGCGGCCACCATAGCGGCGAAGGCGTCGAAATCTGCGTGGTCGTGGGTGGCGATGACGATCATGGCTCTCTTCGGCGACAGGTCTCTATGTCATCATAGGCGGGGCGCGCTCTCGCGCTGGTTCTTGTACGCTGTGGAGCGACTACCACGGAGAAGACCATGGGGAACATTCGGGGCGCGATGGGCGCACTGCTGATGATGACGCTGCTGGCGACCGCTGGTTGCGGCACAGAAGCAGACAATGACACGCCGGCAGAGGACGTGACCAGTGGTGACGGTTCAACTAGTGACGGTGTTGGGGGTGAGCAAGACGCCGGCCAGCAGGACGCAGGTGCCCCCGACGCTGGAAAGCCGCCCGTTGGCGCCCTGACCGCCTGCGCTGTGGACGCCGCGCTGCCGCAGGGTCTGGTGGAGATCGCGTGGGATGACGGCAAGGGCGTGAGCGATGTGAGCAAGCAAGCCGAGTGGAAAATCGTCGGCAAACAGATCAACGCCACACCGCTGCATGAAGCCGTACGCTTCGATCTCGATCAGCCAGTGCGCATCCACGGCTACAAGATTCAGTATGGCCATTTGCCAACGAGTGGGCCGGTTTCATCGGGCCTGTATCGCGATTTCGGCCACAACGGCTTCGACTTCTGGTCGCCCGATCCCATCTGGGAGGTCAGCTGCCCGGTCGCCGAGATGAGCGCTGGCACATGGACCACGTTTAAGCTGCCCAAGCCGCTCGTCATCGACCAACCAGGGCTGGTGTACGTCGCCCACAGGCGCAACGGCGGGCCGAACAGCGCGGCCTGGGCGTTCGACGGCTCGCTCCACCCAGACTGTGATGGCAAGGCGGAGAAATGCTGCGATAAGTTCGCTCGTTGCCACTCCGCGTGGAACTTCCCCGAGCTCACCAAGTTCACCTCCGGCGGCCAGCAGAATTTCAACTGGAATGGTCTGAGCCTGACGCGACCGACGGACTACCTCGTGCGGCTCATCGTCGAGCCTCTGAAGGAGGTGAAGCCCGAGGAGACCCTGCTGCAACCTCTCGGCGACACCAAACCCGGGCACCGCATGGCCTGGGGTGATTTCGACAACGATGGCTGGGACGACCTCTTCGACAGCCGCAACAAGCTGTTTCGGAACGACAAGGGCACGTTGAAAGACGTGAGCGTCGCGGCCGGGTTCAAGAAGCTCGACGTCAAAGGCAATGGCGGTATTTGGGGTGACTTTGATAACGACGGCCACCTCGATCTCTTTGTCTTCTGGGAGACCCTCGGCGGCGGGGACACGCTGCTGCGCAACAAGGGCGACGGCACCTTCGAGGACGTAACAAAAGCGTCGGGGCTGAGCGACCTGCAGAGCTACAACATGTGCGACGACAAGTCGGACAAAAAGCAGCTGCACACCCCAACACCCGGCGCGGCTTGGGTGGACATCGACGCGGACGGCAAGCTGGATCTCTACGTCGCAAACTTCATCTGTTGGCCACTGGGGACGTTTTACGTCGACACCATCTGGCACAATGAAGGTGGCGGAAAATTCACCAGTTGGACCGGAAAATCAGGATTTTTGGGCACTTTGGGCAAGCGCTATGCCGGCCGCGGCGCCAACGCGGTGGATGCAGACGGCGACGGTCATGTGGACGTGCTGGTCAACAACTACCGCCTGCACAGGAACCTGTATTTCAAGAACAACGGCGACGGCACGGTCACCGAATCGGCGCTCAAGACGGGCTTGGCGGGGCACGGGGTCGCGAGCAGCGGCAACACGCACTACGGCCACTCCATCGGCACCGCTTGGGGTGATTTGAACGGCGACGGCTACTTCGATGTGGTGGTGGCCAACCTCGCTCACCCGCGATTTTGGAACTTCAGCGACAAGACACGGGTGCTCATCGCCGATGGCAAGGGCAAGTGGGCAGACAACCAGGGCGACTGGTCGATTCCCGTCGGGCTGGGCGGCCTGCGCTTCCAAGAGACCCACTCCGTGCCCCTGCTGGCCGATTTCGACCTCGACGGACACCTCGACTTGGCGATCAGCGCGACCTACGACGGCCGGCCGAGTGATTTCTACTGGGGATTGGGCGACGGCACCTTCTCGCTCGACGTGCTCCATGCGGGGCTTACGGTCGACAACGGCTGGGGCATGGCGGCAGCGGACATCGATCACGACGGCGCGCCCGACATGGCTGCGAAAGGCGTGGTCTTTCGCAACAGCGGTCAATCCCTCCGCGAGGGCGCCAAGCTCGGTCACTGGCTGCAGGTGCAAGTCATCGGCGATGGCAAGGCCAATCGGGCGGCGATTGGGGCGACGATTCGGGTCAAATCGGGCAGCAAGACGTGGCTGCGGTATGTCTCGGGCGGCAACGGACAGGGTTGCCAAGACAGCCTCACGCAGCACATGGGTCTCGGAAAGCTGACGACCATCGACGGCATCGAGGTGGTCTTCCCCGGCGGCAAGAAGACCAGCTTCAAAGGCCCATTCGCGGTCGATCAGAAGCTCTGGCTATTTGAGAGCGGCAAGACGAGCAAAGGCTGGGCGCCCCCGAAAAAATAGCGCGACAACCAGCCTGTGTGCCATGGCATGGTTCGCTCAACATCCCAGGAGACATCGATGACTGACATGAGCCCCAATCCCCACGGCCCGAGCCTATTCGACAAGATCCTCGACGGAGAGATCCCGTGTCACAAGGTCTACGAGGACGATGATGTGTTGGCGTTCCTGGATATTTTTCCGCTGGTCTACGGCCACACGCTGGTGATTCCGAAACAGCGGCGCGCCTTTCTGCACGAGCTGTCAGAGGAGGCCGGCGCTGCGGTGGGGCGGGTGCTTCCGAAGATCGCGCGGGCCGTGATGGCTGCCACCGGCGCGGAGAACTACAACCTGCTGCAAAACAACGGCAGCAGCGCCCATCAGGCCGTCTTCCACGTGCACTTTCACATCATCCCGAGAGTCGGAACGAAGGGGCTAGGTGTCGGCTGGAAGCCCGGAAAACTAGGCGATTCGGACGCTGCGAAGCTCAAGGCGGACTTGCAAGCGGCGCTCGCGGCGCAGCAACCGTAGCAGGACGATTTCCGCGCCCTGAGACTGCCGACTACGACGAGCCAGCGGCCTCTTTCGCTTTCGAACGCGCCTGCTGCGCAGCTTCCGTCGGCGGATGCGCAGCAGTGCCGTCGCCCGGGCTGATGGTGCGCAGGTATTGCCACGTGTAGATGCCGGTGTTGTGTCCGTCCCCCCACGTCAGCTTCATGCCGTACTGCCCGATGGGATCGGCCTGCTTGATTTGGATGGCCACGTCGACCGGGGGCGGCTTGGGGCCGGTCATGACCTTGAAGCCACCGAACTTCTTCTTCGGCGCGTCGGGCTTGGCCGTCGCATCGACAAGCGTCGTGGGCGTGCCATGCGTCCCTTGGCAAGTGGCGCACGGGCAATTCGCTCGCAGATAGGGGCGCGAATAAACGCTGTGATGTCCGTCACTCCAGGTGACTGCGATGCCGCCATCGTCACGCCAAGTAAGCTGGCTGGCGGTGATTGTCTCAAAGCTGCGCTCGTGCAAGATGGTCCTCCGGGTGCCGTCCGCTGGCGGAGCGGCAAAAGTCGGCGTAGCGTAG
Organism: Myxococcales bacterium; assembly: GCA_023954815.1. Classification (GTDB taxonomy): domain Bacteria; phylum Myxococcota_A; class UBA9042; order UBA9042; family UBA9042; genus UBA9042. The sequence goes on along the minus strand of JAGSHB010000056.1, from coordinate 16,815 downwards.
CCACTCTTGCTCGTTCTTGCACCTGTTGCGTCGCCTGCTGCAAACGCTGCGCCTGCCCACTGGAGAAGCGTCATGCCCGATGCGCCCACGCTCGATGCACCAACCCCCAGCGAAAACGCCACCTTGCTCTGGAGCGATCAGGTCGTCCTCGGGGATCACGAGACCGGTCTACGGGTGGTTGCGGCGGCGGTCAAGGTCAGTGGCACGCGCATTGTCGATGTTACCGAATGTGATCGAGAAACCTTTGAAAATACCGTGTTTTCGGGAAAAAAGCGCGATATCTCCGGCCGATTGCTAACGCCAGCGTTCGTCAACGCCCACACCCACCTGTCGATGGCCTCCTTTCGCGGCATGGGCGGCGCGGCGATCATGCGCAACAACGTCATCGAAGATCTCTACTTCACGGTTGAGACCAAGGTGGAAGATGCCGACGTACGGGCGTTTGCCCGAATGGGTGCGTACGAGAGTCTGCGCGCTGGCGTCGGCGTCGTATGGGAGCACTACTACGGCGGAACCGAGCTCGCAGGCGCATTTGAGGACACAGGTCTCGCCGGGTTTGTCGCCCCAACGTTGCAAGATCTGGATGGACCGGGTGTCGACCGCTTGGATCACCAGTGGCAGGCGACGTACGATCTTCTCGAAAACACCTCCCTGGCCGACAAAGGCGTCTTTCCAGCGCTCGGGCCTCACGCCACCGATACGGTCAGCGGCCCGTTGTGGCGACGCATCGCCGACGCCGCCAGCAAGCACGATCTCAGCGTGCACGCCCACGTCTCCCAATCCATTGAGGAATACGAACGCGCGCACGAGCGGCACGGCGTCTCCCCAGCCAAATGGCTCGCGTCGACTGGTGCGCTCGATGCCCGATTCCTTTTGGTACACGGTGTCTTTCTCAGCGAATCCGACCTGAAGATTCTCGATCCTGCACGCCACACCCTCGGATTTTGCCCCTACAGCCAGCTGCAATTCTGCTTTCCGGCCGATGTACAGAGCTGGGACGAGGCGGGTGTGCCCTGGTTGGTCGCCACCGATTGCGCCGCCAGCAACGACGGCATGGGCCCGCAGAAGGAGCTGCGTTTCGTGGCGGGTCTCCGCTCAGTGGCGACCAGTTGGAGCCACCAACAAGAGGCCTTTCACAAGAGCGGCTCTCTGCACGACGCCCGCGAGCTGCAGGCGCGTCGTCAGCGCACATTCGATGCGTGGCCCGTGTGGGCCGACCCCGATCGGCTGTTGGCGCGGGTGTGGTCGATTCCAGGCCGGCTGGATCCGAAGATGCGCTCAGGTGTCATCGCACCCGGTGCGTGGGCCCACCTGCTCACCTGGGATGTCAGCCACCCCAGCTTCTGGCCGGGTAACGACGTACTGCGAACGCTCGCCTACGCGGAGCCGGGCGATGCCCTAGACGGCATGATGGTCAGCGGAAAGTGGATCGGAGAGCCCGGCACCTTCAGGCAGTCCCTGCTCGGCGACGGCGCCTACGAAGAAGCGCGATCGGAAGCAAATGCCCGGTTGAAGAGCCTCTTAGCCAGAATCTAGCTGACCGATCGTACCGTTCAGGTATGCAGCCGTTACGCTAGTTCGCCGCGACCAAACGCACTTTCCAATCGGACCCATCGGCGCGATCCATCACGACGATGTTCATCTCGTCGAGCTGATTGCGGATCTCGTCGGCGCGGCCCCAGTCCTTGTCGGCGCGCGCTTGACGACGGTCTGTGAGCAGCTGCTCGACGGCATCATGCGACACACCCATGGCGGCGAGGCGTTTTTCCTTCACCTCGGCCATGAAGTCCGCAGAGCTCATCGCCATCAGACCCAAGGTCTCAGCGACGCTGGCGAAGGCGGCCAATGCAGGCGCAACCACCGGGCCGCCGCGCTTTTTTGCCTTCTTGTGGTTGGCGAGCCGGTTCACGGCGCGGGCGAGTTCGAAGAGGTAACCCAGCGCCTGTGCGGTGCTAAAATCGCTGTCGAGGGCGCCGTACATGCGGCTGGTGAAGCCCTGGCCGAGTTCAAAGACCTTCTTGGCGTCCTCACCGAGACCGCTGATGACCTGCTCCACTGGCTCGCTGCCGCCCATGGCTTCAGCGTTTTCGCGCGCTTCGTAGAGGCGACCGAGCATGGCCAAGGCCTCAGGCAGCGCCTCGGGCCCCCAAGGCAGCGGCGAGCGGTAATGGCTCTGCAAGTAGTACAAACGCAGGCTTTCCGCGGGAAACTGGCTCAGCGCATCACGCACATTGATGACGTTGCCGAGGGATTTTCCCATCTTCTGGCCGCTCGTCATGGTCAGCAGGCCGTTGTGCATCCAGTAGTTGACGTACTTCTTGCCGTTGGCCGCTTCGGACTGCGCGATCTCGTTTTCGTGGTGCGGGAACACCAAGTCGAGGCCGCCGCCGTGGATGTCCAAGGTCTCGCCGATGTCACCGAGGCTCATGGCGGAGCACTCGATGTGCCAGCCCGGGCGACCGGGGCCCCAGGGGCTGTCCCATGCAGGCTCGCCCGGTTTGACGGCCTTCCAGAGCGCAAAGTCCGCTGGTGCGCGTTTGCCGGGCACCTCGTCGGGGCTGCGGAGCTCTTCGACCTTCTGGCCGCTGAGCTTGCCGTACTCCGGGAAGCTCTCGACGCTGTACCAGACGGTGCCGTCCTGCTCGTAGGCGTGACCGCTGTTCACCAGGTTGCCGATCATCGCCTGGATGCCGTCGATGGTCTCGCTGACCTTCGGCTCGTGATCTGGGTTAGCCAAACCCAGGGCGCCGACGTCGTCATGGAAGTGACCGATGAACTCGCCCGCCAGCGCGACCGGGTCCTTGCCGACCTCGTTGGCGCGCTTGATGATCTTGTCGTCGACGTCGGTGAAGTTGCGGACGAAGGTCACGTCCCACTCACGGTGGCGCAAGTAACGCACGAATGCGTCGAATACGACCATCGCGCGGGCGTGGCCGACGTGGATGTGGTCGTACACCGTCATACCGCAGACGTAGATGCCGACGTGGCCGTCTTTGACCGGGGCGAAGTCTTCGATGGTGCGACTGAGGGTGTTGTAGATGCGAAATGGGGCGGGCATGGGTGCTCCAGCTTGGGTCGGCCCGTGGGCCTTGGGTTCTCTGCGAGGGTGCGGTCCGGTGTTGCCGGGCCGCTACGCCTCTGCGTCTGATGTCAGCTTGAGGCCGGCGAGGGCCGCGAAGGGGTTTTCTCCTTCAACTTCTGGCGCCTTGCCACCGTGGTGAACGATGCGCGCCTCGTCAGTCCAATCCGGACATCGCCCTTGCGCGCTGACATCACAATCAGGCGCGAACGGCAGGTCGACCATCACGCACTCTAGGACGACCGACTCGATATCGATCTCCACACCGTTGTGCTCGGAGACATCGGGATCGCGATCGAACTCGGAGACTTCGTCGCCGCCGATATCCAAGCCGCCGGCGGGTACCCAGTGGTGAGAAATGGCGACGTCGAGCGGGAAGGTCAGCGGGTCGGTGCACCGGGCGCAGCCGTACGACAGCTCCCCCCGTAACCTCGCCTTCAACTCGACAACCCGGGCCACCTCGGTCGCCGTCCAATCCAGCGAAAGGGGCTTATTTCCGGGCTCAAAGGCACAATCTCGGTGAGACGTCAGTAGGGTCGGAGCGACCGTTTCGGTGCCGCTGCGTGGGCCGTCGGCGAGGATTTCTAGGCGAATGGCGATGGCCATGGTGGGCTCCATGTGCGCCTCAGACTGGCGCGGGGCACGGCATGTTGCGCGCGGCTGGGGCTAGAGGCAAGTCGCAAATTTAGAAGGTGATCACCACGCCATCGACGCCCATGGGTTGCCGCCGCCCGAGACGGTGTCGGTCCGTACCAACTGACCATCGCGGATGACGCCCGCGTCTGCTAGGGTTCGCGCTCTCCCGTTCCGGAGGCCTCCCATGAATCGTCTGATCGCCACCACCGCCGCCCTGCTCGGCCTCGCCTTGCCGAGCCCTGCCATCGCGTCCGCGCCTCGAACGGCCAAAAAGGTGACCGTCTCCCGCGCTCCCGCCTCAGCGAGGCAACAAGCTCAGCAGACCCTCGCCGAGCTGCAAAAACGTACGCCACGGACGAGCGCCCATTGGTCGATCAGCCAGCCAGGCCCCCATGTGGTCGCCGGCATGCGCGTGCTGACGAAGGGCAAGACGTACGAAGCCCGCGCAAGGCACTTCCTACGCGCACACGAAGCGCTCCTTGGCGGCGTGAAGCAGCGCGACCTACGGCTCGACCGCGTCAGTGTTGCGCACGGTCGCCGCGTCGCGAGATTCGCACAGAGTCACGCTGGCACGCCGGTTCTTGGGCGATTTGTGGCGGTGTCGATGACGCCAGACGGCGTTGTCTTGCACCTGTCGAGCGACGCCGTTCCGGTCAACGGCGTCAAGCGCGGTGCCCTCAGCAGCCAACTCGCGGTGCGCAAGGCCCTGCTGGCCGCTGGCGGCACCGGATGGGCGGTCAAGCACGTCACCCGCGTTATCGACGCGCAATTCGGCGGCGCTGTAGACGGCTTCGCGGTGGACCTCATCGGAGGGTTGAAGCCGCAATTGTTGCGCGTGGTCGTGGCGAGTTCAGACGGCCGCATCGTTCGGATGGGCGACAGGATGAAACGATGAGCAGGTTTGTAACGAAACGCCCAGTTTTCTGGTGGATTCGCGCCGCGGCAGCTTGCTGCATAGTCGCATCGATCGCCGTGGCTTGTGGCACGGAACCGACGCAGCCGCCCGCGCAATCCACAGCCGATGCCGCCGGGACGGACGCCGTTGCGGATGCCGCTGTCGACGCCGGTAAACCCGTTGTGGCCGAGGCACCCAAAGCCAAGGTCTATTTCCACGATCCCACGACCGATCAGCTGACCACAGCTCAGGTCACATTGGTGCGGCCGACAACCGCCGACGGCACGCTCACGGGCCCCTACGCATCGGTCAAGAACTGCCTCAACGAGAAAGGTGGCCAGACCATGGCGTCCCTCGGATACGCCTTCGGAGCACTGTGCAAGGAAGTGGCGACGGTGGTCCCAGACGCGGACGGCCACTACCTCTCTATCAAACCACCGACGGACATGAGCGATCCGAACGACGGCTTTGCCGAGCTGATGATGTACCACCACGTCAATCAGATTCACGCGTATTTCAAGAATGTGCACGGCCTCACGGAACTCGACCATCCGCTTCCGGCGCTGGTCAATGTCAACCTCTGGTACGACCCCGAAATCGCCAAGACCCATGGCCTCGCTGGCGGGTGGACTGGCTACCCAAACGCGGCGTTCATGCCCCCCAAAGGATTCAAGGCTTTTCAGCTCCCAGAGCGCGACAAAGGCCACATCATCTTTGGCCAGTACGAAAAGACCGACTTCAGCTACGACGCGACGGTCATCTATCATGAGTACACCCACGCCATGGTTGGAACCACGCGCCTCAGCGGGCTCTTTGCCGACGCTCACGGCCTGAATAATCAGCCTGGTGCGATGAATGAGGGCTTCGCGGACTACTTCGCGGCGGCGATGATTGAGTACCCCATCATCGGCACCTACGGCCTCGCGTTTGCTGGCGCCCACCGCGTGCGCGATCTCTCGGTCATGCGCAAATGTCCTGATGACTTAACGGGGCAGGTCCATGCCGACGGCCGAATCTTCTCCAGCGCGCTGTGGGCGATTCGCAAGAAGGTAGGTAGCCAACTGACCGATCACGTGATCCTGCGGGCCCTGCTGACCTTCACCAATCACACCAGCTTTGAAGCTGCCGCTAAACTCATTATCGCTGAGGCTGAAAAGCTCGACAGCACCAAGGCTGGGCAGATGGAGCTGCTGCTGAAGAAATACGGCCTGATCGGTTGCCTGCGCGGTAAAGAGCTGAAGACCTGGTCCAAGAACAACAGCCCGGACAAGACGGACTTCCAAGTCGAGGGCGGCGGCAAGCTCGGTGGCGGCTACAAGTTCGGCGTGCCGGCGTACCTGCAGTGGCGATTGCCCGTGAAGCAGGGCACGCAGGCGGTCCGTATCCGCTGGCATGCTGAATCATCGGGAACCTTCAATAATCCGAATCTTACGCTCGCGCTGCAGTTCAATGCACCGGTGACGATCTCCGGAATCGACGGCGGCAAGGTCTTTGCGCACGCCACGGTGGTGCCCGAACCCGACAAGAACAAGAGCAAGTGGCAGTCGATCACGCTCGCTGGCAAGTGCATCCCGTACCAAGGCGGCAACGTCTGGATGCTGCTGCTCAACCACTCGCTAAAGGACGTACGGATCGACGAAATCGAGGTCGATGTATTGCCGACCGTGCCGCAATCTGGTGAAAATCTGGCCCTCTGCAACAAGTAGACAGTTCCGACCCCACGACCACAGCGATCGGCCCGGATTCTCGGCGTTTTCGACTGTGACGATGCAAAAGGGAGCGACCATGGCTGCGAACCGCACTCAGAGCCCACACCTGCCGCTCGGCGACAGGCGGGACACGGCTTTTTACGGTCAGGACATCTTGGAGGTCGCGCAATTTCGACGAGCGGACCTGTCGTACATTTTCGGAGTCGCCCGCGAGATGCGGGAGATGGTTGAGCGCATCGGCAGCTTCGACCTACTCAAGGGCAAGATTCTAGCCAGCCTGTTCTACGAGCCCTCGACACGCACCGCTTCGAGCTTCACGGCGGCGATGGAGCGACTTGGCGGCAGCGTGATTCCCATCAGCGAGGTGCGTTACTCGTCGGTTTCCAAGGGTGAGAGCCTGCCCGACACGGTGCGCTCGCTGGAGTGCTACGCCGATGTCATCGTGCTCCGGCATCCAGAGGTGGGCGCAGCGAAACTGGCTGCGCGCTACGCAAGAAAACCGATCATCAACGCGGGCGACGGGATCGGCGAGCACCCGACCCAGGCGCTGCTGGATCTCTTCACCATCGTTGAGGAGTCCGGGCGCGTAGATGGCCTGACAATCACGCTGCTGGGCGACCTGAAAAATGGGCGGACAGTCCATTCGTTGGCGCGGTTGCTGAGCATGTACGACGTCAAGCTGAACTTCGTGTCACCCGAGAGTTTGGCCTTCCCAGACAAGATTCTGGCGGAACTCGATGAGCGCGGCATCCCGTGGGAGGCGCACCGGGAACTCGAGGAAGTGCTCCCCCGCAGCGACGTGCTGTACGTGACACGCGTGCAAAAAGAGCGCTTCGACGACCCGGATCACTACGCCCGCGTCAAAGATGCCTATGTCATCACGCCCGAAATCCTGGCCCGCGCTCGGCCGCAGATGGTGCTGATGCATCCCCTGCCCCGTGTCGGGGAAATTTCCATGGAAGTCGACACCGATCCGCGTGCCGCCTACTTCCGGCAGATGGAATACGGCATGTACGTGCGGATGGCCCTGCTAGCCATGGTTCTCGGCAAGGCATAGTCGCGTGCTGCGTCCTGTCATTACTGCCGCAGCGGGCCGCTAAGACCTGTCCACTGCCCCGCGAATGGAGCGCTACCCCATGACCTTCTTCGACCGTCTGAGTCGACGTGCAGTTGCCACCGGCTCGCTCCTGTGTGTCGGGTTAGACCCTCATCTCGCGGACTTGTCGACGCCGACTGCTGAGGCGGCGCTGACCTACTGCCGAAACATCGTCGCTGCGACGCGACCCTACGCGTGTGCGTTCAAGCCAAATGCTGCGTTTTTCGAGGCGCTTGGCGCGCCGGGCGTGGCTGCACTCGGCGATCTGATTTCGGACTTGGAGCCCGAGATTCCAGTGATTTTGGACGCAAAGCGCGGCGATATCGCCTCGACTGCTGCCGCATACGCCACGGCTTGCTTCGATGTGTTAGGGGCCGGTGCGGTGACCCTGCACCCCTACCTCGGACGAGACAGCATCGCGCCGTTTCTGGCCCATCAGGACCGCGGGGTTTTTGTGCTCTGCCGGACCTCCAACCCGGGCGCAGCCGAACTGCAGGAGCTCGCGACTGAGACAGGCGACCCGATGTACGTGACCGTCGCCACCGCGGTGCGCAACTGGGACGCGGCGCGCTGTGGTCTCGTTGTTGGCGCGACCGCTCCCGGCGCTTTGCCCGCGGTACGGCGTGTAAACCCAGACGCGTGGATTTTGGCGCCAGGGGTCGGTGCGCAAGGTGGGTCGCTGCAGGAGACCGTCGCGGCCGCAGTCCGGCCTGATGGCCTCGGCCTGCTCATTAGCGTGTCACGGGGCATCGCCCGTGCACCGGATCCAGCTCGTGCGGCGGCGGCACTGGTGGCCCAGATATCCGCGGCGCGCACGTCGACGCTGGTGCAAGCGACGGCGCTATCCCATGGCGACAACACGAAGGCCACGGCGCAAGATCAGATGGGCGATCGGACGAAGGCCGGATTCCTGGCGACCGATCAGGGGCAAACCCTCGCTGACGGGCTGCTCACGGCGGGCTGCGTTCGATTTGGCAGCTTCACGCTGAAATCGGGCCTCACCTCACCCATCTACCTCGATCTACGCCAGCTTTCCGGCGACCCAGCGCTGCTTGGGCTTGCCGCACAAGCCTACGCGGCTCGCCTGGAGGGTCTGCAGTTCGATCGCCTCGCCGCCCTGCCCTACGCGGGCCTACCCATCGGCACGGCTGTATCACTCGCTGGCCAATGGCCACTTATCTACCCACGCAAACAGCGGAAAGCCCACGGCACCGGGGCAGCCATTGAAGGTCCCTTCAAAGCCGGTGAGACCGCCGTCGTGATCGATGATCTGGCGACCCGCGGCACCAGCGCGCGCGAAGCCCTGCCAACCCTGCGCGACGCCGGCCTGCACGTTGGTGATCTGGTGGTGCTCGTCGATCGTGGCAGCGGTGCGCAAGCGCGTTTGGCTGAGGATGGCGTCCGACTACACGCGGTGTTCCAACTACCGGAGCTGCTTGACCATTGGCAGGCGTCGGGGGCCGTGAGCATCAACCAAGCCACCGCGGTGCGCACCTTCCTGCAGGAGAGCGTCTGATGTACAGCCTGATGCGAGCGCTGCTGTTTCAACTCGACGCCGAGCGGGCTCACCACCTGGCTGTGGGCAGCTTGGCGCGCATGTCGCGCAGTGGTCCTGGTCGGCAGGCTCTCCGGCTCGCCTTTGGTGCGCGGGTCGAGGCCCCAACAGAGGTGCTTGGCCTGCGATTTCCCAACAAAATCGGCCTCGCAGCGGGGTTCGACAAGGACGCGACCGCTTGGCGCGGCTTCGCAGCCATGGGCTTTGGCCATGTGGAGGTGGGCACGATCACTCCTCGTGCACAGCCTGGCAATCCGCTCCCTCGGGTGTTTCGGCTGCCGGAAGATCAAGCGGTCATCAATCGGATGGGGTTTCCAGGTCGCGGGATGGGATTTGCCGCCAGACATCTCGATCAACCCAAGCCCGACGGGCTCATCGTTGGCGTCAACTTCGGCAAGAACAAAGACACCCCGCTCGAAGAGGCCGCGCAGGACTACTTGGCTGTGATGGACGAGCTCGCGCAGTACGCGGACTATCTCACCGTCAACGTCAGCTCACCCAACACGCCAGGGCTACGCAAATTGCAGACGGGCGACCGCCTCGAAGCGCTGTTGCGAGCGGTGGTGCAGCGTAGAGACGAGCTGCGTCAGGAACGGGGCGGGCCCATGCCACTGTTGGTCAAGCTGGCGCCAGATTTGGACGATGCCGATCTGGACGACGCCCTAGAGGCCATCGATCGCGCCGGAATCGACGGCATCATCGCCACCAACACCACCCTAGACCGCTCGGGACTGAAGTCCGCTGACCGCACACAAACAGGCGGTCTCAGTGGGGCGCCGCTGACAGAGCGTGCGACTCGAATGGTCAGCGAAATCCACCGGCGTACCGATGGGAAGCGGCCAATTATCGCAGTGGGTGGCGTGATGACGCCCGACGATGCCAAAGCCAAACTCGATGCTGGAGCCAGTTTGGTTCAGATCTATACGGGCCTTATCTATGGCGGACCATCGCTGGTTGGGAAGCTGGCTAAAGCCACGAGCTAGCGGGAAACGCCGAGAAAACGGCCTCTGAGCTCAATCGGACAGGCGAATCGCAAAGCCGACTCGCAAGCCCATTCGCAATGTCCACTGGGCGGGCTGGTCCCCGGAGGGCGCCACCCACTCCATGGCGACTGAAAGCCCTGTCCACGGAAGGAAGCCGCGCAATCGCGGCGCAGAAATGCCAAACAAGCCACCGAGCCGGGCGCCATAACGAACCGGCTCCCGCCACCACATGCCCAGCGCTACCGGCGCGACCTCAATGTCGTAGAGATAGAGCCCGGCGTAGCGGCGAGCTGTGATCGGGACCGACGTCACGAAATCCACGGCGAGGTTGTCGGTGGACACATCGTCGCCCACCAGCGCCGCACCACCGACCGCCGGCCCCAATCGCAGTTTCCAACGGGAGTCGATGGGAAATGAGACGACGACCCGGCCGGTACCGCCGCCGCCAACCAGCCACTGGTCTTGATGCTGGCGCAGTGAGAACAGGCCACCGCCCTCAGCGCCGATGGTGATATGATCGGTATCGATCTGATAGCCGCGAAACCGCGCATGACGCACCAAGTAGTAGGGGCAAACCTCCGGTGCGACCCGGCGCGCCTCGGCCAACAGGCGTGCGGTGCGCTCAAGCGTCAGTGTCTCGGAGACGGCGCCAAGGTTGTGACCATTTTTCTGCCACGTGAGTTTCGATGGACCGCCCAGCGCAGAGATCTTGCGCTGGATGGTTTGTGCGGCGGCGGCACGGGTACCCAGATCGCAACGGCATACGCTGAGCAAAGCCTCGGGCATGACGCGACGAAACTCGTAACGATCGATCGTCCACCCGCGTTGCTCAAAGAATCGGACTAGCTTAGTGAGGTCGTAGACCAACGAACGGGAAGACTCGGGATCGACGGTGGAAGTCACAGCCTTTGACAGCGGCGCGGCTGCATAGGTGAGGGGTGTGACCAGCAGCGTAACCAGCGGGATCGCAAGGATGACGGCTGACCTCAAGGAGGCGGCAAGCGAACGAATGTGGATCTGGGAGAGGTTCTGCAAAGTACGCCAAGTGTCATGGCGACCGCGCGGAGATGCAAGCTGAGGACGCGATCTGGTGGCGGTGTTGTCGGGGTTTTTGCTGACTTGTCGCTATGCGGTGCACTTTTCCTTGGCGCGACGCGCGGCGTTTTGCACCATGGCAGCGTGGAGGTCGGCGATGAAACGACTGGTGGTGTGTGTATTGGCGCTGGCGCTGATCGGCTGCAACGCGGACGAGCAGCCCCTGCTGGCGACGGGCGTGGACATCTTTTTGCCGGATGGCGCCTCGTTGGCGCTCGATGGCGTGCCGACTGCCAACCAGATTCGGCCCACCAGCCCGACCGCGATGGCGGCCGAGCCACGGCTCGCCAACTTCGCTCGTGGTGCAGAAAGACCGAGTCACATCCAGGTGCGCCGCCATGCGACGGCGGCTGATGGGCCGACGTCGCCGGCCACTGCTCCGCGGCGGTATCACCTCGCGTGGGTTCGTCTGAGCGTTCCACGACCCGATGGTAGCGTGGTGGTAAGCGAATCGCGCCGAGCGACCAGTGGTCAGCGCTACTGGGCAGAGGCCAACGTGCAGGTCATCCCAGCGGATGACTCAGTTCCCGTTCCCTAGGGCGCGCGTCGATGGCGGGACAACAGCCACCTGCGCTACATCCCGGCACGAGCGAGACAATCACGACCGCCACGGACGAATCAGGGCGCGTCTGCCACTACTTCGGCGTCGCTACCACACCCTGCCGTTTGGCTTTCTTAGGCGTGTGCTTGGCGATAAAAGCAGCGTATTGACCGCGGGTGCGACGCGCCTGTTTGCGTAGGCCAGCGAGGGTCCCAATCGGTACATTTTTGGTCGCATAGCGGACCATCCAGCCCGGCAGCCAACCGCCAGAATCGCTGTCGATGGTGTAGACCACGCGCGTCCGTGTTGGGCTGATGACCGTCATCTTGTACTGGCCGATCAGCCGCGGAAACCGGACAACACCACTCGCCGGCGGGCGCTTGGCGTACCGTATCGCCCTAAAGGTGGCGCGTACGACGCTCCCGTCGGCGCTGATAGAGGCGTTGGTCTTCAAGATGGCGTCGCGGTCGCTGACCGGCCACGGTGCCTTGAGTCGATTGTGGAAGACCATGCGCAGATCGTCCGTTCTGGAAAGCAAGATCGAATGCTTGCATGCAGTGTTCCACTCACACGAACGCTGGACATCACCCAAGATGGCGAGCAGCTGCAGCGCCGGCGCATCGATAGTCGCGACACCGCGAAACCGCGGGACGGAGCGCCCTTTTTCTGGGAAGTTGTAGACGCGTACGCCCTCGCCCGAGGTAACGAATTGCCACTTTGGTGCTGCGAATGCGGTAGACGCACTTGCGACCAACGCAGCCATGATCAGGAGCAGAGACATGTTGCGGGAGAGACCTTGTGACATCGAGTGATTCCGTCCTGATTTGAGGCCTGCATTCGTGGGCCTGCGTGCATCCAGCGACAGTCTGCGAAGCACCCTGGCGCAACGCAAGCGAACTGCGAGACTCTGACGAGGCCAACACACTTTTGTGACACTTGGCACCGCTAGCAGGCACGCTGTGAGCTCGTAACGCCGTCCGTGGCGCCATGATTCAAACTGAAGAGTAGGACGACGGGAACAACACGCAACGCACGGCGACCGCGTCGACTTCCCCCCACAGCCTTGGGTCGACCAACGTATGTTCCGTCGAGCGCGCCAATGCGGTACAGCATCTGGCGAGCTATGATTTCGCGGCAAGGAGTGGTCATGATCATCATCGGAGGCGGGCGTGTCGGTCAGGCCCTAGAAACGCGAGCTGCCATGCGCGGCGTCCCCTGTGCACTGATTCGTCGCAAGACCGGCTGGGAAGCCCTGACGGCCGACGGCAGTGGCCCTATTTTGGTGGCGACGCGCAACGACGACTTGGCGGCAGTGCTGGAGAAGGTGCCTGCCGCTCGCCGTGAGGATCTCGTATTTCTGCAAAACGGGATGTTGCGCTCATGGCTGGCCGACAACGGGCTCACAGGTGCGACCAGGGGGTTGCTGTTCTTTGCGGTCGCCAAGCGCGGCGATGATCTGACGCCAGGTAGCGAATCGCCATTTTCCGGCCCGCGCGCCTCCGCTGTCGTGCGGTGGCTTCAGCGTTTGGATGTGCCAGCCATCGCTGTTGCCGACCAGCAGTTTCGAGAGGTAGAGCTGGAAAAACTCATCTGGAATAGCGCCTTTGGCTTGCTGTGCGAACGCTATGGGGCTCCGGTGGGCACTATTGTGGCGCGTCATCGTGATGAGCTGCAGGACCTAGTCGATGAGATGAACCGGGTGGGCGGCGCACACCTTGGGGTGTCGCTGGAGTTGGCGCCGCTCGTGGAGCGCCTCTGTGGCTTCTCGCTTGGCATCGCCGATTACAAAGGCGCGGTGAAGGAGTGGCCCTGGCGCAACGGCTGGTTTGTGCAAGAGGCGCTGCAGCGCGGCATTCAGACCCCCGTCCATGGGGGCCTGCTCGCGGCGACTGGGCACGGGTAAAAGGCGATACTGCGCGTTTTTGTTTTTACGTCCTTGGGCACAACGGCATCTAGAGACGTGAACAAGGACGCAGCGTCCTTTCCTCAATCAGGAGTGCTCTCATGAAGATTCGATCCCTCGTAGCAGTGCTGGCCATCGCGGCTGTCGCACTAACCGCCGTGCCACTGCTCGCTTCGGCTGGTCCGGGTGATGGTGCCCACCCCCACAAGCGTTTCACTAAGGAGCAACGCGCGAAGTTCCGCGCCAAGATGAAGGCACGCTTCGGCGAGCTACTGCGCGACAAAATGCAGCTGACGGAGGACAAGGCCCAGCGCGTCGAAAAGCTCATGACCGCTTTCCGCCAAAAGAAGCGTCCCTTGCGAAAGGAGATGAAACAGAGTCATCGCGCTCTGCGTGTGCTGCTCAAAGAGGACAGCAATGACCAGCGCGCCTACGCCCAGGCGCTCAACACCATCGTGAAGACACGGGCGAAGCTGAAGAAGCTCCACAAGGCCCAAGTTTCGGCGATAAAGCAGCTACTCAACCCCAAGCAGCAAGCTCAATTGATGGTCGCGCACCACAAGTTCCGTCGCCACATGGGGCGGCATTGGGGGCATGGCAAACGCGGCGGCAAGGGCTGGCACGGACGGCGTGGTCGGCATCAACGTGGCGGCGACGCTGCCGGCGACTACCCACCTCCCGCCGGAGCTCAGGGTGATGTTCGATAGCTGACTCGCGCTCCCCCCGGAAACGCGAAGCGAAGACTGCGCTCGAACACCGAGCGCAGTCTTTGTTTTTTTGCCATGAGCCGCAGCATGGCGATGCTACAGGTGCACCAACCCGCGCATCTCTACTCGGCCCTGATGGCCGGTTGTGCGCACGCCTCTGGGAGATCGACGATGAATATGCTTGCAAAATGTATGAGCCTGCTACTGATGGCCGCCCTGGCTGTGGCTTGCGGCGGAGAAACGACAGAGAAGAAAACCACAGCATCCGATGCAGCGGCGACTGGCGACTCGGCAAGCGGCAGTGACACGACCGCAGGCACGGACGCCGCGACCGGGTCCGACACCACGACAGGTGCTGACGCTGGTGCAGCGGACGCAGGCAAGGCTCCGACGTACACGACGTGCCCAACGCTGGCCGACTGTGTTCTCGAAGCATGCACGCCAAAGAAGTTCGAAAAGGGCTGCGAGACGGCATGCCTGGGCGATGCATCCAAAGAAGCACTGCTTCCCGGCGCGCCGCTGTTGACCTGCGCGAAAGATACCTGTGTGCCAGCCTGCGCCGCCAGCAAAGACCCCGACTGCCTCAACGACTGCATCTCGACCAAGTGCAGCGGTGAGTTCTTTACTTGTGTGGAGAGCAAAACCCACGGCAAGGAGATTTGCGGCAGCCTCTTGGGCTGCGGCGAGGCTTGTCAGGCCGGCAAGACTGGGCAGTTCGTCTGCTTGTCCAAGTGCTTCGACGCAGTCACCGAGGACGGCAAGAAAGAGTTCAAGGCCATGTTGGCTTGCCAGGCGAAGGGCAAGGACGCGGAGTGCGGCAAGGAGTCCATCCAGTGCCTCACCGGCGGCAAGACGGGCAGCAAGAAGTGCGTCGAGGGCATCCCCTGCGCCGAAAAGTGCGACGACGAAAAGACGGAGGTAGCCAAGCTCTCGTGCGTTGGAAAATGCGCGCAAGAGATCGACAAGGCATCGGTCGGCCTGTTCATGCAGGCGTCGGGTTGTGGCGCTGAGTTCGAAGCGGGTTGCGGCGCGACGCTTGCGGCGTGCATGGCTCCAGCTGGATCGGATAAGTGCGGCAAAATCGCTGGGTGCGTCGATGCTTGCAAGGACGACGACGACGCCTGCGTCCAGGGTTGCATCATGAAGGGCGACTCGAGCAGCGCAGCGCAATTCATGGAGTTCGCCCTCGGTTGCGGCGCTGATCTGCCAGAGTGCGGCGCTTCGTACCTCACGTGCACGGAGCCCGACGGCACGGCAACGTGCGGCGCCACGATTCAATGCGTCAGTGACTGCCCCGAAGACGCCAAGGAAGCTGCCTGCGTGCTGGGCTGCTTGGCCAAGAGCAAGAAGGCCTCGGCCGAGCTGCTCAAGCCGGCGCTGACCTGCGGCGCCAAGGGCGACACCAGCTCCGACGCTTGCAAGGCAGCGCTCGGTAAGTGCGTCACGGATAAGTAGCGCAAACCCTACCCTGCTCGCGCTTCGGCGCGGCTCGCCCCCGGTACGACTCGCCCGTTGTGCCGGGGGCACTTTTTTTTGGTCAATCCTGTCGAAAACGCCTTGTCGCCGCCGAAAATAAACACCACGCTACCGAGCCCAATAAACGCCCGACCCTTCGTTGCGGTCCGGCCTACTTTCGGAGTCCACCATGAATCAGCCATCCGTCTCTCCCGCCAGCGGTCAAGACGCCGCCCCGTCCACCGAAGAGGTCGCGCCTGTGACGGTCACCAGCTTGTCGGCTCATATGCCGTTTGAGCGCTACGACGTGCCGGAAGACGAGTCTCGCGCCGAACGCCTGTACCGCCTGCGCCACTCGACGGCCCACGTGATGGCCGAGGCGGTGGTGCAGCTCTTTCCAGACGCCCAGGTGGCGACCGGACCGGCGATTGAGCACGGCTTTTACTACGATTTCGATCTACCTCGCACGCTGACGCCGGACGACCTCACCACCATCGAACGGCGCATGAAGAAGCTGATCAAGCGCAACTGGCGGTTTCAGCGGGCTGAGGTCTCGGTCGATGAAGCGCGAGAGGTGTTCGAGCAGGCTGGCCAGACCTACAAGCTGGAGGTCATCGACACCATCGTCGAGCGGCACAACCCCGAGACGCTGTCGCTGTTTCGGCAGAACAAGTTCGTCGATCTCTGCGCTGGCCCCCACGTGTCGGGCATCAAGAGCTGCAAGCACTTCAAGCTGCTGCGTGCCTCGGGTGCCTATTGGCGCGGCGACAGTGACCGCCCGATGCTGCAACGCATTTACGGTACGGCGTGGGAGAACAAAGAAGATCTGGAGAGCTACCTGCACTTTCTGGAGGAGGCGAAAAAGCGCAATCACAAGCGCATCGGCACCGAGTTGGACTTGTTCCATTTCAACAAAATGGCCCCAGGATCAGTCTTTTGGTCGCCACGCGGCTACACGATCTACCAGGAGTTCTTGGCCTACTGGCGCGAGAGCCACAAGGAGCGCGGCTACCAGGAGATCTTCAATCCGGTGCTCTACAAGAAGGACCTGTACGAGCAGTCGGGGCACTACCACCACTACAAAGATGACATGTTCATCCTCAACGCGGATGACACCGAGTACTGCCTCAAGCCGATGAACTGCCCGGATACGTTCTTGTT
>JAGSHB010000178.1 GCA_023954815.1 Myxococcales bacterium | reverse complement strand
GAGAAAATCTCGCTTCGCGCGGAGCGCCAAGGAAAAGGCGCCGTCTACCGCATCTGAGGCAGGAGATAGAGGGCTAGAATTCGTCTGATCGCTCGATGGGGTCGACACAGTTGCTCCGAGTTTCTGGGATCTTCTTGGGGTGCGCCGCAAAAAAAGGCTGCATTGCCACGCACCGACCCTACATTGCCCGAGAGCTTGAGCCCACACAGCCCCCGGCGTGGCAGATTTCGCTGTCGCCAATGGGGAGCTTGTCTTGAAGGCATCTGAGCTGCGGAGTTCGTGGTGGTCCTCGTCGTCGACGATGAATATTTGATTCGCTGGTCCGTGGGGGAACGCCTTCGTCAAGAAGGTGTTCCGGTCGTGGAAGCGAGCAATGGCGCCCAAGCCCGGCAGCGCATGAGCGATGATGTCGAAGTCGTGGTGCTCGACGTGAAACTACCGGACGCCGACGGGCTCGACCTGCTGGCCGAGTTTGTCGCAGCTCACCCTGGGATCGCGGTGATCATGATCACGGCTCACGGGGGCGAAGACATGGCGGAGACCGCCAAAGGGCTCGGGGCCGCTGCGTTCCTGCGAAAACCCTTCGATGTCGACCAACTGGTGGGCCTCGTGCTCGAAGCATGTAGCAACGCCCAGCACTGACGATCCGCTCATCACGGGCGCTGCGATCGATCGCTCATCTATTGGAAAATTCACAAACTTTGCTTGCAGCGTCCCGACGGTGAGACTGCCCTACTTGACGCACCTGTGGTGCAGGACGACCCTGCGAACCTCTGGGAGTTGCAGATGGCGCAGTCTCGCATATTGGTGGTCGACGACGAGGCGCTGATCCGTTGGTCGCTCTCTGAGCGCTTGTCTGAGGAGGGCCATCTCGTCGCAGCAGCTGAAGATGGCGCCGCTGCGGTCAAGTCTGTTGAGCTGGAGCCGCCGGACCTCATCCTCCTCGATTATCGCCTGCCCGATACCACCGGCATCGAATTATTGCGGCAATTTCGGCAGTCCATCCCAGACGTCCCCGTGATCTTGATGACTGGCCACTCCAGCGTCGAGCACGCTGTCAGCGCCATGCGGGAGGGAGCTTTCCACTACGCCGTCAAGCCGCTCAACCTCGAAGAAATCGCGGTTCTGGCTGAAAAGGCGCTCGAATCTCGTCGCTTGCGCACGGAGATCAAGGCGCTGCGACAGTCCAGCTCGGCACCCTACGCTTTTGAGCAAATCGTCGGCGAATCCACACCCATGCAGCGGGTCAAACGGCTGATGCGCAAGATCGCCATGACACAGGCCAGCACCATCCTACTCACGGGTGAGTCGGGTACCGGCAAGGACCTGGCCGCCAAAGCCATCCACTACAACTCCGATCGCAAGGATCGGCCGTTTATGAACATCACCTGTTCGGCCCTGCAAGAGACGCTGCTGGAGAGTGAACTCTTCGGCCACGAACGAGGCGCCTTCACCGACGCCAAGCGCCAGAAGAAGGGGCTGCTTGAACAAGCCCAGGGCGGCACGGTCTTTCTCGATGAGATCGGCGAGACCACGCCGGGCATGCAGTCGAAGCTGCTTCGGTTTTTGGAGGACAAGACCTTCAAGCGGGTGGGCGGCGCCACAGACGTGAAGGTCGACGTCCGCGTCATCGCGGCCACCAATCGTGACCTGCCGGCAGATGTGCGGGCCGGTCAGTTTCGCCAAGATCTCTACTACCGCCTGACCGTGTTACCCATCGAGTTGCCGCCTTTGCGGGATCGGGTGGGCGATGTGCCGAGACTGCTGCAGTTCTTTATCGCGCGCTTCAATGAGGAGTTTCGCAAGCGCATCGTTGGGGTGACCGCCGACGCGATGGCGGCGCTCGGTGAGTACGGCTGGCCCGGCAACGTGCGTGAGCTCAGAAACGCGGTCGAACGGGCCATGCTGCTCGCCGATGGCGATGAGCTCGGTGTCGACGACTTTATGATGCTGCTCGGTGCGCCCGTGCTGGAGGCCGGCAGATTCGAGCTGCCGGCGGCGGGTATCGATCTTGAGCAGGTGGAGCAGGACTTTGTGCGCCAGGCGCTCGAACGCACTGGTGGCAATCGTACAAAAGCTGCGAAACTACTGGCGATTAGCCGTGATCAGATGCGCTATCGCGTCGAGAAGTTCGGGCTGTAGGCGCCGGGTTCGGCCTACCTATCTCACCGCCACGAATCAGAACCTGCTGAGTCGGCGACGACTTTCGAGAGCCCGCGTGGGAGCGCAATGACGTCCAGTCCTCCACTGACCCCAGACCCAGCCCCGGGCGCGGCCACCACGCCGTGTAAGCACTGCCACGCGCCCGTCGCAGCGGGTTCGGAGTTCTGCTGCGGCGGCTGTGAGACGGTCTTTACCGCATTACAAGCTGGCGGCCTCGACGACTACTACAGGCTGCGTGATGTGGACACAGACGCGCTCGTTGGCGTCGCCGCCCGCCCGCGCGGAGGCGATAGCTACGCCTATCTCGACACAGAGGATTACCGCCAGAGCCACTGCGACGCGCTGATGTTCGCCACCGAACAGGGCCCGGCGCCCGGCTTTGAAGCGACTTGGGCCGTCGATGGGATGACCTGCGTCGCCTGCGCGTGGGTCATCGAAGAGGTCGCCAAGAAGACCGATGGCATCCATGAGGTGCGGGTCGACCTGATGCGGCGCGAGGTGCACCTGCGTTTCGGTGAGGGCGCCAAGCTCACTGATCTGGCCGGTGGTATCGGCGAGTTCGGCTATGGCGTCGCGCTGCCGGGGGCACGGGTGGATTCCGCAGCGGGGACACGCCGCGAGCTCGTCAACCTCGCTATCGCTGGCGCCATCGCCGCCAACACCATGATGCTGACGCTGCCCTACTACACCGGGCTGCAAGCAGGGCAGTACGCGGCGCTCTTCGGTTGGTTTTCCCTGGGTTTGGCCACGATTAGCGTGCTGGTCCCGGGGCGGGTGTTCTTTCGCAACGCCTGGGCTGCTGCGCGTCTTGGGATGGCGAGTCTCGACCTGCCCATCGGGCTGGGCGTCGCCGCAGCGTGGGGCTATTCCACGGTGCAGACCGTCCTTGGCCATTGGCATGAGCTCTACTTCGACTCGTTGACTGTGTTGGTCTTCGCCTTGCTGGTCGGCCGCTTCTTTCAGACCCGGGCCGTAGAGCGAGCCGTGGCCCGCGCCCGTTTGCTGGCTGCGACCATGCCGGAGTTGGTTCACATCCATACAGAGACCGGCTGGCAGGAGGTGGCGCCTGAAGCCATCGCCGTCGGCGACCGGCTGCGCCTCGATCCCGGTCAGTCCTTGCCATGTCAGGGCCGCCTGCTGGTGGGGCCGCGCACGGTGGATTTGCAGGTGACCACAGGGGAGGAGGCGCCGCGTCGAATCGAGGTCGGCGAGGAGCTGCCCGCCGGATGTCGTGCGGTGGATGAGGCGTTGGAGGTCGAGGCCACCAGCCCGGCGGTGGCCGTGGCCGATGACCCTGCGCCAACAGCCGACGGAAAGTCCCCCAGAAGGGTGGCGATGCTCGCCGACAGGATGGGCGCCGTGTTCACCTTGGTCGTAATCACGGTGAGTGCGCTGGCATTTGTCGGATGGGCGAGCGCTGAAGGTGTGGGCGAGGGCCTGCGCGTCGCCATTACGGTGCTAATCGTTGCCTGCCCATGCGCTATTGGTCTCGCCACGCCGGTGACCGCCTCGTTGACCATCGCCGCGGCCGCAAAGCACGGCGTCTTGGTGCGGGAACCCTCGGTCATCGATCGTTTGGGTCGCATTCGCGTCGCCGTCTTCGACAAGACCGGCACGTTGACGCAAGGGCGCCCGGAGGTGGTGGCACATCGATGGTGGGTCGATGACCACGCGAGTCTGGGCGGGGCGCTCCACGATATCGAGGTGACGTCGCGCCATCCGGTAGCCAAAGGCGTTGTGCGTTGGTTGGAGACGACCTACGGCCCCTTTACGTCCGCCGAGCCAGCTTCCGTCAAACTGCTCGCCGGAGAGGGCATCGAGGGCAAAGCACGCGGACACTACCTCCTAGCGCTGGGCTGCACGGCCAGTGAGCGACGTGGTTTTGTCAGCTCTGAACGCGCCCATGCTTGGATCGAGCAGGCTGAGCGCGATCAGCACAGTGTGGTCTGTGTTTGGCAGCAAGCCCCTTCAGGCACCCCTGTGCTGGTGCTGACGCTGGCGCTTCAGGACGCGCTGCGTGCAGATGGGGCACGTACGATCGGCGAGCTCGCCGCGAAAGGTATCCGCCCTGTGCTGCTCTCCGGGGACCACCAACGCGCCACACAGGGGGTCGCCGATAGGCTGGGTATCGCCGATGCCCGCGGCGATGCGAGCCCGGATGACAAGGGAGAGCAGGTCCTGGCGTTGGAGAGCGAAGGCCCGGTCATCATGGTCGGTGATGGCTATAACGATGTGCCAGCGCTGCGCGGGGCGTCTCTGGCGGTGACGTTGGCTAGTGGCACGCCAGGCGCCATCGCAGCGAGCGAGGTTGTCCTTCACAGCGGTGGTCTGGCGGGGCTCACCCGTCTGTTCGACCGCGCAGCAGCTGCGAGGCGCGTCATCCACACCACGTTGGCTTTCGCTGCTGCCTACAACGCGATCGGCATGGCCTTGGCAGCCGCCGGTTTGATCACCCCGCTGCTCGCTGCGCTGCTTATGCCTTTGTCGTCGGGCACTGTGGTGTCCTATGCGGTCTGGGCATCTCGGCGCACCCAGGCTCGGCTCGACGCGGCTCCCATCGTCCGTTCGACAACTTGATCCAGCGCAATGGCATTTTGCCCTTGCAAGCGCCCGTCACATGTCTAGGTTCGCCACACACCGATCGCGTCTGCGTTCGGAACGCGCGTCTGCTGGGGAGCATTCGCGAGCCTTATCAGAAGCCGCAACCGCGGAAGAATAAGAGGACGCCAGTGGGCATCGTCTACGTATTGCTGCCAGCGTCCTTGCTGCTCGCACTGACGGGGGTCATCGCCTTCATCTGGGCGGCACGGCATCGGCAGTTTGACCAGATCGAGGTCTCCGGGGCGCGTTTGTTGTTTGAGCGGGATGAGCACGCGTCGCGAGAGCGCGATGAGGCCGCCGCACATGGGGGAGCTACAGAATGAACGTCGAAACTTTCCGCTACGATGATGCCATCGTGCGCAAGTTCGCCTGGATGACAATCGTCTGGGCGATCGTGGGCATGTTGGTTGGTGTCATCATTGCGCTGCAGCTGGCTTGGTGGCCAGCTAATGCGGGCACCCCATGGTTGACCTTCGGTCGCCTGCGGCCGCTCCACACCAACGCCGTCATCTTCGCGTTCGCGGGCAACGCCATCTTTGCCGGCATGTACTACTCCACTCAGCGGCTCCTCAAAGCCCGCATGTTCAGCGACGCGCTGAGCAAGATTCACTTCTGGGGTTGGCAGGCCATCATCGTAGCCGCGGCAATCACTTTGCCGCTCGGTATCACGACCTCCAAGGAATACGCGGAGCTAGAGTGGCCGATCGACATCTCGATCGCCGCCATCTGGGTCGTCTTCGCCATCAACTTCTTCGGTGCCATCGCAAAGCGCCGTGAGCGTCACCTCTACGTGGCGATTTGGTTCTACATCGCGACGATCCTGACAGTCGCCATGCTGCACATCGTCAACTCCCTGGCGCTGCCCGTCAGCATGCTGAAGAGCTACTCCATCTACGCCGGTGTGCAAGACGCCTTGGTCCAGTGGTGGTACGGCCACAACGCGGTTGCGTTCTTCCTCACGACACCGTTCCTCGGCCTGATGTACTACTTCATGCCCAAAGCGGCCGAGCGCCCGGTCTACAGCTACAAGCTCTCGATCATCCACTTCTGGGCGTTGGTCTTCCTCTACATCTGGGCTGGCCCGCACCACCTGCTCTACACGGCGTTGCCGGAGTGGGCGCAGACCCTCGGCATGGTGTTGTCGCTGATGCTCATCGCGCCGTCTTGGGGCGGCATGATCAACGGCCTGCTGACCCTACGCGGCGCGTGGGACAAGCTGCGCACCGACCCGGTCATCAAGTTCATGGTCGTCGCCATCACGTTCTACGGCGTGGCTACATTCGAAGGCCCCATGCTGAGCATCAAGAAGCTCAACATGATGAGCCACTACACCGACTGGACCATCGCCCACGTGCACGCTGGCGCCCTCGGTTGGAACGGCTTCCTGGCCTTCGGCATGCTCTACTGGCTCATTCCCAAGCTCTACAAGCAGAAGCTGTACAGCATGGGCTTGGCCAACGCCCACTTCTGGACTGGCCTCATCGGCATGGTGTTCTACATCGTCTCCATGTGGACGGGCGGCATCACCCAGGGCCTGATGTGGTTCGCGTTTAACGACCAGGGCTACCTCGCGTACCCGAACTTCATGGAGACGGTCACCCGCCTGCAGCCCTTCTACTGGCTGCGCGTGGTCGGCGGCACCCTGTACCTCGTCGGTGTCTGCATCGCCTTCTACAACTTCATCATGACCGCCAAAGGCCACGGTGTGTTGGAAGACCAGGAGGCCCAGGCCGCACCGCTGCCCAAGGTCTTCAAGGAAGAGAGCACCTGGCACGGTCGCCTCGAAGGCAAGCCGCTGCTGTTCACCGTGCTCAGCTTGGTCGCCGTGCTCATCGGTACCGTCGCCGAGTTCGTGCCGATGATGGCGATTGAGAGCAACGTGCCGACCATCGCGTCGGTGCAGCCCTACACGCCGCTCGAGCTTGAGGGTCGCGACATCTACATCCGCGAGGGTTGCTACAACTGCCACTCGCAGATGATTCGCCCGATTCGTGCGGAGACGGAGCGCTATGGCGAGTACAGCAAGGCGGGCGAGTTCGTGTACGACCATCCCTTCCAGTTTGGTTCGAAGCGCACCGGCCCCGACTTGCACCGCATCGGCGGTAAGTACCCCAACCTCTGGCACTACAACCACATGAAGAACCCGCGGGACATCCAGCAGGATTCGATCATGCCGGAGTACAGCTGGCTCATCACCGACAAGCTCGACACGTCGCTGACGCAAGACAAGGTCGGCGCCATGCGCAAGCTCGGTGTTCCGTACACGGACGCTCAGGTGGACCAGGCACTCGACAACCTCGCCAAGCAGGACAAGGCCATCGCCGACGACCTCGCTGCAAACGGGGTGAAGGGCACGAGCGGCAAGGAGATCATCGCATTGATCGCCTACCTGCAACGCCTCGGTACGGACATCAAGGGGCCTAAGGGCGCCGCAACGGCCATGCGCTAGGAGGTCACGATGTTTCGCGATGTTCTCACAAGTATGGATCTGTCGATGGCCCCGGTCATCGCCCTCGTCGCCTTCTTCCTAGGCTTCGTCGGCATCGCCGCTTGGCTGGTCCTGAGCAATAACGGGTCGCATTTCGACCGCATGAATGAACTGCCGCTGCATGACGGCGCCTTGGCAACAGGGCAGAGCGCTGTAGCAAGCACGGTGGAGGGCGACCATGAGTAAGGTCACAGATGAGGTACGCGGCCATAAGTTTGATGGCATCGAGGAGTACGACAATCCACTGCCCAGGTGGTGGCTTGGCATCTTCTTCGTCACCATCGTCATCGGCATCGCCTACGTGCCCTACGCACACATGATCGAGGGCAACAGCCTCGCCGATGAGTGGGCGCAGGACATGGAGGCAGCCAAGGCGCTCGCCGCCAAGCAGAAGATCGACTGGGACAACGCTGCCCTGAAGACCTACTGCTCCGCTGGTGACGGTTGGAAGACCGCCGCCAAGGCCAACTACGACGGCAAATGCGCTGCCTGTCACCGCAATGACGGCGGCGGCGGCGTGGGGCCTGCGTTCACCGACGACAGCTACCTGCACGGCGGCACCTACAAGGACATCGCTGAGACCATCACGGTCGGTGTGCCAGCCAAGGGCATGATCGCGTGGAAGGCGCAGTTGAAGAAGGAGGAGATCCAAGATCTCACTTGCTACGTCTTCGCCATGAAGGGTCAAAAGACCGACAAGCCAGCCAAGGCGCCCCAGGGCACCAAGGTGGACGCAGAAGGCAACGCAGCGAAGTAGCGCAATGTTGTCCGAGGCACCGGCGGGTGTCTGTGTAATGATTCGGGGTCTCAACGTGTCCACAGTGTGAGGTGTGGCCGGTTGGGGCCCCGACTTTCTTCCGAGGTCATCGTATGTCGAGTTCTATTGTCCCCCCCACCCAGGAGCGGCCGACGACCATCTCCGAAGGTGGCGCGCGGCAATGGCTCTACCCCGCTAGTTTCAAAGGCAAGTGGCTCAACCGGCGCACGGTGGTCAACGTCATCTTCCTGATTTTGTTCTTTGGCCTTCCGTGGTTGGAGGTCGGCGATCACCAAGCGGTGCTGCTGGACCTACCCAAGCGCAAGCTGGCGTTCTTCGGTCTCGTGTTGTGGCCCCAGGACAGCTACTTGCTCTGGCTGCTGCTGTTCACCGGCCTGCTCGGCATCTTCATCATCACCGCCCAGTGGGGCCGGCTGTGGTGTGGCTGGGCCTGCCCGCAGACGGTCTTCATGGAAGGGGTGTTTCGGCACATCGAGAACAAGATCGAGGGCAAACCGGCCAAGCGGCTCAAGCGCGATCAGGGCCCGCTGACGTGGGACAAGATCTGGCGCAAGACGCTGAAACACTCGGTGTTCTTCTTCATCTCCGCCCACGTCGCCAACACCGCGCTGTGCTACTTGGCCTCCAGCGAGCGGGTCATGGACATGACCTTGACCAACCCGAGCGTCAACTCCGGGTGGTTCGGGCTGATGTTCGGCGTGACGATGATCTTCTACCTGGATTTCGCTTGGTTCCGTGAGCAGCTCTGCACCATCGCCTGCCCCTACGGTCGCTGGCAGTCGGTGTTGCTCGACGACCACAGCCTCATCGTCGGCTATGACCATCGCCGCGGAGAGTCACGGGGCGGCAAGGGCAAGCGGCGCAAGGCCCCGGAGAAAGACTGGGGCGATTGTGTGGACTGCGGCCTGTGCGTGCAGGTCTGCCCAACCGGCATCGACATCCGCAACGGCCTGCAGATGGAGTGCATCAACTGCACCGCCTGTATGGATGCCTGCGACCCGGTCATGGAGAAGATCGGCAAGCCGACGGGCCTGATTCGCTACACGAGCCTGCAAGAACTCGCGGGCGGTGAGCGCAAGGCTGTCCGGCCCCGCATCATCATCTACGCGATCTTTCTGGTCGTCGCGCTCAGCGTGTTCGCCTACGCAGGTACCCATCGCAAGATCACCGAAGTCACCGTGGTGCGTGCCCAGGGCCAGGCGGTGATGCAGATCGACGGGGACCATCTCGTGAATCACTTCCGCGCGAAATTGCTCAACAAGAGCGAAAAGCCGGTGAAGATCAAGCTAGAGTCGACCAAGGGTTACCAATTTGTCGTGCCGATGAACCCATGGCCCGTTGCAGCAGGGCAGACAGCGACCATGGAGATCTTCATTCGACGCAAGCTGAGTGACTTCAAGCCCGGCGGTGATGACCGGCCCCTGCTCGTGTTCACCCACGATGGCGATGAGGTCGGTCGTGCCCATGTGCCGCTGCTCGGGCCAGGAACGGCTGGCGGCGGGGCTGGCAAGGCCGCAAACTCAAGTGAGGGATCCAAATGAGCGTGGAGATGACCATGGACGAGACGCCCGTCGGCGATGGTAAGCAGCAGGGACGCAAAGGCGTCATCTTCCTGTTGGCGATTGTCTTCGGCTTCCTGGGGATCAGCGTCATCGTGCACGCGGTCGCGCTGACCTATGTGTTTTCGACCGACACGGACTTGGTGCGGAGCGACTACTACGAAGCCGGCCAGAACTACAACGCCGAGCTCGCCCAGCGGACTGCCGGCGCGAAGCAAGCCTTCCAAGTCGCGGTGACCGCGGGCGAGGCGGGCACGGTCTCCATCCAGTTGCCCAAGGCTTCGGAGGACATGCAGGCGGCGACCGGCCGCGTGAAGCTCTACCGCCCGGGTGACGCCTCGCTCGACCAGGAATTGCCTCTGCCGAAGGTCAGGATGGCCGGCACCACCGCGGTGTGGCTCGTCCAAACCGGCAAGCTGCACACCGGCCGCTGGCGCGTGCGTCTGGAGCTCGATACGCCGTCCAAGATGGCCATCGAGCTCGACCGCAACGTGAGGAAGTAACGTGCACGCCGAGACCATCGCACCCCTGACTGCGTTCACCGTCGCCCTCCTCGGCGGCGCTGCGGGCAGTGGGCATTGCATCGGCATGTGCGGTCCCTTCGCTGGCTTCCAGGGCATGCGGCGCTTCGGGAGGCGCTTCGGGGCAGGGCAGCTCGCCTATCACGGCGGCAGGCTGACCACATACATCGCGCTCGGAACGGTGGCTGGCTTGGCAGGCGAAGCCCTCAGCCAGGTCGCCGGCATGCTCGACCTGCAGCGGGTGCTTGGCGTGGCCATGGGCCTGCTGCTCGTGGTGGTCGGCATCAGCTACCTCATCGGGCCGCGCTCCACAGGCAAGTTTGGTCAGGCCTGGGCTCGCGTGGTCGGCAAATTGGTCGCGGTGGGGCGTTCGGGCGGTCCCATCACCGGGCCGTACCTGCTCGGGTTGACCTCCACCCTGCTGCCCTGCGGCTTCCTCTACACCTTCGCCCTCGCCGGCGCAGCTACCGGCTCGCTGGCAGGCTCCTTGGCGACCATGGCTGGTTTCTGGCTCGGCACCGCACCCGCCCTCGCGGCCGCCGCCTTCTTGGCGCGCTACTTCCGCAACGGCCCCATGCGCCACGCCCGCAAGCTGGTCGGGGTCGCCTTGATTGTGATGGGCGTCATCGGCGTCGTCGGCAGATGGGGACACGCCCCGGCCGAAGATGGTAAGCCTCAATGCTGTCACCACGACGAAGCGGGCTAGGACTCGCGTTCCAGCAGTGTGCGGCGTCATTAAAATGACTGTCGCAGCACACTGCTGGTTTTCTTTTTAATTGGGGGGCTACGAGCGCCCCCAGTCGCGGCAAGCCGCGACTTCCCCATCCCAGCAGACAGCGCCCCATGGAGAATGTCTTCAAAAGAAACGAGAAAAAGCGCAGTCTGCTAGCAGCGAGAGGGCGTTCATGGCCGGTCGACTACCACCCAGTCAATTACCACCCAGTCAATTACCACCCAGTCAATTACCACCCAGTCAATTACCACCTGGGCGTTGCGGACATCCGCGCTCGCGTCGTCGTTTACCAAGCATGGCAGCCGCATTTCTCTCCGTTGTGTTGATCGGTTGCTCCGGCGCGCAAACCGCCCAAACGGCCGAGAGCACCCCCGAGCCCGTGACAGTCGCCAAACGCTTCATGGTCGGCATCATCGCCGCAGACGCCAACCAGTGGCGCCGTCGCGCGGTCTTGCCCATCGCCTGGAACCAACGCTGCAACCTGCTGACGCAGTGGTCCGCGGTGTCGGCCTTGGTCGCGCAGCAAAAACCGCCAGCCGGTGCTGTTGAGGTCCTGGGGGCCTCACGCCTCACCAAGCCGTCGCCCACCGCCTCAGATTCGGTCGCTGATAGGTTTCGCGCCTTCGCCGATGTACGCACGTCGTGCGGCGGTCATCTGGATTCCGTCCTCGCCAAGTTGCGTTCGCTGGAGCATGCGCTGGTACGTGTTGACCTCAAGACACCTGAGGGAGCCCATGTGGCTGTGATTCGCGTCTCTCTCACGCCAACGGGCTGGCGGGTGAGCGGGATCAGGTGACGACGGTTTGACCCATGCGGACCAACCGGTCGATAGGATAGCTGTGCCGCAGAGCGACAATTCGCTCATTTTTTGAGGCCAACTGCCCTTCCTGAGCCCGTGGATGCCCCCTACGCCGGTTTGAGGTGCCCCAAGGCATATGAGTGGGGGGTCGCATCTGTCGGCCCTTGCGCGGGCTGCTGGTAGAATTCAGTCCTACACGAAGAGGTGGCGTTGTCCCCCGATCGGGGTGCTTCGAGGAGTCGACAAGTGAGCGATACTCAACCGCACCGGACTCAGCCTGCGTGGGTTGCGTTTTCCTCCTATGTGCGTTGGCACAACCGCCTGCTCGCAGCCATTCCGCCGGGCACGACGTCCGACGATCTCGCGCAACTGGCGGTGACCAGCGACGCCTACAAGGCGTTGGTCTACTCGCTGGGTCTCTTCGTTGAACCGACGTGGCTCTACCAGGTTGGCTATCGGTACGGCGCGCAACACCGCCCAGCCCTGTGACTCGCCCACGGAGTCACCGAGGTTCGGGCTAGCCGCCGGGGTCTCATCGTCGAGGACAGTGAGACCAACCCTTTTTGTATTGCGCGCTTGGACGATGAGCTGCAGCGCTGGTTGCCGTCTCGGGACGTACCGCACGCCTAGCCGATACCAAGTGACCGCCGAGCTGACGATACAGCGCGCTGCGCATCGGTTCGGCAGGTCAGCAGTTCACTTCCCAGCGAACTCCCCTTTCACATAGGCGACTACGTCGGCTATTTGCTGGTCTGTCAGGTCCGCAGCAAAGGCGTTCATCGTCCCTTGGCCGTCGATGATCACCGTCGCCATGGTCAAGGCGCTCAAGTCGCTCCTCGGCGGCTTTGATAGATCCGGACCCAACATCTTCTCACCAACCTGCACGTGGCAGCCAGCGCAGTTGTCTTCAAACAGCGTCTTGCCTGCGACCTGGTCGCCTGTGAGGCCGACGACACCCTCTGCGCGATGGGGGGGGGCCTCACTACCGCATGCCGCGGCCACCATGGTGAAGGTCGCGGCAAGCAGAACAGGCAGCGCCGTGCGGGATAAAGACTTAATCATAAAGCTCCTTTCCTTGAATGTCCTTTGAACTTCGTCGCTACTTCTTCGCGCCGGCGTTGATCCACGCCTTCATCAAGTCGCTGAGCGCAGGGGATACTGGACCTGTAGACGGCG
>JAGSHB010000078.1 GCA_023954815.1 Myxococcales bacterium | reverse complement strand
TTGTAGTGAAAGAAGAACAATCGCACGTCGCCCTGCTGGGCATGACCGTCGACGTGGATGTCGTACTGCAAGGTCTCACCGGCTTTGGGCAACTCGCCGTGATAAGCCAGTTCGCAGCCAAGCAGCCGATAGGTCCGCTCCGACTGGTTGAAACGGTCTGCACCCAGCCAGCTGATGAGCAGCAGATCGGCCTGACCGCTCTCGATCATCACGCCCGCCGGCATGCGACCGTCCGGCCCGAGGTACCACGCGTCTTTGGTGACGTCGGTCTCGGTCCAAATGGTGCCGGTCTTCATGGAGTGGGGCTCGGCGTCGATCCCGATGACCCGATCGGCGAGCAGCAGCGGCGGCGTCGGCATACGGATCTGCCGTGTGAACCCGTCTTGGAAGGCAAAGCTGGGACCGAAGACGTCGGAGATCTTGCCCGAGGACAGCACCTCCAATTGTTCGCGCGAGTACTTCGGTCCGGGTAGATCGGCCGCCTTGAGCACCGCCGCGGCGGAGAGCGCCTCGCCCGACTTGGCAGGCGATGCGGGGGACACGGGCGACGTGAGCGGCGCTGCTTTCGCGGCTGCCGTTGCTGTCTTGATGGGTGCAGTGGGCGCTGCTGCGGCGGGTACAGGCCGAGCCACCGGCGTTGTGGGTCGCGCTTTGGCCGCAGGAGAAGGCTGGTTGGCCGACGCACTCGGCGTCGGCTGCGGCGATTGAGTCGCGGCGGGCGCAGTCGGAAAGGGCAGGGCCGCAGGTGCGACCGGCGTGATCTGTGACGGCGTGATCTGCGACGGCGTGATCTGCGTCGGAACGTGCTGCGGCTGCCCCCACGGTTGCTGGGCACCGCGGGCCATCTGCGCCATGGCAGCCTGCCTGCCCGCCAAGAACTGGGCGTGCAGCGCGGCTTGGTCGGCCAACATTTTATGGTGCATCTCAGCGATTTGGCGATGTAGCGCAGCGAGGGCCGAAGCGGCGGTCGTGAGACCAGGGGCAGCAGGCAGTGCCGTGTTGCCAGCGGGTACGACCGTCGCTACCGGGGCGGTCGGCGACGATGGGGTGGTCGTCGCGGCAACAGCGGCGACGGCGGGGGGCGCGGAGCGATGGTGTGTCATGGGGACGGCTCCTTGCGTGCTCGGCTGCGGACGCCGCGCAACAACCGGACTTGGGGCAACAACCGGACTTGGGGCAACAACCGGACTTGGGGCAACAACCGGACTTGGGGCAACGACGGGGGCTTCGGTTTGGCGCGGCGCGACCGATGCATGCCCTCCGGGCGCAGGGGCTTGTACGACGGGTTCGGCGGACCACCCCATCGGGCGGTGCGGCGGTGCGGCGAGCAGATCGGCCAGCATGGACGGCAGGGGTGGGGCGGGTTGCATGAGCTCTCCACGGAGCGTACTGGCTGTTGGTTGGGCGGCTGGCAACGGGGCTTGAGCAGGCAGCGTCGGTAGCGCGATCTGCGGAAAATGGGCCGGAAAAGTCATCGGTAAGCGCGGTTTGGGCTGGTCGATGACCGCATTGCGGATGGCTGCCAAGACCGGCGCGGGGTCGCACGGCACCCCCGCGGCCACGAGCACCGCCAGGGCATGAAGGGCCTGGTGCACGCCGTTGGTACCCGGGCTATCCAGCGCGACAGCCACGTGCGGGCGATCGCCTAAAATCTCGCTGATCCAATGACTGCACGCGCCTCTCGGGCCATGTTCGACAAACACCCGGACGCCGTCTTGCCACATGCGCTCAATGGTCGCCGGCAAATTGAGCGTGTCGGTCGCTTGGGCAACCAACGCGGTTGCGATGGCCTCCGATGTCAGCGTGAGCGGGCCCGTCGTGCCATTGGAGTAGTAGCGGACAGGCACGTTCGGCTGAACGTCTCGGGTGTGCATGGCGCGCCACGCCGCCTCGACCTGCCGCACCTCCGGGCAGTGCGCGGCCATGGCGTAGTCGAGGGCGTGGCACCGCTCTGCGCCGATGCGTGCTTGCACGGCCATGACCGCCGAGCGCTCTCCGCCCACCACACAGTCGCTGTCGCTGTTGATAATCGTGACGTGGGCCAACGGGTGGTCAGCCACGGCGCTGGTGACCTCGGTCACGGGGGCCATGATGCCAATGGCGTGCCACTGGGCTTCAGGTGCCCCCCACGCGGACTGACACGCACGGAATCCGCCGGCGAGGTCCTCCGTCAACAGGGTCTCGTCGCGCGTCTGCGCCATCATCGCGTCAAAGTCCTGCCAGACACCGTAGGCGAACAGCGCGTTGGTCTCACCGCTGGAGTAGCCAACCGTGGCGTCGACCTGAACGCCAGCCACATCGCGGAGCAGGTGCATGTGAAGCTGGCTGAGGTAGGTAGCCCCCCAGAGTTTGTCCAGCGGGTGTGCCGGCCCGCCTTCGAAGGCCCAGCGGGTGGCGTCCACCACATGACTGGCTCGCTGCCCAAGCTCGGCGACCAGATCCGGGAACGCCCACGTCAGGTCGCGGCCCATCCCTTCATAGGCTGCCGCCGCACCGGTGAAGACCGATGCCACTTCGCCGCCGGCGGGGCCCGCCAGGCTCCCTGCCTGAAATGCCGTGCCGTGCGGCAAAGGCGCGCCTGCAGCGATGGCCGTCAGGGCGCGTTTGGTTCTCGCTGCGAGCGCGCGCTGCGGACCGGTCACCACCAGTCGCGCAGGGCCTGCGTCCGCCAACGTGCAAGTGTGCCCCTGGCGTGCCGCATCCAGCGCCTGCTCGGCGGTTTCGCCAGCGAAGATCCGCATCTCCAGCGGGGCGTTCGGCCACAGGGGTCGTGTCGGTCCACTACGGAGCAGCGCACGCTGGGGAGCGCCATGCATGACGTCGGTGACTGCGGTCGCAGTGCGGTCGCCTACCCACGGCGTCGCTGGTCTGCCAGCTCTCGGCTTCACACCGTGCGCCAGCGCCAAGGTTGCGGCCGCCACATCGACCAGCGCGGTCGCTGCGTGGGCATGACCGAACTGCGTCGCCGAAGAGATGGTGGCCGTCTGGCCCGTCGTGTGTGTCTGCGCGGTCGCGTGTGTCTGGGCCGTCGCATGTGAATGGGAGGACGGATCGAGCAGCGCCAACACCGGCTGGCCAGCCTGCTTCGCGTCGCTCAGACGTCGCAAGACCAAAGCCACCGCGGCGTCACCAGCCCCGATTTTCCGGCCCAATTGCGCCAAAGCTGCTTGATGGACCGCGTTGTGACTCAGATCGACGGCACCGACCACGGCCGTATCGAGCTCGCCGCTCGCCACCGCCGCAGCGCCAATGTTCAGGGCTGACAGACCGCTGCCTTGTTCTGCCGAGACCGTAAAACTCATCGCCCGGAAGTCGAGCTGACTGCCGATCCGATTCGCTGGCACGTTGGGCATGGTGCCTAGGACACCGGCCGCCTGCAGCTTGGGGATCACCTGATCTTTCGCCGAGCCGAGCCACTCGTCCGAGACTGTCTGGCCTGCCTGGCGGAGCCGCTCAGCGAGGCGCCAGCGAATGCCGTAGCGCGCAGCCTGCGGGTCTGTGCCCATCCCGATGATGACGCCGGTCTGTTCAACCGGGAACGCTAGCTCACCGACCGCTTCTCGCGCGGCCTCCAAGATAAGCAGCTGCTGTGGGAGCGTCTGGTGCAGATCGTTGGGGGGAATGCGCAGCCCCTTCAAATCCACCACGACCTCGTCTCGGGGGCCATGGTCCTTGTTGCCACCAAGCAGCGCCTGCAAGAGATCGCCAGCGCTGTTGCCTTGGCCAACGCGGGCGCCCACAGCGACAATAGCCACGGGTTCGTGGGCGGTGGTCGCTTGGGTAGCAATTGTGCCGGTGAGGCTCTCCGCTTCCACGATGAGGTGCGCGTTGTTGCCGCCAAATCCAAAGGCGCTCACCGTGCCGCGCAGCGGACCGTCCCAGGGCTCCAACGTCTTCAGAACGCGGAAAGGGGAGTCGTCGATCTCGGAAATCTGGCCGTCGGTGTGGAGGGACGGGGGGCGCTGGCCGTGGTGCAGCGCTGCGAGGACCTTGAGGAGCCCGGCTGCGCCGGCGGCAGTGATGAGATGGCCCATGTTGGACTTGAGCGAGCCGATCGGGACGTCTTGGGCGCCCCGGAAAACCGCCGCCATACTGCGAATCTCGGTGCCGTCGCCGACCGATGTGCCGGTCGCGTGGCACTCGATAAGCCCCGTATCTTTGGGGTTCAGCCCAGCCATCTGCCAGGCCGCAGCAATCGCGCGCTCTTGGCCCTTCTGGCTCGGCACGAGCATGCCGCGGTCGCTACCGTCGTTACTTAGCCCAACGCCGCGGATCACTCCGAGAATGTTCTCGCCTGCAGCGCGCGCATCTTCCAGACGACGCAGCACCACGAAGGCGGCCCCTTCGGCGGGCAGCAGCCCGTCCGCGTCAGGGTGGAATGGCCGACTCTTGCCGACCCGACTCATGGCTGACAGCGCGCAAAAACCCACGTGGATGAAGAGATCGTCCGCCGCGCTGACGGCGCCAGCGACCATGGTGTCGACTTC
This sequence comes from Myxococcales bacterium, assembly GCA_023954815.1. Classification (GTDB taxonomy): domain Bacteria; phylum Myxococcota_A; class UBA9042; order UBA9042; family UBA9042; genus UBA9042. The sequence continues at coordinate 23,471 of JAGSHB010000078.1, read as the reverse complement.
CCCTCGGTGGAGCCTGTCGCAAGCGAGCTTGATGGCGTATAGCGACGACGCGCACGCGGCATCCAAGCTGAACGCGCCGCCCTTGAGACCGAGCGCATTTGCAGTCAAAAGCGCGGGAAGACCGGAGCAAAACCGGTTTTTGGGCTCGGTCTGCTCGTCCGTCGCGACGCCGTTTTGTCCCAACCAATGGGCTTCTGCATGGGCCGCCATGCCCGCAGAGGGAAAGCTGAGGTTGCCCATGATGAGGCCGGTGCGCTCCGCTGATGGACCGGAGAGGCCGCCCGCAGATCGCAGCGCCTCACGCACGGTGTGGAGCGTCCACTGAAACACCGGATCGAGGCTGCGCACCTCGTCGGCTGGCAGCGCGAACCCGTTGGGATCGAAGATGTCGTCAAAACCGCGAACGTAGCCACCGACATCGGTCCACGTGCGATCCGCAGCCGCGGCGACGTCGCCGGGCTGAGTCGAGAGGGCCTCACGCAGCGGCATACGCCAGCGGTCCGGGGCCACGTGACTCGTCAGGTCGGCGCCGCGGCTGACCTGCTGCCAGAGCTCGGCTGGATTGAGCGCGCCAGGGAGCACACAGCTCTGCCCGACGATAGCGATGGGCGCGAACGAAGGAGTGCTCATCGCTAGGCCACCGTGGTCGAGGTGCCGCTGCGCTTGTCTTGTGAGCGCGGCTCGCCAGGACGCAGCACCAACTGCACGCGCTCCAGGGTTGCGTACGTCACGCCGCCATTGACCAGATGCACATCACATACGGCCTTTGAGCCGGAGGCCTGCGTACCGACAACGACGACCTCCGTCGCTCCTTCGGGAACCCCCGTTGCCGCAAAGTGCAGTCGCTCGACTCCCATCGGCAGGGTGGCGCCGCCAAGTGCGCGATCGGCCCAAAGCAGCGCAGCCTGTAGCGCAGCGTCGACCAACGCCGGATCGCTGTGGAGGTCATCGGTTGGCCAGCCCAGCGCTCCAGCGCCCTTTGCCGTCGAGACGAGCCCGGCGTCCGAGACAGATGAGACCTGCGTCAGCGCCTGAAATTGGGGGCCGTGAAACAGCAGGTGACCGTCGTAAACCACGGCGTCGGTCGCCCAGGGTTCGAGTCCGGCGGGGGCGGCGCTCAACGCCAGCGCTTCGGGCTCACCAAGGTCCGCGATGGCACGGTAGTGCAGCGTGCCTCCGGGGCTGCGCAGCTCGACAGCCACGCCGGGGACGCCATTGCTGCCGTCTTGTGCCACCACCTGCAGGCAGTCACCAGCGCTTGGCTGAGTCGTGTTGTAGTTCGCTAGCTTGATCCCATTGAGCACCTGCAATTTACGCAGCCCACGAACATTGCGCCCCGAAAAATCAGCCGCGCCGCGCAAAAGTAGCTCCGTCGCCAGTGCGACCGGCAGGACGACGGTGCCATCGATGCTGTGATCGACAAGCTCCGGATGACTCGCGGCGCTCAGCCAAGTTTCGGTAGTGACGACGTGAGATTCCTCGGAGCCCAGCGAGCTACCGTCGGCGCTGCCGCCGATGACCAGGGTCGTATCGGCCGCGCGGTGGCTGACCTCACGCGCGAACATGTCCGCGCCGACGTCGAGTGGCACCAACGACACCCCTGCGCGTTCAAAGTGGGCCTTGAGCTCCGGCGTCACCATGCCGCCTGCCCATGGGCCCCAGCCCATCGCTGAGACCGACGCATTTGGGCGAGACGCGCGCTCGGCACAAGCCACCGCGTTGAGCACCTCGTTGGCCATGGCGTAATCCGACTGTCCCACATTGCCGGCGCGGGCGGCGACGCTCGAAAATAGGCAGATGCTGCGCAGTGGATCGCCATTGGTCGCGTCGAGTAGGGCGGCCAAGCCCAGTGTCTTGGTGTTGAACACCCGGGCGAATTGCTCGTCGGTCTTGTCGGCGAGGAGCTTGTCCGCCAGGACGCCAGCACCGTGAACAATCCCGGTAATTGGGCCGAGCTCCTTGCGAACGGTGGTCAGCATCTCGCTCAGCGCCGCAGCGTTGGTGACATCGACAGCCTTGTACTGAACCACCGAGCCAGCAGCCTCCATGACGGCGATGTTGCTTCGTACCTCGCGACTGCGAGCGATACCGGCTGCGCGCTTGCCGATGATGGCGGGCGTCACCTTCTCACCGGCGGCTCTTGCGGCGAGCATCAGCGCCTTCTTCAACGCGGGTTCGTCTGTAGCAGTGCGGGTGGCATCACCCTCTTGCACCAGCGGTGTGCGACCGAGCAGCACGAGCTTGGCTTGGCAGGACCTGGCGAGCGCGACCAGCGAGGCAGCCGTGACGCCGCGGGCACCACCGGATGCGATGATGACGTCGTCGGCTCCCAGAGAGACGGACTGTCCCGATTGTTCGATGTCGTGCGCCTTGAGTGTGACGCGCGCTCCCGCAGCTGAAATCCCGATTTCTGGGCAGGATCCACCGTTTAGCAGCTCGTCGGCGATGCGCTGGGCCAGGGTGTCGTCGTCTAGATCGCCAGCTGCGATATCGAGTGCCCGAACCGTAGCCTTGGGCCATTCGCAGGCCGCCGTCCGCGCCAGCGCAGCCACGCCAGCCGTCCACGCGCGGACGGGATGACTCCCACTCAACCCAAAATCGCCTCCTGTATCTTGGACGGTCACCAGAAGGCCGCCATCCGCCGAAAACTGCGGGGCGAGACCGCGGATGACACCGAATGCGTCCGTATTGATCGCCAGGGCCTCTTCCCGGTCGGCAACATCTTGCAGCCCACCGAGGTAGACCACGCCGCCTGCGTCATCCGGGATGATATCGAGGGCCTCAGCGCGTACACCGGCCGCGGAGAGACGGGTAGCCACCCCTTCGGCCAAGCTATCGACCGGGGTAACCACCACCAGCTGCGCGCTGTGGAGCCCCTTGGCTGCGACGCCGGGAGCGGACGCGGCCTCAGCACGGACAGCGAACCGCCGAACGCCATGCGAGGCAGCCGCGCCGCCACTTGGCCCATCGTCATTTGGGTCGTCGTCATCAGCGCCATCGCTGTTTGCACCGATTTGACCTCCCACGCCGCCTGTTCCACGCAAATGGGCCACAATCTCGGCAAGCGTATTCAGCGCGGCGAGGTCGCTTGGATCCAGCTCTTCCAGGCCCGGCGAACGCTCACGCATGGCTGAGAGGATTTCGACCCGTTTGATGGAGTCGACGCCCAGGTCAGCCTCTAACTCCATATCCAGACCGAGCATTTCGGCGGGATAACCCGTCTTTTCCGCGACGACCTCCATCATCAACGCCTCAAGATCGACCGCATCGGCCGCTACCGCAGTCGTGGCGGCGGCGGGCGTAGCGCTCTCACCGGCCATGCCACCGAGGTGCGACACGATTTGACCGAGCGTATTCAACGCAGCGAGCGCACTGGGATCGAGCTCGTCCAGATTCGGGGCCCGCTCACGCATGGCCGAGAGGATTTCGACCCGCTTGATGGAGTCGACGCCCAGATCAGCCTCCAGCTCCATGTCCAAACCGAGCATTTCTGCGGGATACCCCGTCTTTTCCGCGACGACTTCCATCATGAGGGCTTCGAGGTCGATACCAGCCGCAGGTGTCACGGCCGCAGCGGTACTCGGCCCACTCGTCGCCGTCTCAATCCCCGACGTGCCGCGCAGGTGGGTGACGATTTCAGCCAATGTATTGAGGCTAGCGAGCTCGGACGGGTCGATTTCGCCCAGCGTCGGCGCTCTCTCGCGCATGGCCGACAGGATTTCGACGCGCTTGATGGAGTCGACGCCGAGGTCCGCCTCTAGCTCCATGTCGAGCCCGAGCATCTCCGCTGGGTAGCCTGTCTTTTCGGCGACGACCACCATCATCAGCGCCTCGAGGTCTACCGAAGGTGCGCTTGCCACCGGCGCGGTCGCCATCGACGCGCTTGGGAGGGCAGCCGACGGAGCCGGTAGGGTCGACCGCAAATGGGTGACGATTTCCGCCAGGGTGTTGAGACTGGCGAGCTCGGATGGGTCGATTTCGCCGAGGCTCGGGGCCTTCTCGCGCATGGCTGACAAGATCTCGACGCGCTTGATGGAGTCGACACCCAGATCAGCTTCCAACTCCATGTCCATTCCGAGCATTTCCGCCGGATATCCAGTCTTTTCGGCGACAACCAGCATCATCAACGCTTCGAGGTCGACCGCATCACTGGCCGCTTTGGTTGCGGGCGCAACCGCTGGTTCCGCCGCTGAGACGGCACCGGCTGGCAGCTTGTCACTGAGGTGGGCGACGATTTCCGCCAGGGTATTGAGGCTGGCGAGCTCCGATGGGTCGATCTCGCCCAGGCCTGGAGCGCGCTCGTACGTCGCCGACAAGATCTCGACGCGCTTGATGGAGTCGACGCCCAGGTCGGCCTCCAGCTCCATCTCCATGCCCAACATCTCGACCGGATAGCCCGTCTTTTCAGCGACGACCTCCATCATCAGCGCTTGCAGATCGACGGCAGGTGCTGCAGCCACTGCTTCTGGTGCGACCGGTGCTGGTGCGACCGGTGTCGGTGCGACTGGTGCTGAGACTACGACCGGTTGAGCCACGACAGCCGGTGGCGCGGCTGGCGACGGCGAAGCGATTGGCGCTGCAATGGGGGCGGGGGCGGCGAAAGCCTGTGCGGGGACCACTGGCGCCGAAAACTGAGGTGCCGCGAACTGCGGCGCTGCGAGTTGGGCCTGCGGCGCCGACAACTGAGGAGCGCCGCCGTGGAGCATCGTCCCAAGGGTTGAAATGGAGGCTTCAGCCGCCCGCAGAAAAGCGCCGTGGGTCTCCGCTGTCGCCCGCTGGTAGGCGGCATGGGCGTCCGCGGTTTGGCGCTGCAAGTCTTGATAGGCGGCGATCCAGCTGTCGGACGGCACGATGGCAGCCGCGGGTTGGACCGTAGCGGGTACGGCAATAGGCGCCGCAGCCGATGCGCCGCCATCAGATACCGGCACGTATTCGACGACTTTCTCCACCACTGTCTCGACCACGGTCTCCACCACAGTACGGACCTCTGGCTCGCGCGGACCGTTGGGCGCTGGTGTGATGGCCTCCGGTGCCGGGTAGGGCTTGCCGTAGTTCGAGCCGTTGATGGCCACGGTCATCTTGGCTTTCTTTTCGGCCGACGGCGCCTGGCCGACGACGCCTTCGTAGGCTGCAAAGTCGAGGCCGAATCCAGCTGTGGCGAGCTGGCCCAGCCCACTCTGGAGACTGGTCAGGCCGTTGGCGCCCTTGCGATCCAGGGCGATGAGCCTGTGGCTGCGATCTCCGAGGATGCGGCCGATCAGTCCGGTGAGCACGTTGCCCGGGCCGACCTCGACAAAGACGCGCGCGCCGGCCGCATACATCGCCTCGATCTGCTCCACGAACCGGACGGGCTTCGCGATCTGCCCGCTGAGCGTGTCGCGCATCGCGCCGGTATCGCCCGTGTAGGGAGCCGCGAAGCTGTTGCTGTAGACCGGGATCTCGGGCTTTGCGAACGCTACATCTGCCAAATAGGCGGAAAAAGGCGCCACCGACGCGCTCACCACGCTGCTGTGGAAGGCGGTCGCTACGTTCAGTCGTTTGAAGCGAAGATTGGCCGCCTTGAGGCGCGTCTCGGCTTCGGCGATGGCATCCGTCGGGCCAGAGAGTACGGCCTGGGTTGGGCTGTTGTGGTTGGCGAGCACCACGTCGAGTTGCCAAGACGCGAGCAGCGCGCTGACCTTGTCCGCATCGGCGGTCACCACGGTCATGCTGCCTGGCGTACCGGCCGCATCGCGCATCAACTCACCGCGCTTGCGCGAGACCTGCAGATGGTCGTCTTCACTGAGAACGCCCGCGGCGTGCAGCGCGCTGATCTCGCCGTACGAGTGGCCGCCCACCATCTTTGGTTTCACGCCGAGCTTGTTGAGGATGTTGAGCAGGGCGAGGCTGCACGTACCGATCGCGGGCTGGGCCCACTCGGTGGCCGTCAGGTTTGCGGTCTGCTGCTTGCTACCGTCAGGGGCAAATGACGGTGGTGGGAAGACGAGCTGGTGCACCGCTTGGCCGCCAAATTGCTGACCGGCGACTCGGTCCCACACAGCACGGGCCGCGTCGTTGTCCATGGCGAGATCGGCGCCCATGCCGACGTATTGCGAGCCCTGGCCGGGGAATACAAAAGCGAGCTCACCGATGGGCGCGCCCACCGAAAAGTGCAGCCCCTTTGGGGTGCTGAAGGCTGTATTTGCGGTCAGTTTAGCGGAGATCGCGCTCAGTTGTGCGCTGAGGTCGGCGTCATTCGCCGCGACGATTGCGAGTCTTGCTGGCTGCGTCGCGTCAAAGGTTTGGCGAGAGCTCGCGGCGCGGTGCAGGAAGTCGTGCGCCTCCCCAGATGCAGCCTTCATCTTTGCGAGGATCGACTGACCATCGGCGCCCGACATCAACCACAGGGTGTTCGGCGAACCAGGCACCCGGTCGGGCTGCGGCGCGCTGCCGGTGTACTCCTCGATGGTGATGTGGAAGTTGCTGCCACCAAAGCCAAAGGCGGACACGCCAGCGCGGCGTGGATGGTCGTCGCTGCGAATCCACGGGCGCGCTTCGGTGCTCAAGTAAAATGGGCTGTTTTCGATGTCGAGCTTGGGGTTCGGTTGCGTGATCTTCGTCGCGGGCGGCAACACCTTATGGTGCAGGGCCAACACAGCCTTGAGCATGCCCGCCGCACCCGCCGAGGACTTGGTGTGGCCAATCTGGCTCTTGATGCTGCCCAGCGCACACCATTGGTGGTCGTCCCGCGTGCCTTCGAAGACCATCTTTAGGCCCGCAAACTCAGCGGCATCACCAGCTTTGGTGCCCGTTCCGTGGGCCTCGACCAACTCGACCGTCTCCGGTCCGTAGCCCGCGGCGTCGTAGGCCCTGCGGAGCGCGCGCGCCTGACCGGCCGCCAACGGCGCATAGACGCTCTTGGCACGCCCATCGGATGACGAGCCCAGCCCGCGAATCACCGAGTAGATGGTCCGCCCTTGGGCCTCCGCATCTTCCAGGCGCATCAGCGCGAACATTACGAGGCCTTCGCCGAGCATGGTGCCATCGGCGGAGTCCGAGAAGGGCCGGCAGTCCCCTGAAGCGGACAGCGCCGGCGTCTTGGAAAAGCACATGTACATGAAGATGTCGTTCATCGTGTCGACGCCGCCGCCGAGCACCATGTCCGCATGGCCGAGTTCGAGCTCGTTGATCCCCATGCGCAGGGCAGCGAGCGAGCTCGCGCAGGCTGCGTCCGTCACGGCATTGGTTCCGCGCAAGTCGAAACGGTTGGCGACGCGACCGGCCACGACGTTGCCCAGCAGCCCTGGGAAGCTCGATTCCTGCCAAGGGACGTAATGAGAGGAAATGCGTTCGCAAATGTCTTGCACTTCAGCTTCTGGGAGACCGGCCTCGCGCATCGCCTTGACCCAGATCGGGCGCTGGAGGCGACTGTTCATCGTGCCGAGCAGCTCCTGCGTGCTGGTGACACCGAGCAGCGTGGAAATGCGCTCTCGATCGAGGCCGTCGAGATCGCCGCCGGTCGCGTCCTGCAGGCAGCGTTCGGCAACCATCAGCGCAAGCAACTGCGACGTGTCGGTCGCTGGCATGATGGACGGAGGGACGCCAAATCCCATGGGATCAAAGTCGACGTGGGGCAAGAACCCGCCGCGGTTGGCGTAGGTCTTGTCCGGCGCCTTGGGGTTGGCGTCGTAGTAGTCCTCGATACGCCAGTGACCGTCTGGGACATCGGTCAACAGGTCGGCGCCGCTGACGATATTGCGCCAAGCTTCGGCGACGTTGCGCGAGGCGGGGAGTAGGGCGCTCAGTCCGACGACGGCGATGGGAGTCTGGGTACGAGAAGTCATGGATGGCTCCAATGTGTTCGTTCAGGTCGCGGGCTGGGCCCGGATTCGTTTGTTCTGCCGCGACAATCGCGTCTAGGGCAGTGATGTCTTGTGCGGTGGCGTGCAGGGCTGTCGCCACAGAACGCCGGCCAGTTCGCTAGCGCAATGGTCGCGGGCGGCTGTCGAAAGCCGCGGCTGGTACGGCCACGCCCATCGCGCGCAGCTGCTGTGCTCGGGTGATCACCGCTGCGCCCTCGAGCAGATTTCGGCCGATTTGAGCGACCGTGCGCTCCTTTGGATCGGCGAGGAATGAACCCTGAGTCCAGCGATTGAAGGCGCCCATCGCGGGGCCACACCAGATCTGATAGTCGGCGACGCGGCTCGGGTCTCCCTCGATCGCCCAACGGCTGGCCTTGCCGAGATACCAGCGAAAAATCAGCGCCATGCGGTGCTTTGGATCGCGCTGGCCCCGGGCGAGTTCGTCGGCATCTCGCACGGCCCAAAAGCGCTCGCATTCCGCCCAGATTTCTTCGCAGGAGGCACGGAGTGTGTCCTTTTCGATGCGCGCCTTCAGCTTGGGCGGCAGGTCTTCGATGGCGTCGTAGGCCTTGTACGCCTCGTACAGTCGTTTGGCCCGCGCAGCGAACATCGTTCCGCGCCGCAGCACTTGCACATCGACTCCGAGCTCGAACATGTCCGACGCGGGCGCCATGGTGACGTCGGCGAGGTCTGCTTTGGCCAAGAGAACCTTGCCTGCCTCGCTCAGCCCCGCCTCTACAGCCGCCTGATTGACAGAGCCCGTGGTGACAAAGGCAGCACCGAGCGAAAACGCGGCTGCAATGGCCGATGGCGTGCCGAGGCCACCAGCCGCGCCGCAGTGGATCGGGCGCGTGTAGCCGAACTTCTCGGCCAGTTCGTCCCGTACGCTGATGATGGATGGAAACTGGGCTGTCAGGGTTTGGTTGTCGGTATGACCGCCGCTGTCCGCTTCGATGGTGAGGGCCTCAGCGACGGGAAGGTGCTTGGCCAACTCAGCCTCCGCAGCGGTCAACCAGCCGCGGGTCACCAGCTGTTGGAGCAGATCGCTTGGGGCGGGCGAGAGGAAACGCCGAGCGACCTCAGGTCGTGAGATTTTGGCGAATAGCGTGCGCGGCCTGACGACCTGGCCCCGGGCATCGGTGTGGATTCCTGCATAGGCGACCCGAACGACGGCCGGAGTCAGCCCCATGAATGCGGAAGCGGAAATCAGCGGAACCTTACGATCGATGAGCAAGGCCGCCACGCGCTCTTCAAGGCTGGGCTCGTTGGGGGAGTGGATGAGATTGACGCCCCAAGGGAAACGGTCACCAGCGCGCTGCGAGAGGGTTGTCACCGCCGCCTCGACGCGATCATAGGATAAGCCAGCAGCGCCAAAAAAGCCCAGCATTCCGGCCTCGCCAGCCGCAATCACCATCTCGATCGTGGCGATGCCGTTGGCCATTTCGCCGACCACATAGGGAAATCGCAACCCGGTCTGTTCGCAGAACGCGCGGTCTCCCAGCCACTCCGGGAACATCGGCGGCAGGGTGGTCACTGTCGACATGGATTGGGTCTGCCCTCCGAAATTCACGCCGAGTCGGCCCGCCGAGTCGCGCACCACATGCATGGGTTCGCGTACGTATTTGAGCGCTTCAACCAAATCAGCGGGCAGGAATGCGGGCTGTGACGGGGGCTGGGCTGTCGAGTGGGTGTGCATGGCTACCTGCCGATTCGTCCGAACGGACGACAAGGTGACGACGATGAGACAAGGCTGGGTAGAACCTCTGCACTATGCGGTCAAGGCGCAGTGCGTCGTGTGCCCAAGCTGTGACAGGCTTTTTACATGGGGACCGTCGTCGGCCGACAGAGACCGTCTTACCGGCCCGGCGGATGGACCACGACAGATGCGCCGCAGATCGCGATCTCATCGCGCTCTCGGCCCCGTCACATCGCGCTCCGGGGACCCTCCCTACTTGCTCTGAGCAGCCTCAGGTCTGCCGCTGTGCGCGCGCAAATCCATCGTTGCCCTCCACCTACCCAGATGGGGTAATTGGCGCTCGACTGCCATGGCTAGGTAGGCAGCGAATGAGCTGTATATGCAGTGTTATTGACCAGATGGCGCTACGGACTCTGGTCCGCCGAGCATCTCCGAGTTGATCCCGTGGGCGCCAGTGACGCTGGTCGGGAGCGGCGCCGGCAGCAGCCCGCCGTCTTCGATGGTTACGTCGAATGGATGGATGGATGGGCGCGGCTGCCGGCTGGTGATGGTCACGTGGTACAGGCCAGGCGCAAGCTGCAGGGGCATGCGAATCTGATTGTCGTCGTCCGGTGCGACCAATTGCGCGATTTGTTTGCCTGCTTCGTCGGTCAGCGTGCACAGCAGGCCCGGCGCGCCATCGCCTTTGCAGGCGAACACGGCGTTCGATGGCCCACCGCGCGTCCTCCAGTCCAGGGTGAAGGTGTCCGTATCCCCGGTCGGGAGCAACACCCCGTGCCGCGTCAACGTACCGTCACCGTCGTCGTGAAGCGCCTGGCCGTCGCGCTGGCTGTCCTCAAAATGCGGGAGCGATTCAAAGCGCACGCGCAAAAAATACAGCGCCGTAGCGTCGGCGGCTTGGTCGACGCCTGAGACGCGTACCCAGACACGTCTTTTGCTCGTCTTCCACCCTGGGAGGGTGACGCGCGCCCCGTCCGGTTTTCCTTGAATGGTCACAAAGGGAGCCGCGCCTTCACTGGCGGCCAACTGTACGGCCAGACCCTCGGGGGCGCGCAGAAACACTTGCATCACATCGCCCGGCTGGCCATCGATCGCGAACCAGTCCTCATCGCCTCGACCATCGAGCACACCGCTGATCAAGGAGCCTGCCTTGACCCCCATGGCGGCGCTGCGGGTGTCGTTGGGTTCACGCTCTACAGGCACCTTCTCCGGGCACACCTGCTGATCGGTGCAGCCGTTGGGCATGAGGGGCCGGACCGTCGCAGCGTACGGCGCATCCGGGGCCTGACCCCCGAGCGCACGTATCCGTAACGTCACTGCACCGCCCGTGCGCCGTACGTCTAGATTGGGCACCAGCACACCCGCGCCGCGACGCGGTTTGCGCAGCAAAATAGGGTCGTTCTGCCCGTCGGCTAGGAGGGCGACTTCAAGGCTGACCCCGGGCGCACCATTGATGCTCAGCATCTGCGCTGCACCCGGCTCAGCGGCCGACAAATCAAGCCGAAAGACGTCAACGTCACCGCGCGGAGCCAGCGTGGCCTGCACCGTCTGGCCATGCGCAACCACGACGGTTTCCGGTCCGAATTTGTCGTTCGGCTCGCGCTCTTCATCCATGCGTCGCGGCCGGGCTGAGATGGCGAGACGGTAGCTGCCGCCGGTTTGCACCGCGCGCCCCTTGCGCGGGACTCGCCGGACCAAGCAGCGAACGCGAATCCAGTAGGGGCCCCGATCCAGCCGGAGACTCGGGACTACCGGTCGAATACCGCGGTGCCAGGGCGCTCGTTTGAGCGGACGATTGCTGCGGCCAAAAACATCCAACCGCGCACACTTGGGGGCGTCCCGCAATTCGATCCGCGCCACCTGTAGATCATCATCGCTCGCGGCGAGCTCAAACCAGTCGTCATCAAGCTTGCGGTAGCGCCCTTTTCCTTTCGGCGTATCGTCCGTCGCGCGCAAGGTGCCAGTGACGACCACATTGTGTGGGAGCTTTCGGGCCGTATTTCTGGTGTTGTCGGGCTCGGTGGCCGTCATCAACTCGGCGCGCACGATCTCGCCCACAGTCGGGGTGGGAGGCGCGTGCACCACGTCAGGAAACAGGGCCTGCTGGGGCAACGGCGCGTCAGCGGTACGCTTGCAACCGGGGGAGACGAGCAGCAGCACCGCGGCGAACCCAACACGGCTCGCGACAGCGGAAGGGTTGGAGCGTCGGCTCCTATTTGCCATTCATCCGCTTGGTGACTTCACCGGTGATATCCACGGCCTTCACCGCGAACACAACCGCCACGCGGCTCAACACCAGGGAGTAACCCTTGGCCTTGGCGATAGCATTGATGTGCTTTTTGATCTTGTCTTCAATCGGCTTGAGCAGCTGGGCTTCTTTTTTGGCCAACTCCTTGAGCGCTGACTGCTGCGTGCGCTGGAACAACATCACTTCCTTCTGGAAGGTCTGCACCTTCTGCTGGAAGATCTGAGCCCGCTGCTGCAGCGCAGGAGTGGCGGCTTTGGCGCCCTTGCTGCGTAGCGTCTGCTCGATCGTACGGCGCTCCTGCATCAGGGCCTTTTCTTGCTTCTTGAGCTGGTTGTCGCGGCGCTTGAGGGCCTTGCGCTTCTTTTTTTGCATGCCCTCAAACTTACGCTTCGCAGCTTTGCCAGCCTTGGTCGACAAGAGCACGCGTTGCAGGTCAACGACCGCAATGTTCTGGGCCGCAAAAGCGGGGGTCGCTGCGAGCAGGGTCGCTGCGGCAAGCAGGGTCACAATCAGTCGCGTCGTCATGAGTTTGCGCATAGGTTCCGTCCTCCGTGGGGGCGGGGTGATCGCACGGCGCGGGGCACTGGGTCAAGCGCGCGACTGCGGGTTGTCCATGCACCAACCCAACGGGGCCCTGGTGCATTCCTCAGACGCCTACCTGAGCCGGGAGATTCAATGGTTCCGTCTCTTTTGTTCGTCCGGGTGAGATGACGACGGCCGTGGAGCCGTTCACACTGACCACCATGTCCGACGCACTTCCCCTGTTTGACCACCATGTTCACCTCGACGATCCCACCGCTGCCGAGCGCGATGTCGTCGCTGGTCTCGCGCTGGCCAATCTCCGGGGCGCCATTTCTGCTGGATATGGTCCTGAGCGGGATCAGCGCGCAGCCCAGCGCATTGGGTTGTCGGCCAATCTCTACCGCACAGTGGGTCTTCACCCCTGGTGGCTGGCCCAGCATCCACCTGACGCGTGGCCAGCGGCGTGGTTGCAGGTCACAGCGCAGCTCGCACGCCCGCGGGTTGTGGCGCTCGGGGAGATCGGTCTCGACCGATCGATCCGCAAGCAGATCGCGTTGCCGGCTCAACTCGCGGAATTCCATCGCGGCCTGTCGATCGCCCGCACGCACCAACTGCCGACCGTGCTGCATGTCGTGGGTTGGCACGGCCACGCCCTGAGCGCGCTGACGGCCCATCCTCCAGTGGGCGGTGTCGTGCATCGATTCGGAGGCGCGGCCGAGTTGGTTGTGCCCTATCTGGACCTGGGCCTTCACTTGTCTGTGCATCCCGCAAGGATGCAGCGCGATCAGGCTGGACTTGCAGACGTGATCGCAAAGGTCGGAGCGGACCATCTGCTCGTGGAAACCGACTGGCCTAGCGCTGGTCTTTCGTGGGCAGACGCGCTGGCAGACATGGCTCAGCTGATCGTCTTTTCGGCTGATATTCTGGGCAAATCGCCGGCTGCGCTCGCCACCGCGATCGTTTGTAATGCCCAACGGCTCTACGGCCTCACTCGATGATCGCTTCGCCCGTGGTGGCAACACTGAAGAGGAAATCGCGGGCCATGTGTGCGGCCTTCGGATCGTCAAATATGACGTAGTGATCGCCCTTGGGATACTGCGAGACGACCCCCGTGACGCCATGGGTTCCGAAGGTGAGGTTGTTGGTGACCGGACGCTCCAAAATCGGCGTGTCGAGGGCCTCCATCGCTTCGTTGAGATGAGCGGCCGGTTTGACTACACCAAGCCCCATGGCCGCGGCGAGGGCTTCACTTGTCGGGGCGGGAGTGGCTGCGTCCAGCAATCCCTCGGTCAGCAGCACGTGGGGCGGTCGCTTGTCGGATTTTCGCGCGAACACGTGTCTGGCGTAGGCAAGCGGATCGGTCGCATCCACCAGCAACTGAATGAGACTGACTGCTGGGTGAAACTCGCTCAGCTCGTGTTCATCCAAATTCAACTTGGCTTCAATGAGCGCAGGAAAATCGACAATGTCCTTACGAGAGACGGCCGTGAGCGACAGGCCCGCACCGGCGCCGGAGAAGACAAAAGCCCGAAAATTCGGCTCCACAGACGCGAGCAAGGGACCAACGATACCGCCCTGACTGTGGCCCATGAACAACATTCGGTTCGAGTCGAGCTGCACCGCTTTACCGTCGTGACTCACGGTCGACGGGATATCGAGCTTGCCGTCTCGCAGCATCTCGATGAGGTGCACATTGTCCAACGCGGCTTGGCGAAACGTGGTGCGACCCGCAGCGGGGTTCAGAAAATTGAAGGACGCCAGATACAGCGCGTTTTTGGACAGCGCCTTGCCAGCGCGAGGCCCGTGGAGGGGTTGGTCGATGCCGATGACGACGAGGCCCTTCTGGGTCAATAGCTTGCCGGGTCCGAGCTTGCCGCCGCGATAGCTCTCGTAGGAGCCGCCCGTACCGTGGCTGTAGATGACCACGGGAAGCAGCCCACCCACCGCCTGGCTTCGATCGTCAGGCACCGCGATGGATATCCGCAGTTGCTCGGTCGCTTGCACCTTCGGATCGCCCTTGTCGTCAAACTCGAAACCACCACCCACCGTCATGTAGGGCGGCGTTCCTGCTTGAAAGTTCGGCCCCGAATACACACCGCGATACAACCGATACCCGTCGTGCTTCTTGCTCGACTGCTGCCAGTCCTTCGCGGCCTTGCGCGTCACATTCTTGCGGACAAACGACGCAATTTTCTGCAGCTCGGCGGTTGGCGTTCCGGTCGTAAACACCGTCGCTGCGGCGATGGCCATCGGATGCACCGGCACCTTTTCAGCCTCGATCGCTTTCCACAGGGGAGTGAGCACAACGGCCAGCTTTTCCTCGGCGCCAGTCGGCGCGGTCTTGCTCACCCCAGTGAGATGATCGATGGCAGCTGCCAGCGCGGGCGGCCGGGCCAACACGCGGTTGTCGTTGTCGCGAATCTTCCGGCTCAGCACGAACGCGTAGGTCGTCTTTGGGCGCAGGGGCGTGCCCCACGTCGGCTGGACCATCAGCATATTCTTCGCCAGCAGATTTCCGGCTGTCTCCGGAGATAACTTCCAGCGCAAGGGTAGACGTTCGCCGTATCCCGCACTTGCCGGATCGATGTTGACCAGCATCATCCCTGCTTTGTCACTGCTCATCGCTTCTTTGGGATCGGGCAGCAGCTTTTTGTTGATAGGCCCATCGAGCTGCACATAGATCGTCGGCTGGATGGACCAGCCGTCGAGGCTCTTCTTCCCGAGGTTCATGTATTGGGTCAGCAGCTCGTCGAGCTTACCCTTTTTCGGCGTCGGAAAGCCGGATAGATCGAGCTGCCCGGTGGTCGCATCACGCCGTAAATCTGAAGGAAAGGGCTGGGCGTGCCAATCCGGTTTGTCGAGCTCATAGCGCGCCATAACGCCGGATTCTAGGTCCGCGAAGGGGTCAACCGACGGATGGTTTGGGTCCGTGATGACCGGCTCACCACCATCATCACCGTCCGTTCCACAGCCGGATATCGCCAGGGCAGCGAGCCCGATGAGCAGGGCGCTGAAAGTGATGAAGCGTAGGTGATTGAGTCGGAGACGCACACGCGCCGAAAGCGGATTCATCGCGTACTCCTTTCTGTGGACACAGCGAGCCGGGCACCAGTGACCGTGCAGTAGGCATCAAAGTCATAGCGTATTGGTGCTCAAGATCGAAATTTGGCGCCGCGCTAGTATCCGCCGGCGCCTCGTTTCGCTCCGCGTTTGCTCTTGGCGCCCTGCACGATAGCGATGGAGGCGCTCGCTCCGATGCGGGTGGCGCCAGCTTTGATCATCGCGTCGACATCGTCTGCTGTGCGAACGCCACCAGAGGCCTTGACCTGCAGCTCTTCACCGACCACGCCTTTCATCAGGGCGACATCCTCTGCCGTGGCACCGCCAGGACCGAATCCGGTCGATGTCTTCACAAAGGCGGCGTTGGCGATCTTGCTGAGGGCGCAGGCGATGACTTTCTCGTCGTGCGTGAGCTCAGCAGTCTCGATAATCACCTTAACGATAGCTGGTTTAGCCGCCTCGACGACCTTGCTGATGTCTTCTTGCAGCAGGGCATAGTCGCGGGACTTGAGCGCGCCGATGTTGATGACCATGTCGATTTCACTGGCGCCAGCACGCACGGCTTCGCGGGTCTCGAAGGCTTTGGCATTCGGGGTCGTGGCACCCAGCGGAAACCCAACCACCGCGCAGACCGGCACGCCGCTACCGCGCAGTTCTCGGGCGCAGAAGGCGACATTGGCTGCGTTCACGCACACGGAGGCGAACTTGTACTGCGCCGCCTCGCTGCAGAGCTTCTTGAGCTCTTCTCGACTGACACGCGCTTTGAGCAGCGTATGGTCGATGTAGCCGGCCAAATCGGCGCGAACCAGCTTGGCGTCGAGGCCGTTGCTGTTGGCGGCCACTCGGGACGCACCCATATCGATGAGCTTACGTGTGTCGTGCGGGCGGCGGGAGACCGACCAGCCGCAACCGGTACACTGGCCTTTGCCAGCTGAGCACGGTTTGGTGGGCGTCGCTGGTCCGTTCGACTTGCCGCCGAGTTCTTCACGAACCCGGGCAGTGATCGCTGCGACGAGGGTCTCAAACTGCGGATCTTGGGCCATGGGGCGCTCCACCGAGGGCGCCAGAATGGGGCGCCGTAGACACAAATGCCGCCGCAGCATCGAACCCATGGCCAAGTAGTGTCAAGCGAGACCGGGTTCCGTCGCAATGATGTGGTGTTGAACTATGCCCGACGGCGTCGCAGCCAATTGTGCCCGTCGGCCTCGCAGCCAATTATGCCCGTCGGCGACGCAGCCAGAGCGCCGCGCATCCAACGATCAGTAAAGCCGCACCCACCGGCGCGTGTGACGAGCGAGGTTTGGTCGCAGAGCAGCCGCAGCCGCCATCGGACTTCTTGGCTTCGTCGGTGGCTGATGGCGGCTTGTCGAGTGTGATCTTCAACCCCTGCTCACCGCTGGGATCGAACACCACGGTGATGGCTGCGCCGCGCTTCAGATCGGTGGCTTGCCCATTTTGAACGACCTCATTCCAGTCGGCGTAGGTCTTTACTGCGAAACCACGCTTGCTGTGATCGTCCAAGGCCAAATACAGCTTTGGCCCCCCAATATCGAGCACCTTGCCGTGAAGCGTCTCCACCTTTACCTGCTTGGCGATGACGATCTGCGGCCGAACGACCCCTTTCGGATCGAACTTGACGGTGATGATAGTAGACCGCTTCAGGTCGGCCGACGTCCCGCCTGCGATGCAGCTGTCGAGCAGCTTGCGATCTTTCGGAATTGGCACGGCTTTGGTTGTCTTGGCCCGCTTATTCTTCTTGACGTACAGCATCGTCGCTGCGATTTCGTCGACCCACACATCGCGTAAGATGCTGTAGCGAAAGCCCTTGGGTTTTGCCTGGGTGGCGATCGTCTCTGGCGTCAACTTCGCAGCTTCAGCGGCAGCAGCCGCGACGGTTGGTCGCCCTTTCCCTGGCGCTTCATCGATCTTGATCGACGCGCCCGCGGCTTTGGGAGGCTGCGCCGCAGCGCCCTTTGCCGCATCCGCCCAAGCCATACCACTGATCGGGCCAACCAGTAGCCCTACGGCCACCAGCGTCACGGCCACCAGCGTCCACCGCAGTACCGGCACACGGCGTAGCCGGGCCATCAGCCCTGCACCTTCGGGCCGGCGGCATTGACCGCCTCGCTACAGCCCTCAGCGAACTGCACGAAGTTCTCTGCGAACAGCCCGGCCAGCTTGGCGGCGTAGTCCTCGTAGGCAGCGGCGTCGGTCCACGTCGACTTCGGGTTGAGAATCTCGGTTGGTACGCCAGGGCACCTGGTCGGTACTTCCACGCCAAATGTCGGGTGCACGGTGAACTCGCCGCCGTCCAATGTGCCATCGAGGGCCGCATTGAGCAGGGCACGGGTGTGTCCGATGCTCATGCGCTCGCCGGTGCCGTAGGGCCCGCCCGACCAGCCTGTATTGAGCAACCAGGCCGTGGCGCCGTGGGTGGCCATCTTCTTGACCAACAGATCTGCGTAGACCATCGGGTGACTCGGCATGAAAGGAGCGCCAAAGCACGCCGAGAATGTGGCGACAGGCTCCTTGATACCAATCTCCGTGCCCGCAACCTTCGCGGTGTAGCCGCTAATGAAGTGGTACGCAGCCTGCTCAGGCGTCAAACGGCTCACGGGGGGCAACACGCCAAAGGCATCACACGTCAGGAAGACGACGTTTTGCGGGTGACCAGCGACGCCGTCGTGGACACGGTTGTCGATGAACTCAAGCGGGTAGCTGCCCCGGCTGTTCTCGGACAGCGAGCCGTCATCGAAGTCAGGTACACGGTCGTCATCGAGCACCACGTTCTCGAGGATGGTGCCGAAGCGGCGCGTGGTGGCGTAGATCTCGGGCTCCGCCTTCTCGCTGAGGCGAATCATCTTGGCGTAGCATCCGCCCTCAAAGTTGAAGACGCCGTTGGGGCCCCAACCATGCTCGTCATCGCCGACCAGCGCGCGGTCATGATCGGCCGACAGGGTGGTCTTCCCGGTGCCAGACAGCCCGAAGAAGATGGCCGTGTTGTCGCCCGTGGTGTTGGCTGAACAGTGCATCGGCAGGATGTCTTGCGCCGGCAGGTAGTAGTTCATCGCGCTGAAGATCGACTTCTTCATCTCGCCGGCGTATTTGGTACCGCCGATGATCACGAGCTTTTCTGCGAAGTGAACGATCACAAATGCGTCCGAACTGACGCCGTCCAACTCGCCGCGGGCGCTGAGATGCGGGGCGTGCAGCACCGTAAAATCGGGTACATGATCAGCCAACGCGCTCTTTTCGGGTCGCACGAACATGTTGTGCACAAAGGCGTTGTGCCAGGCGTTGTGATTGACGACCCGGACCTTCAGACGCACATCCGGATCCCAGCCGCAGTACACATCTTGCACGTACAACTCAGGCTGGCCGTTGAGATAGCCGATGACGCGACTCTTGAGGTTGTCGAACACTTCCTGGGTTGTCTCGACGTTGACCTCGCCCCACCAGATGCGCTCCTCGCTGCTGGGTTCGCGGACGATGAACTTGTCATTTGGCGAGCGGCCCGTGCGCGGAACGGTCTCCGTCACGAAGGCGCCGTGGGCGGTGAGTTTGCCCTCCCGGCGCTGCACTGCTCTTTCGATCAGCTCCGGAACTTCAAGGTTCCAGTGGACTTCGCCGGTGGGCGTGAGGCCGTGATGCTCGATTCCGTAGCTGCTGATCCCCATAAATGACTCCGTGCCACAAGTGTGACGTTCCGAGTAGGTGCTGCGCAGGCCGAAAAATCGGGTAACTTGCCGATGGCGCGACGAATTACGGGTTAACGCCGGATCACACCGGCGAGCGCGCGCGGAAGATACAGAAGGTGGACCGGAGCGGCAAGGCGCGTCTGGCTGTGTTAGGTGACGCCTTGGTGAAACGTATAGGACAGAGACTGTCCTATTTAGCACTGAACTTGCATATCAAGTTGTTCAGGTGTACACCTGTTCAGGTAGTCAGCCGCAGAGATTCCGCAAGGAACGTCCAGGAGTTCGCCATGACCGTCGCCCAACCCGCCGCTCGACCCTTCGCCGCCTACACCAACCGCCGCGCTTCTTCTCCAGCACTTCGCCGGAGCATGTGTCCGTGCTGTGGCGCCAAACCCTCGGCATGGGTGCCGATTCGCTACGGCATGGTCGCTGCAAGTGTCTATGCACAGGCCCGCCGTGGTGAGGTGGTCATCGGCCCGGTCAATCACGGTCGCAACGAGCCGCGCTGGGCCTGCTCTGCGTGTGACACCCGCTTCGGTCGTGCGCGGGAGGAGTTCGATCGCTTCGGTCGCCCGCTAGAAGTGCCGTCCGCTCGCCGTCGTCACGCCAGCAAGGAGCACCGGATTGAGACGCTGGAGCCCGCCTCTCTGCGTACTCTGGAGGCTGGCGTGCAGTTGGCAGCGTAGCGCGGGCCGTCTGGGGAGCAGTTAGCAGCGACGCTGTCGCCATCTCGGTCGCGTGTTGCGCTGTCTAATTACGCCGCACGCTGCTAGTTCGGTAGGGTCTTCGGCGCGTTGATCTTGAGCAGAATCCAGATGCACATTAGGCCGCCAAAGATGAGGCCGTGCACCCAGCTGTAGCAAAGCGAGCTGGTCAGGATCGTGAGTCCCAACAACACGGCCCACTCGCGATCCTTCGCCAGGTTCTTACGGGTGACGATGTCGAAGAGGATGAGGCCGCCCATGGAGATGAGACCGATGATCGCAAAGTGCGACCAAATCCGTTGCGGCTGATAGGTCTCCCAGAGCAGTTGGCGAACGTGCTCATCCACCTCAGCCGTCTTGTGCAGTAGCTCACCGACTCGCGGAATAACGGCCGTTTTGGCCAGCGCTGCGACCTGGGCTGCGTCTTGATGCAGGTGATCGACCAGGTAGCGTCTCGCGAGCACGACCTTGTCGCCATCGGCCTCGTACATCTTGCCTGCAATATGGCTACCAATCGCCCAGCCAATGCCGCCGGTCGCGTTGATGTAGCCCATGTACAGGCCCTTCTTGCCGGGAGGGGCGATCGAGCCGAAGTAACGCATCTTGGTGGGGCTGGCCATGAGCTCGCCGATAGAAAACGCGGCGATCGCCAAGATCGTAGACCAGCCATTGTCGGATAGACCGAGCGCATAGATCGCACCGGCGCTGACCATAATCCCACTGATCATGGCAGCCATGGAGCGAATTTTGCCTGTCCAGTAGCCGATGATGAACGCGAGTAGCATGCACATGCCCGCGTTGACGTTGATCATGTACTCCTGCGGTAGGTTGCCCTTCCACTGCTCGGGGATATGACCGCCGAACGCGGTGAAGACGGGCCGAACCACCGAATCGATGACGCCGCGGGAATCGACCCAGTCATCGATGAAGTTGGGCAGCAGGTCAAACAGCTGGTGGAACATCATCCAAAAGCCGCTGAAAATGACCAAAAAGGCGAAGAGACGGGGCTCCAAGATGCCCACCGAGCTATTCCAGAAGACCCGCAGGAAGCTCACGCTTTCATCGTCTTTGGATTGCACATTCTTGCCAGCGGGCTCCTCGAAAGTCAGGAGAAACAGATAGTTGAGGCTGACAATGACCGCACAGGAGATAAAGACCCACTTCCAGGCCATGAGTCGCATCACACCGGCGAGGATCGGTCCCAAGAAACCGCCAACATTGACCAGTTGATAGAAGACCGACCAGCCGAGTGAGGCGCGCTTGTTGTCGAGGTTGACGGCAATGATGCCTTGCAGACCCGGCTTAAACACAGCGGTGCCAGCGGCGAGGAACATCGCGCCGACGCCAAAAGTTACGTACGAGACCGCGTGACCAGGGACGCCGACACTGGCCCCACCGCTGATGAGCGCGGCGAGTTCAAGTGCGTAGGCCATGAGCAGGTAACCGATGACTTTGATGGCGATCGAGACGCCAACAGTCAGCTTGTAGCCGTACCGGTCAGCGTAACCGCCCGTGAAGATCGGAAGACCGGACTGAACAGCCGCCCACCAAGCGTAGATCACGCCCTTTTGTACGTGGGTGAACTGCGGGCCGCCCTCTTCCACACTGAGGACCATGTAAATCGGCAAGACCGTGCGCAGACCGTAGTAGGCCAGCCGCTCGAACATCTCCATGACGTTCGCGATCCAGTAGGGCTTCGAGAAGTGCTTGAGCTGTTCTACGAGGCCTTCGTCGGCGATCTCCGCGTTTGCGTTAGTTTCCGTGGTGCTCATGATTCGCTCTTGGCGAGCGTCAGTACCCATTTGCCGTACCACCAGATGCCGATCGCGCTGATGATGCCGATGGCACCCATGATGTTCCACACCATGTCGACGCTATGGGTGTCGTGCAGCAACTGGGTGAGCTGGAAGGGGTCTTCGCCGGTGAGAGCGACCAACTTATCGAACGCTTCACCCTGGGGCAGCTTGGTGATGGCTTCCGGGTCGAGCAATTTGCGCTCGCCGATGAGCTCACGAGCGAAGCGATCCTTCGACGCGTAGTGATCGTAGAGCCAGGGGCCAAGCTTGCCTTCCAACGTCCAACCGATGGCCAGCGGGATCTGCGAAAAGCCCAGGTACATGGCCTTTTTGTCCGATGGCGCGAAGTTTCCGATGTACTCGGAGAACTTGGGGCTCGACATCATCTCGCCGACCGAGAAGGTCAAGATGGCGATGACTGAGAACCAGCCTGCCGTGCTGTGGCCCGATAGGAAGATGGCGATGGTAGCGAGCAAGGTGCCGACGACCATGGATGACGTGGCCCGCATGAGCCCGCTGAGGTAGGCGAAGAAGAAGCAGGTCAGCATGATGAGACCGGCGTTCAGGTTGAGCATGCCCTCGGGCAAGATCTCCGTGCCCTCCTTGTTCATGACGACGAAGAACTTGATGAGTTCGCTGTCGGTGCCGCCGGTGCCGAAGAGGCTAGCGACGATGTCACGGGTGTCGACCCAGTCGTCGAGGTGGGCGGGCAAGACGTCAAACAGGGCGTTGAACATGAACCAAAAGCCTGAGAAAATGAGCAGATAGAGCCACACGTGCGGCTTGGCCAACTCACGCAGACTGTCGGTGATGAGGTTGTCCTGCTCGATTTTGCCAGCCTTGATGTCGGCGGCGCGCTGCAGGCGCTCGTCCTTGCCCGGCTCCTTGTAGATGAGCAGCATCAGGAAGTTGAGGCTAATGATGGCGGCGCAGGCGTAAAATACGTTGGACCAAGCCATCTTGCGCATGTAGCCGGCGAGCAGCGGACCCATGAAGCCGCCGATGTTGACCGTCTGATAGAACACGCCCCACGCCATTGAACTGTTGGCGGGTGTGGTCGACTTGACCAGGGTGCCTTGGATGCCCGGTTTGAAGATGGCCGTACCGGTCGCAAGCACGATAGCGCCCGCGAAAAAGCCCCAGTAAGACGCAAACATCGCCATAATGAGGTAGCCGATGATTTTGGTGAACGTCGACGCAGCGATGGTCTCTTTATAACCGTATCGATCTGACAATCCGCCTGTAAATACGGGGATGATTGACTGAATCAGCGCCCAAATCATCAGGATCGTGCCGAACTCGTTCATGGTGATGCCGAGGCCGCCTTTACTGGCCGGATCCTTGGCATACAGCGTGGCGACGGCCTTGACGCCGTAATAGGCGAGGCGCTCGATCATCTCCATGCCGCCAACCACCCAGAAGACATAGCTCAGGGAGGCGAGGGCAGCGAACAGACCGAGCTGTTTGACCTCGGCCTGCTTCAGGTCGTTTGACATGGGAGTTCCTCGTTCGGTGGGGTGGCTGTCTAGGCGAAACAGGGGTGGGGAGCGCGGGAGCCTAGCCCAGCGGACGGATGGGCGAAAGGGGCCAAAAATGGCAGCGCGCCGCCCAAAGGAGGACGGCGCACTGAACCGCTTTGATACCTAGCGACCGCGGGGGGTGGGGCGATTACCGGGGGGGCGGCGCGTATCGACCCGCTTCGGGATGCCGCGTGCGTCGGGGCGCTTGCTCTTGGTCTTACGGCTGGTGTCGACCCGGCCGCGCGGTGCCGTACGTGGCGCCGGCTGGTGACGCACGGAGCGCCCGACTGTTGGCGCTGCACGTCCCGGTGCGGCGCGAGACGGTGCTGGGCGGGTCGTCGGGGCGGGCCGGCGCGTGGTTGTGCCGCGACGCGCTGGCGGGCGGC